>JBILYN010000121.1:0-12592 GCA_044377715.1 Aquabacterium sp.
CCGAGCTCTCGCACCGCTACATCACCGACCGGTTCCTGCCCGACAAGGCGATCGACCTGATCGACGAGGCTGCGGCCAAGATCAAGATCGAGATCGACTCCAAGCCCGAGGTGATGGACAAGCTCGACCGCCGGATGATTCAGCTGAAGATCGAACGCGAGGCGATGAAAAAGGAGCACGACGAGGGCTCGCAGCGCCGGCTCGGTCTGATCGAGGACGAGCTCGTCAAGCTGCAGCGCGAGTACAACGACCTCGAGCAGATCTGGAAAGCCGAGAAGGCCGCGGCCCAGGGCTCGGCACAGGTCAAAGAGCAGATCGAGCAGATCAAGTTCCAGATCGAGGAACTCAAGCGCAAGGGCGACTTCAACAAGGTCGCCGAATTGCAGTACGGGCGCTTGCCTGAACTGGAAAAAACCTTGAAGGAAGCCCAGGCCAAGGAGTCGGGCAAGACCAAGGGCGCGAAGGATGGCACTGGGGGTCCGCAGTTGCTGCGCACCATGGTCGGCGCCGAAGAAATCGCCGAGGTGGTGTCACGCGCCACCGGCATCCCGGTGAGCAAGCTGATGCAGGGCGAGCGCGACAAGCTGTTGCAGATGGAGGACAAGCTGCACCAGCGCGTTGTCGGGCAGGACGAGGCCATCGTTGCGGTGGCCGATGCGATCCGCCGGTCGCGCGCGGGCCTGAGCGATCCGAACCGGCCGCTGGGGTCCTTTTTGTTCCTCGGCCCGACCGGTGTCGGCAAGACCGAGTTGTGCAAAGCGCTGGCAGGATTTTTGTTCGACAGCGACGACCACATGATCCGGGTCGACATGAGCGAGTTCATGGAAAAGCACAGCGTCTCGCGGCTGATCGGTGCACCGCCGGGCTATGTCGGTTATGACGAGGGCGGCACGCTGACCGAGGCGGTGCGACGCAAGCCTTATTCGGTGCTCTTGCTCGACGAGGTCGAAAAAGCGCATCCGGACGTCTTCAACGTGTTGCTGCAGGTGCTTGACGACGGCCGTCTGACCGACGGCCAGGGCCGCACCGTGGACTTCAAGAACACCGTGATCGTGATGACCAGCAATCTGGGCTCGCACATGATCATGCAGATGGCGGGTCAGTCGACCGAGTTGATCCGCGAAGCGGTCTGGGGCGAAGTGAAGGCGCATTTCAGGCCCGAATTCCTCAACCGGATCGACGAGACCGTGGTCTTCCACGCGCTGGACCAAGCCAACATCCGCGAAATCGCCAAGATCCAGCTGAAGCTGCTCGAGGCCAGGCTCGAGAAGATGGAGATGAAGCTCGAGGTCTCGGACGAGGCGCTGGCCGAAATCGCCAAAGTCGGTTTCGACCCGGTGTTCGGCGCCAGGCCGCTCAAGCGCGCGATCCAGCACCGGATCGAGAACCCGGTGGCCAAGCTGATCCTGCAAGGTCGCTTTGGTCCGAAGGATGTGGTGCCGGTGGATGTGCGCGACGGCCAGTTTGAGTTTGGTCGCGTGGTGCATTGAGCTAACGGGGCTGGCGGCGGGTTGGGGCTTTGTCCCGCCCGCGCCAGTGGCCTGCCCCAGGGTTCACTAAGATGTGAGCCATGAGTCATGCACCAGCCTTGCGTCCTTGCCATTCCAGCGGCCTTGGCTGGCGCGCCGAATGACCGCGCTCGTCGCCGATGACTTGAGCCCGCCGCCGCTGCGCCAGGATGCGACGGTGATCGGCTTGATCGGACTGGCGCACGGTGTCAGCCATTTCAGCCAGCTGTTGCTCGCGCCCTTGTTCCCCTGGCTCAAGGAGGCGTTCGGGGTCAGCTACACCGAGTTGGGCCTGTTGCTGACGATTTTCTTTGTCGTCTCGAGCGTGGTGCAGACGGCCTCGGGTTTTGTCGTCGACCGCTTCGGTCCGCGGCCTGTGCTGCTGTGTGGGCTGACACTCTTGGGCTTTGCCGCGTTGGGCTACGCTTGCAGCCAGACCTACTCGATGCTGGCGGCCTGTGCGGTGGTCGCGGGCATCGGCAACGGCGTGTTCCACCCGGTGGACTACACCTTGATCAACCGCAAGGTGCACAAGACCCGGCTCGGCCACGCCTACAGCGCTCACGGCATCACCGGCACCTTGGGCTGGGCGCTGGCGCCTTTGTTGATGGTGCCGGTGGCGATCGCCTGGGGCTGGCGCGCGGCGATGTTCAGCGCATCGGCAGTGGCTTTCCTGGTGCTGGCCGTGATGTGGTGGCAGCGCGATCAGTTGACGCTGGCAGTGCAAGCCCCGGCGGTCTCGGCGGCCAGCGACAGCCCAGCCGAGGGGCCGTTCGACTTTCTTCGCATCCCTGCGGTGTGGATGTGCTTCGGCTTTTTCTTCTTCTCCGCGATCGCTCTCAGCGTGGTGCAGAGTTTTGCGCCTGAGTCGGCACGGCAGTTGCACGGTGTGCCGCAGCACTGGGTCGCCCTGTGTCTGTCGGTCTACATGGTCGGCAGCGCCTGCGGCATGGTGGGCGGTGGCTTTCTGGCCTCCGACCCGGTGCGCTGCGAGCGCGTGGTCGGTGTCGGCATGGGGCTGGCAGCCAGCATCGCGCTGATGGTGGCTTTTTTGCCGATCTACGCCGGCGCTGTGCCGCTGATGTTCGCGCTGATGGGTCTGTTCTCGGGCAGCGCGAGTCCGTCGCGCGACCTGCTGGTCAAGCGTTCGACGCCCGAGAACGCCAGCGGACGGGTCTTTGGCGTGGTCTATGCGGGTCTGGACATCGGTCAGGCGATCGCGCCGCTGATCTTCGGCCGCCTGATGGACATGCAGCAGTACCGCGACGTCTGGATCGGCCTGGCGTTGGTGCAACTGGTGCTGATCGTCAGTGCCTTCAACGTGCGGCGGGTACGGCGCGAATTGCGGCCGGCTTGACGCATTTCTTCTCGCAAATCCCTTCGATCCCAGGCCTGCTGATAATCGGCAGTTCTCACCCAACCGAGGTATCTCGATGAACCCCAGACCCGCCGGCCATGTCCTCGTTGAAGCCCTGGTCGCCCAGGGCGTTCACACCGCATTCGGCGTGCCGGGTGAAAGCTACCTGGCGGTGCTCGACGGTTTTCACCAGCACCGAGACCAGATCCGCTTCATTGCCTGCAGGCAGGAGGGCGGCGCGGCCTTCATGGCCGAGGCCCAAGGCAAGCTCACCGGCCGGCCCGGCATCTGCTTCGTCACCCGGGGCCCGGGCGCGACCAATGCCAGCATTGGCATCCACACGGCGTTTCAGGACTCGACGCCGCTGATCCTGTTCGTCGGCCAGGTGGCCAGCGACCAGCGCGACCGCGAGGCTTTCCAGGAACTCGATTACCGCCAGATGTTCGGCCCCGGCACGCTCGGCCTGGCCAAATGGGTGGGCGAGGTACAGGACGCCGACCGCCTGCCCGAATACATCGCCCGCGCTTTTCACACCGCGCTGCAGGGCCGGCCTGGCCCGGTGGTGCTGGTGCTGCCAGAGGACATGCTGACCGAGTTGACTGCAGCACCGGTGCTGCCTCGCGTCGAGCCCGCCCAGGCCTGGCCCGCGCCCGGCGCGCTGCGCGACCTGCGCGCGATGCTGCTGGCGGCGCAGCGCCCGATGCTGATCGCCGGCGGTAGCGGCTGGGACGCCGAGGCTGCCCGCGCGCTGCAGCGTTTTGCCGAGAACTGGCAGATCCCGGTGGGCTGCGGATTCCGTTTTCAAGACACCTTCGACAACCGCCATGCGCTGTATGCCGGCGACGTGGGCATTGGCCTGAGCCCCAAGCTGGCGCAGCGCGTCAAGGACGCCGACCTGATCATCGCGCTGGGCGTGCGGCTGGGCGAGATGACCACTGGCGGCTACACCTTGCTGACACCGCCACGGCCGACGCAGAAGCTGGTCCACATCCACGCCGGCGCCGAGGAACTGGGTCGGGTCTACGCCGCCGATCTGCTGATGCAGTCTTCCATGGCTTGCGCGGCCAAGGCGCTCGAGACGCTGGCTGCGCCGCCCAGCCTGCCCTGGGGTGAATGGGCTGCCACGGCCCATGTAGATTACGAGGCCAACCATGTGGCGCCGCCCGTCGCACCGCTCGACATGGCGGTGGTGATGAAGACCGTGCAGCGCTTGGCGCCGGCCGACACCGTCTACACCAACGGCGCAGGCAATTTCAGTGGCTGGGTGCACCGCTATGTGCGCTACTTCGGACTGCAGCACCATGGTCGCACCCAGCTGGCCCCGACCTCGGGGTCTATGGGTTATGGCTTCCCGGCCGCAGTGGCAGCGGCCTTGCTGTACCCCGAGCGAACCGTTGTCAACGTGGCAGGCGACGGTGACTTCCTGATGACCGGCCAGGAACTCGCCACGGCCTCGGGCTATGGCGCCAACCGGGGTGCGGGCCGGCTGGTCAGCCTGGTGGTCGACAACGGCACTTTCGGCACGATCCGCATGCACCAGGAGCGCGAGTACCCGGGTCGGGTCAGCGGCAGCGACCTGTTCAACCCCGATTTCGCCGCGATGGCGCGGGCTTTCGGCTGGCGTGCTGCCTGCGTGCAGACCACTGAGGCTTTCGAAGCCTGTTTCGCCGAGGCCATGCAGCCAGGCGCACCGATGCTGATCCACCTCAAGCTGGACCCCGACGTCATCAACAGCCGCGCCACGCTGTCCTCGATCCGCGAAGCGGCGATCAAGGCCGGTCGCTGAACAGCCAGCGTGGGCACTCACCGTGATGGGCGAATGCGCACAGGCGCAGCGCGAGCGCTTCCTGTGGATGCCCTGAGTTGACGACTCACCGCGCCGGCATAACTTTTTCTTGTCCTTTGATCGAGAGCCACTGAGATGACGATTGCCCGCTTGTCCGAGGTCGCGCTGGAGTATTTCGAGCATGGCGAGGGCCCCGATGTGCTGGTCTTCGTGCATGGTTATCAGGCCTCGGCGCGTGTCTGGCACGGTGTGCAGCAAGCCTTGCCGGCGCAGCGCTATCGGTCGATCGCGGTCAACAACCGCGGCGCTGGCGCTTCGCAGGCGCCGCCGCTGGAGAGTGACTTCACGGTCCAGAAGTTCGCCGCCGACCTCTTCGAGCTCGTCAGCCAACTCAAGCTCGACCGGTTCACGCTGGTCGGCCATTCGATGGGCGGTGCGACGGTGGCGCAGTTCGCGGTCGATCACCCGGACAGGGTCAGCGCGCTGGTGCTGCTCGATCCGGCCAGCCCGAATGGCACGCCGATGGATGCGGCCCAAATCGAGCTGCATCTGGACCAGCGCATGGTGTTGCGTCGCGAGCAGCAAGCCCGGGGCGGCGGCGGTGACGGTATCGACGCGCGCGGCGAGGGTTTCGATGCCGAGCAACTGCAGCAGCTGATGCGCGACATCGCCGCTGCGCCTGAGCGCCGCCTGCGCGGCTCGATGCGATCGATGTTGCAGCTGCGCCTGGCCGATCGCGTGAAGCTGCTGCCGATGCCGGTGCTGTTGGCCGCCGGCGACCGCGACGCGATCATCCCGCTGCAGAACATGCTCGCCACCTGGGCGATGTACCCCAAGGGCACAGGCATGCATGTCTGGCACGGCGAGGGCCACTCGCCCAACCTCGACTGCCCCGAGCAGGTTGCTGCGCTGCTGCGGCGATTTATCGAGACGCCGCGCGCGGCCCAGAGCAGCGTTGACCGCAACGCCTTGCGTCGATAGGCTTGTGCGCGCCTGATTGAGTTTGGCGTGAAAGTATCGAACGCAGATACTTTCACCGGCCCAAGCGCGCGACCTTGACGCTCAGGCAGCGCGACCAAGCGGAGGAAGGCTTGCGCCGGATGGCCAGTCCGGGGCTGCACCGGCGCCCAGCCTCAGCGTTCGATGCCGGCCCGTCGGGCGGGCTGTCGTCAACAGCCTGACCAGAGTTCAGTCGGTCGGGGGGCAGAGAAGCGGGCCACGCAAGCCCGGCGCTGTCCTAGATCTGTTGCGCTTCAGCGAGCCATGAAAAAGGCCTCTAAGTGATTGATTCACCTAGAGGCCCGACTCAACATGCGTCAACCCGAAAAGCTCAGGTGGTGCGCAGGACGGGAATCGAACCCGTACGCCCGAAGGCTGCGGGTTTTAAGCCCGCTACGTCTACCAGTTCCGTCACCCGCGCAAGGCCCCGATGATAGGCGGCCGCGGCTGACCATGATCTGGCCCAGGTGCGCGGTGCGAAGGCACTGGCACAATGGCAAAAAATAGCACGATCGTTCGATTTCCTGCCATGGCCGGCTCAAAGCCTGCGGCTTAGAATCGTGACGAACTTAGATCAACGTCTGTCCAACCAGTCCAGGAGCCGCTCGACATGAAGGTATTGGTACCCGTGAAGCGTGTTGTCGACTACAACGTCAAGGTGCGCGTGAAGTCCGACGGCACCGGTGTTGACATCGCCAACGTCAAGATGAGCATGAACCCCTTCGACGAGATTGCTGTCGAAGAAGCGGTTCGTTTGCGTGAAAAAGGCTTCGCCACTGAGGTGATCGTCGTGTCTTGCGGCGTCACGCAGTGCCAGGAGACGCTGCGCACCGCGATGGCGATCGGCGCCGATCGCGCGATCTTGGTTGAATGCGCGGAGGAGTTGCAGCCGCTGGCGGTGGCCAAGTTGCTCAAGGCGCTGGTCGACAAGGAGCAGCCCGGGTTGATCATCCTGGGCAAGCAGGCGATCGACGACGACTGCAACCAGACCGGCCAGATGCTGGCCGCGCTGGCTGGCCTGTCACAAGGTACTTTTGCCAGCAAGGTCGAGATCGTTGACGGCAAGGCCCGGGTCACGCGCGAGATCGACGGTGGTTCTGAGATCCTCAGCCTGAGCCTGCCGGCGGTGATCACCACCGACCTGCGCCTGAACGAGCCGCGCTATGTCACGCTGCCCAACATCATGAAGGCCAAGAAGAAGCCGCTCGAGGTCTTCAAGCCGGCCGATCTGGGCGTCGATGTGGCGCCACGTATCAAGACCCTCAAGGTTGTCGAGCCGCCCAAGCGCGGCGCCGGCATCAAGGTGGCCGATGTCGCCACGCTGGTGAACAAGCTCAAGAACGAAGCGAAGGTGATCTGAGATGTCTGCATTGGTGATAGCTGAACACGACAACGCGTCGATCAAGGGCGCGACGCTCAACACCGTGACCGCCGCGCTGCAGTGCCATGCCGATGTGCATGTGCTGGTGGCAGGCCACAACGCCGGGGCGGCTGCGGCCGCCGCGGCGCTGATCGCTGGTGTGACCAAGGTCTTGCACATCGAGTCCGATGGCTTCGGCCACGGCTTGGCTGAGAACATTGCCGCGCAGGTGATCGCGATTTCGGCCAGTTACGGCCATCTGCTGTTCCCGGCCACTGCGGCGGGCAAGAACGTTGCGCCTCGCGTGGCGGCCTTGCTCGACGTGGGCCAGATCAGCGATGCGACCAAGGTGGTCAGCGCCGACACCTTCGAGCGTCCGATCTACGCCGGCAACGCGATCGCGACGGTGCAGAGCATCGATTCGATCAAGGTGATCACGGTTCGCACCACGGGCTTTGATGCCGCAGCGGCGACCGGTGGCAGCGCTGCAGTCGAGGTCTTGGCGGCGGTGGCCGATTCGGGCCACAGCAGCTTCCTGGGCAGCGAGATCGCGCGCAATGACCGGCCCGAGCTCACCGCAGCCAAGATCATCGTCTCAGGCGGCCGGGCGATGGGCAGCAGCGAGAAGTTCAACGAGGTGCTGACGCCATTGGCCGACAAGCTTGGCGCTGCACTCGGCGCCAGCCGCGCTGCGGTCGATGCGGGCTATGCCCCGAACGACTGGCAGGTCGGACAGACCGGCAAGATCGTTGCGCCCACGCTCTACGTGGCCTGCGGCATCAGCGGCGCGATCCAGCACCTGGCCGGCATGAAGGACAGCAAGGTGATCGTCGCGATCAACAAGGACGCCGAGGCGCCGATCTTCAGTGTCGCTGATTACGGGCTTGAGGCCGATCTGTTCGCCGCCGTGCCGGAGTTGGTCGCCGCGCTGTGATGCGCTGGCGCTGATGCCTGCTCGACCCTTTCCTGGGCGCCTTGTTTGGCGCCCTTGCTTTTTCTGGAGACTGCAATGACCTACCGCGCCCCTGTCAAGGACATGTTGTTCGTGATGCAAGAGCTGGCCGGCTTGGCCCATGTGGCCGAACTGCCCGGGTTCGAGGATGCTGGCCTCGACACCGCCGCTGCGGTGCTCGACGAATGCGCCAAGCTGAACCAGGATGTGATCGCACCGCTGAACTGGGCGGGTGACCAGCAGCCTTCGTCGTTCAAGGACGGCCGGGTCACGACGACGCCGGGCTTCAAACAGGCTTTCCGCCAGTTTGCCGAAGGCGGTTGGCAAGGCCTGCACCACCCGGTCGACTTCGGCGGCCAGGGGCTGCCCAAGCTGATCCACGCGGCCTGCATCGAGATGCTCAACAGCGCCAATCTGAGCTTTGCACTGTGCCCCTTGCTGACCGACGGCGCGATCGAGGCCTTGCTGACGGCAGGCAGCGACGAGCTCCAAGCCAAATACCTGCCGAAGATGATCGCCGGCGACTGGACCGGCACGATGAACCTGACCGAGCCGCAAGCGGGATCGGACCTCGCTGCGGTGCGCAGCCGGGCCGAGCCGCAGGCCGACGGCACGTACCGGCTGTTCGGCACCAAGATCTACATCACCTATGGTGAGCACGACCTGACCGAGAACATCGTCCACCTGGTGCTGGCGCGGGTGACCGGCGCGCCCGAGGGCGTCAAGGGCATCTCGCTGTTCGTCTGCCCGAAATTCATGGTCAATGACGACGGCTCGCTGGGTGCGCGCAACGATGTGCACTGCGTCAGCATCGAACACAAGCTCGGCATCAAGGCCAGCCCGACCGCTGTGCTGCAGTACGGCGACGGCACGGCGGAGGTCAATGCAAACGGCGCCGGGCCCGGCGCCGTGGGCTATTTGGTCGGCCAGGAAAACCGCGGCCTGGAGTACATGTTCGTGATGATGAACGCGGCGCGCTATGCGGTCGGCGTGCAGGGCATTGCGGTGGCCGAGCGGGCTTACCAAAAAGCCGTGTCCTATGCCAGGGATCGGGTCCAGAGCCGGCCTGTTGACGGCTCGTTGAACGCCGCCGCACCGATCATCCACCACCCCGATGTCAAGCGCATGCTGATGACGATGCGCGCTTACACCGAGGGCTGCCGGGCGATGGCGCTGGTGGCAGCGGCCGCGCAGGACGCCGCCCACGCCCATCCGGATGCCGAGGTTCGCAAGCAGAACCAGGCTTTCTACGAGTTCATGGTGCCGCTGATCAAGGGCTATTCGACCGAGATGAGCCTGGAAGTCACCTCGCTGGGCGTGCAGGTGCACGGCGGCATGGGTTTCATCGAGGAGACCGGTGCGGCCCAGTATTACCGCGATGCCAAGATCCTGACGATCTACGAGGGCACGACGGCGATCCAGGCCAACGACCTGGTCGGTCGCAAGACCTCGCGCGACGGCGGCGCCACCGCGCGCTCGATCGCGGCCCAGATCCAGGCCACCGAGAGCCTGCTGGCCGCGCGCAGCAGCGACGCAGCGCGCGCGATGCTCAAGCGCTTGAGCGCGGCCCGCCTGGCTTTGCTCGACGTGGTGGACTTCGTCGCCGGCCAGACCCGTGCGAGTCCGAACGCGGTGTTTGCCGGCAGCGTGCCCTACCTGATGCTGGCCGGCAATGTGATCGCTGGCTGGCAGATGGCGCGCGCGCTGCTGGTGGCCGAGGACCGGCTCGCCGAAGGCGTCGAGACCGACTTCATGCGCGCCAAGATCAACACCGCGCGCTTCTACGCTGACCACCTGCTGAGCAAGGCCACGGGCTTGCGCGACAGCATCGTCGAAGGATCGGCCGGCGTCACCGAGATGGCGCTAGACGCGTTCTGATCTCGCTTGTTGCGGATCTGTAAGCGCTGTCTCAAGCGTGATAGTCCGCTGTCCAGAGTGCTCGCACACTGGCCAATTATTCTCATTCCTGTTGGAGTTGCCTGTGCCCTTGCCCGCTGCCCTCGCCAATCTTCCTTTGCCGATCATCGGCTCTCCGCTGTTCATCATCAGCACCCCTAAGCTCGTGATCGAGCAGTGCAAGGCCGGTGTGGTGGGGTCCATGCCCATGCTCAACGCCCGCCCGTCCTCGCAGGTCGATGACTGGCTGGCCGAGATCACCGAGACCCTGGCGGCCTGGGATCGCGCCCACCCCGATCAGAAGGCCGCGCCGTTCGCGATCAACCAGATCGTGCACAAGAGCAACGACAGGCTAGACCACGACATGGAGGCCTGCGCCCGCTACAAGGTGCCGATCATCATCACCAGCCTGGGCGCGCGGGTCGACATCAACGAGGCGGTGCATGCCTGGGGCGGCGTGGTGCTGCACGACATCATCAACAACAACCATGCCCACAAGGCGATCGACAAGGGCGCCGACGGCCTGATCGCGGTGGCCGCAGGCGCCGGTGGCCATGCCGGGTCCAAGAGCCCGTTCGCGCTGATCCAGGAAATCCGCCAGTGGTTCCATGGCCCGCTGGCCTTGTCAGGCAGCATCGCCACCGGCGACGCGGTGCTGGCCGCGTTGGCGATGGGCGCGGACTTCGCGTACATCGGCTCAGCCTTCATCGCCACCGAGGAGGCCCGCGCCACCGACCCGCACAAGCAAGCCATCGTCGACGCCAACTCCGACGACATCGTCTACAGCAACCTGTTCACAGGCGTGCATGGCAACTACCTCAAGCCCTCGATCCGCAATGCCGGCCTGGACCCCGACAACCTGCCGGTCAGCGACCCGAGCAAGATGAACTTTGGCAATGTCGATGGCGGTGGTGCCAAGAAAGCCTGGAAGGACATCTGGGGCTGCGGCCAGGGCATCGGCGCGATCGACAAGGTCAGGCCGGTGGCTGAGTTTGTCGCCCAGCTCAAGCGCGAGTACGCGGCGGCCCGCCAACGCATCGGCTTGGTCGAGGCGGGTGTGGCCACGGTTTGATTCTTCTGTAGCGCTGCGCCAGGCCTTGCCCTCACCCGCCAAACCCGGCGGACTGGGTCGAACCCGGTTTTGAAGTCCGTCCAAGAGGAATCGTCATGTCCGATAAAGCCATGCCCGCCAGCTCGCTGACGGCGCAGATCGACAGCGCAGCGCAAGCTCTCCAAGCCCAGATCGTCGACTGGCGACGCGACTTTCACCAGCACCCGGAGCTCGGCAACCGCGAGTTCAGGACCTCGGCGATCGTCGCTGCGCACCTGCGCAAGCTCGGTTTCGACGAGGTTCGCACCGAGGTGGCGCACACCGGGGTGGTCGGGCTGCTCAAGGGTGGTTTGCCCGGCCCGGTGGTCGCGCTGCGCGCTGACATGGATGCGCTGCCGGTGGCCGAGGAGGTCGACCTGCCGTTTGCCTCCAAGGTCCGCACCGATTGGAACGGTGAGCAGGTGGGTGTGATGCACGCCTGTGGCCACGATGCCCACACCGCCATCCTGATGGGCGTTGCCGAGGTGCTGGCCGGATTGCGCGCGGGCTTGCGCGGCAGCGTCAAGTTCATCTTCCAGCCGGCCGAGGAAATGCCGCCCGAGGGCGAGGACGGTGGCGCCAAGATGATGGTCGAGCAAGGCGCGATGGACAACCCCAGGCCGGCGGCCATCTTTGGCCTGCACGTGACCTCGCGGCTGCCACTGGGTGTGATCGGCTACCGGCCCGGCCCGGCGATGGCGAGTGCCGACAACCTCAAGATCACGATTCATGGCCGCCAGACCCACGGCGCGATGCCCTGGTTTGGCGTCGACCCGATCGTCACTGCGGCCCAAGTGGTGATAGGTCTGCAGACTGTTGTCAGCCGCCAGATCGACCTGACGCAAGAGCCTGCGGTGGTGACGATCGGCGCAATCAAGGGCGGTCTGCGCGAGAACATCATCCCCGAATCGGTCGAGATGCGCGGCACCATCCGTACCTTCAGCGAGGACATGCGCGACGACATTCACGAGCGCGTGACCTATCTGGCCGAGGCCATCAGCCGTGGCTCGCGCGCTGGTTGCACGGTCTGCATCAAGAAGAATTACCCGGTGACCGTCAACGATCCGGCTTTGACCGAGACCATGCTGCCCACGCTGCGCCGGGTGGTCGGTGCGGACCAACTGCACCTGATTCCCAAGGTCATGGGCTCGGAGGACTTCTCGTTCTTCCAGCGCGTGGTGCCGGGGCTGTTCTTCTTTGTCGGCGTCACGCCTGGCGGCGCTGCTGAGCTGGCCAAGGCCGCGCCCAACCATTCGCCCCGATTCTTTGTCGACGAGGGTTGCCTGTTGCCCGGGGTGCGGGCGCTGGCGCAGTTAGCTTGCGACTTCCTCGAGGCGAACCCGTCCGAGGCTTGAACGGCCACGGCCGTTCGGTAACACCCGTTCGGCCCTGAAAGTCCTGCCGCAGTGGCCTGTTGTGTTGAAGTTGCTGACGGCGCTGTTGGTGTGCAGACCGGGCCGGGATGGCGCTGCATATACCTCAACTGTAGCGTCCTGTGGGCCGCCAGGACTGATTCGATGCTGTGACCTTGTGTCCCTTCGCAGGGCCATCCAGCGACGAATTTGTCAGCGAAATCGACGCTTGACTGTTGTCTAATGGCGTTTTGGGCGGTTACTGCAAGGGTGTTACAGTCTAGCCCATTGA
>JBILYN010000397.1:0-4282 GCA_044377715.1 Aquabacterium sp.
CGGCATCCTGAGCAGCTTGCGCATCTCAGCGGTCGATGACTGTGCCCGAATCGAGATATCGGCATGGTCGATCTTGCACTGCAAGATGGTCTCAAGAATGTGGTACGAGGTGTGCGTGGCCGCGAGTTCGCGCGTGACCTGGCCCGCGCTGGGCGCCAGGCAGACCCAGGCGACGGCAAACGGTTCACCCTGGCGGCTGTAGAGCCGCTTCCAGCTCACGAGCGACTGGCCGCCCGAGCGAAGTCGAGCCGCCACTGCGGGCTGCGGCACGCGCTTGGCGAAATCGAGCAGCTCGATCTCGGGGTTGACGCCGCGGGCGACGAGCTCGTCATAGAAGCCGCGCAGATCGATCAACGCGTGCCGCACCGGCGGCGCTGCGACATAGGTTCCCTTGCCCTGCCGCCTGACCACCAGGCCTTCGCTGACCAGCTGAATGACCGCCTGGCGGGCGGTGATGCGCGACACGCCGTGGCGCGCCATCAAAGCGGGTTCGGTCGGGATGCGGTCGCCCTGCAAGTAGACGCCGGCCGCGATCGCATCACGCAAAGCCTGCGCCAGTTGCCGATGCAAAGCGATCGGGCTGTCCCGTTCCAGGCGCACACCGGCAGCAACCGGCGACAGCGCTGAGCGCAGTGCACTCATGTCTCAGCCCTGCCTGGGTTCAGGTCCTTGTCTGGCATCAGTCACCGAGCAGCTCCGGGTTGTTGACGAGCGCAATCGCGCCAAAATCTCGGTCGCCATGGCCGGCAGCAGCGGCAGCCGTGTAGTAATCGAGCACGGCCCGTGCAGCGTGGCTAGGCGTGCCGAGCGCGTCGGCCATCGCAATCACCAGCTTGTAGTCCTTGTGCGCCGCCGACAACCTGAAATAAGGCGTGAAGTCGCCTTTGAACGCCTTGGCGACGAAGACATTTTGCAGCGGCCAACTGTTGGCAGCGGTTTGCGGCAAGGCTTCGCAGAAGATGTTCAGATCCGCACCGGCCTTCTTGGCCATCGCATAAGCCTCTGAGATCAGCGCGCCGTAACCGCATGACAGCAGGTTGTTGGCGAGCTTGATCGCCTGCCCAGCGCCGATCGGACCGCAGTAATCGATCTTGCTGCCGATCATCGACAGCAGCCATCGCAGCGAGTCGCAGGTTTCGCGGTCACCGGCCGCAAACAACTGCAGCTCACCCGCGACTGCGGCCGTTGGCCCCTTGCCCACGGGGCAATCGACAAAGCGGATGTGCCGCGCGGCCAGTGCGGCCTGGATCTCGCGAACGGTCTCGATGCCGTCCGTCGACATACCGATCACGGTCGATTCGGCAGCCAAGCCCTCGATCAAACCCTGAGCGCCAAGCACCACCCGCTTGGAGATTGCGGGGTCTGGCAGCGAGGTCAGCACGATGTCGGACGCCGCGCCCAGCGCGCGCGGCGAATCCATGCGCACCGCGCCGGCCTCGAGCAAAGGCGCCAGCGCGCGCTCGTCGAGGTCGCAGACATTGAGTTGGCCGTGTTTTTTCAGGATGTTCATCGCCATCCCGCCGCCCATCAGGCCAAGGCCGATGAAGCCAATCCGAGATTGTGGTGTCATCGCACTTTTTACGTCATCGCTGCTCATTTGGGTTCATCTCTCCAGTGAACGGATTTCTGCAGCGTCAGCTCGTGCAGAAATTCCATGCCATAACCGTGACCGAGACCGCTCGCATTGAAGGGTTCGGAGCTTGCGCCAGGCGCTTTGCCGCGCATGGTGTTGATCTTGACCATGCCGGCGCGCAGCGAGTGGACCGCCTTGAGCGCGCGCGGCGCTGAGGTGGTGCAGACGATGGCCGCCAGGCCAAAGCGCGAGTCGTTGGCCATCGCGATGGCCTGGTCGAAATCGTCGAAGGGGATGCAGGGCGCAACCGGACCGAAGGTTTCCTCAAGCATCAGCGCTGAATCCAGGGAGACATGGGTCAGCACGGTCGGCGGGTAGAAAAAACCCTTGCCGCTGAGGCGGGCACCACCACTACAAACCGTCGCGCCTTTGCCGACCGCATCATCGACCTGCCGCGACACAAGATCGAGCTGCAGGCGGTCGACCAAGGGCCCCATCTGAACCCCGGCATCGAGTCCGTTGCCAAGCTTGATCGCACGGGCGGCATCCACCATCGCGTCGACAAAGGCATCGAAAATCGGCCGCGCGATATACAGCCGCTCGGTCGAGGTGCAGATCTGGCCCGCGTTGAAATAGGTCGCCTCTGCGGCGAGTCGCGCAGCCGCCAGCACATCGACAGTTTCATCGACGATCAACGCGTCCTTGCCGCCCAATTCCAGAATGGCTTTCTTCAGCGACTGTCCGCAGATCGCCCCCAGTCGACGCCCGGTGCGCTCGCTACCGACGAACACCAGCAAGTCGACCTGCGGATGTCGAACCAGCGGGTCGCCGACACTCTCGCCGTCGCCGAGCAACAGGTTGACGACGCCAGGCGGCAAATGGTCGAAGATGCGTTCGACGATGAAGCGCGAGGTCAGCGGCGTCTTCTCAGACGGCTTCCAGACGACCGTGTTGCCGACCAGCAAATTCGGCACCACGTTCTCCAGGCCAACAGCGATGGGGAAATTCCAAGGCATCACGCAGGCCGCGACGCCCCGCGCGACCCGGTGTTGGAAGTTGAGCTCGCGCGCCGGCGCCATCTGCTGGCCGCTGCGAACATGCACCACCAACTCTGCGAAAGCACGCATGGTGTCGATGGCCGTGTTGATCTCTGCGGTGGCCTGCGGCAAGGGCTTGCCCATCTCGCAAGTCAACAGCTTGGCGGCTTCATCGCGGATCACAGCGAGCTTGTCGACAGCCACCCGAACAGCATTGCGCCGCTCGACAGGCGATAGCGCTGACCATGACAGGAACGCAGCACGGGCGGCCATCACGGCCGCATCGGCATCGCCTTGGCCACCACGAGGAATTGAATCGATGAGTTCCTCGGTGGCGGGGTTCAGGATGGCGATTTCGCTGCCACCGCCGGGCACCGGCCGGTTGCCGATCCAGTTGCTTTGCATGGCCAGAATTCCTTGATGTTCAGTGTGTTCGAACGAACGGACTATAGGACATCATATAACGTTACACATCGCTCCAGCTGCCATCAAACCAGCGCAACTCGGGGCAAGCGCCGGGCCTGGGACAGACCCCCATGACCCCGTCCCTCCTGCCACTCCCGCAACGAGACCCGCCGATGACCAAGATCACGCGCCAGAGGCGCTGTGCCTGGCGACGCGGAATCCGCAGTTGCTCGATGTGCTCGCCGGTGTGTTGCTGTTGCGCCCTGCGACGCGGTAGCGGTTGCAATAAGAGGCGTGGCACAGGAACGAGCCGCCGCGCTGCGATCGGCGCCCGGTGATGCGTTGCTGCCAAGGATCGAGGGCCTCGGTTTCCTGGTGGTATCTGGCGCTGAACCAGTCGGCACACCATTGCCAAACGTTCCCGGTGGCGTGGCGCAATCCATGGCCGTTGGGCGGCAGCGCGGTCACGGCCACCGCCCCAGGGCGCCAGCCGGGGGCCGGGCCATCCGGAAAGCGGCCGCGCCAGACGTTGCAAAGCGCTTCGAAGTCGCTGCTGTCGCCCCAGGCAAAGCGCTGGCCTTCGAGCCCGCCGCGCGCTGCGAATTCCCATTCGGCTTCGGTGGGCAAGCGGCATCCGGCCCAGTCGCAATAGGCTTGTGCGTCGTGCCAGGACACATGGACCACCGGATGGTCAGGCCGATCGGCGATAGCTGAGCCCGGGCCTTCGGGTCGTTGCCAGCAGGCGAACTCGACCGGCAACCACCAGGGCAGCCCACGTGGCACCTGACGCACCGATTGGCGCAACACCGGGTCGACCTGCAAATAAAAAACATGCGACACCCCCGCTTGCTCGGCGTCGGTGATGTGCTGCGTGGCACGCACGAAGCGGCTGAACTCGGCATTGGTGACGGTGGTGGCCGCGATCGCAAAAGGGCCCAGGTCCACGTCTCGGCTCGGCCCTTCGCCGTCGTCGGCATAGCCTTCGTCGCTGTCGCTGCCCATGCGAAAGCGCCCGCCCTGCAGTTCGATCCAGTCCGGCGTGAGCGCGTCGGCACCCTCGGCCCGGGCAACGCGTGCGCCGGCATTTGAGGACGGGCCTGCCGCGCTGCTCGGCATGCAGCACGACTTGCTGCTCATCGCGAGTTCACTCGTCTTCCCAGAAGGCCTTGGTCACGCCCTGGCTGCGCATCAGCGCGACGATCTGTTCGCGCGGCTTGACGCCGCAGCGCTCGGCCCAGACATCGTACTGAGCCTCCATCTCGCGAAC
>JBILYN010000398.1:0-4250 GCA_044377715.1 Aquabacterium sp.
AGGTAAAAACTGTCAAACCGGTCAACCCTGTCAAACCTCTCAACGCCTCTCAACGCCTCTCGGCGCCTGTCGAGCGCCCGCCAGCGCCTGGCCCAGCGCTAGGCCTGCAGCGGCAGCAGCAGCTCGAACACCGCGCCGGGGGGCTGGTGGTCGGCCGCCAACTGCACCTGGCCCTGGTGGGCCTGGGCCACGCGCCTGACGATCGACAGCCCCAGGCCGGCGCCATGCTGGCTGGGCTGGGTGCTGAAGTGGCGCTCGAACACCAGCTCGCGGTCGGCATCGGGCACGCCGGGGCCGCGGTCGGCCACCCGCAGGCGCGCTAACGGGCCGCTGGGGCCGCTGATCTGGTCCAGCGTCACCTGCACCGGCGGGCCGCTGGCCGGGTGGTGGCGCAGCGCGTTGTCGACCAGGTTCTGCACCGCGATGCCCAGCAGCGCTTCGTCGCCCATCAGCGTTGGCGGCGCGTTGGCGATGTGCAGCGCCACGGGGCGGTCTTCGAGCCAGGCTTGCAGCAGCGTGCCCAGCGCCAGCGGCCGCAGCTGTGGCGCGATCCCCTGCTGGTTCAGGCGTTCGTCGTGGATCAGGTCTTGCGCCAGCCGTTGCAGGCGGTGGGTGGCCTGGGCGATGTTGTCCAGGCGCTTTTGCACCTCGGGCGGGATCTGCGGCTGCAGCCAGCGCAGCGAGTCGAGCGAGCTTTTGATGATCGCCGCGGGCGTGCGGAACTCGTGCGCGGCGAGCGACAGCATCTGGCGCTGGTCTGCCTCGACCCGTTGCTGGTTTCGCAGCAGGTCTTCGAGCGCGCGGGTGCGGTCGTGCACGGCCTGGGCCAGGCGGGCCTCGGAGTGGCGCAGGTTGTCCGTCAGCCGGGCGCTGGCGTCCAGCGCCTCGGCCTGCGCTGCCGTGCGGGCCAGGCGCTCGGCCCGCACGATCTCGGCCAGCGCGAGGGCCAGCAGCAGCATTTCGGCGGCTGACGCCAGCTGCACCGCGTAGGACGTGACGGTGTTGGTGGGCACCCAGCCGATCACGCGCAGCGTGGCGACGCAGCCACCCAGCAGCAGCAGCGCCCAGCTGGCGGCGTAGAGCTGGACGCTGCGCCCGCCCTCTTGCAGCGCGGTGACGCTGGACGTGACGATCAGCGCGGCGGTGGCCAGCGAGCCCAGCACCACGGCCTGGTGCAGCAGCCCGCCCGGCAGTGGCCAGACCGTGCCGGCCAGCAGCGCGGCCGCGACGCCGAACATCAGCGTGGCGCTGACCGGCAGCAGCCGGCGCAGCGAGCGCCGGCGCAGCGCCTCGCCGAGGAAGCTGCGGGTGAACAGCGCGGCAAAGGCCAGCGCCAGGGACAGGAAAAAACTTTGCGCCACGGGATCGAAGGCCTGGGCTTGTGGCCAGACGAACAAGCGCCCCAGCCCATTGCCCGAGAGCATGGCGGAGCCCATGCAGACCGAGAACAGCGCGTAGTCCAGAAACCGGCGGTCGCGCAGCATCACGCACAGCACCAGGTTGTAGACCATCAGCCCCAGCAGCGCGCCTGCGTACAGGCCTTGCACCACCATCGTCTGCTGGGTGTGGCGGTTGAAGGCATTGGGCTGCCAGACCTCTAGCGGCAGCGTCAGCGCGGCGTCCGACTTTGCGCGCAGGTAGACCACTTGCGGCGCGGTGCCGACCACCACCGGCACGACGAAGAAGCGGTGGAAGTACTGCCCTGCCTGCGGCGGCTGGCGGCTGCCGAGGATCTGCGGCGGCTGGCCCGGTAAATACACCGTGAGCTGGTCGATCTGGGCATGGGGCAGCACCAGCAGCCAGTCGGCCGGCGCATCGGCCCCGCGCTGCAGCGTGAGTCGCAGCCAGTAGGCCGAGCCGGTGAAGCCCAGGCTGATGGCATCGCCCTGCACCGTCGCCGGCCGGAAGCCTGGCGCGACGTCGGGCCGCTGAAGGTCGTCCAGGCCCAGCCGTCCTGCGGGGTCTTCGAGCACGTCGACCGCGCCCGCCACACTGAGCTGCGGGGCGTCCAGCAGAACGGCGTGCGCTGGGCCTGCGCACAGCGCCATCACGATCGCCAATCTGCGCAGCCATCCGGTCATGCGCGGTATTTTGGCAGCCGGCCGGGCCCGGGTTGTGGCCGGTGGCCGGTGGCTGGAAAAATTCTTCCGGCAACGACGCAACGACAATAGACATTGATGGACGCAGACCTGCCGCAACCCGAAGCCCTGCGCTACACCGTGGCGCTGGTCGAAGACGAGCCGGTGTTGCGCGAGGAGATGGCTTTCCAGCTGCGGCACATGGGTTTTGTGGTGCAGGCCTTCGCCGACAGCCATGCCCTGTACCGCTACCTGGCGACCCGCCCCAGCACGGTGCTGGTGCTAGACATCGGCCTGCCTGACGAGGACGGCCTGAGCGTGTGCCGCCACCTGCGCGCCCACAGCGCGGACGTCGGCATCGTGATGGTCACCGCGCTGGGCCAGCGTGACGAGCGTCTGGCCGGGTTGGCCGCCGGCGCCGACGCCTACCTTGTCAAGCCAGTCGACATCGACGAGTTGGCGCTGGTGCTGCGCCGGCTGATGCTGCGCGACCCGCAAGGCCCGGGATCGACGCCGGTGCCGGTGCCGGCAGTGCCCGCAGTGCCCGCAGTGCCCGCAGTGCCCGCAATGCACTGGCAGCTGAGCGCCGACGGGCTGAGCCTGATCGCCCCGCAGGGCGAGCGCGTGAGCCTGACGCTCACCGAGTGCCAGCTGATGGCCGCGCTGACCAGCAAGACCGGCAGCCCTTGCGGCACGGTCGAGCTGTGCCGGGCCTTGGGCCTGCAGCCCGAGGAATGGGACCGCCACCGCGTCGACGTGATCATCAGCCGGCTGCGCGCCAAGGTGGAGCGCCAGACCGGCCAGTCGCTGCCGCTGCGCACGCTGCGCGGACTCGGCTACCAGTGGATGCCGACCGAACAGCGCACCCGGCCGCTGGCCGGTTGAGCAGCGTGCCGCGTCAAGCGTCCAACTCAATCGCCGAGCTCAATCGCCGAGCTCAAGCGCCCAGCTCAGGCGCCCAACATTTGCCCGCCGTCGACCGCGATCACCTGACCGGTGACCCAGCGCGCGTTGCTTGACGCCAGGAACAGCGCGACTTCGGCGATCTCCTCGGGCGTGCCCATGCGGCCGAACGGGATGCTGCCAAGCGTGCGGTCGTAGAGCGCCTCGCCGGCTTGCTTGCGCAAGTCCCAGACGCCGCCGGGAAATTCGATCGACCCCGGCGCGATGCAGTTCACGCGCACGCCTTGGCGCGCCAGCATCGCGGCCTGGCTGCGGGTGTAGCTCATCATCGCGGCCTTGACCGCAGCGTAGGCCGGCGCACGGGTCGACGGACTAAAGCCTGAGATCGACGAGATGTGGACGATCGAGCTGCCCGGGCTTGCCAGCAGCGCCGGCACCGCGGCGTGCGATGCGCGCACCATCGCCATCACGTCGACCGACAGGCCTGCTGCCCAGCCGGCTTCGTCGTCGCCCATGCCGAAACCCGAGGCGTTGTTGACCAGCACGTCGATGCCGCCGAGAGCCGAGATCGCCGCTGCGACGTAAGTCGCGACGCCCTTGGCGTCAGCCAGGTCGCAAGTGGCGGCGTGGACGCGGTGGCCATGCTTGGCCAGGTCGGCGCGGGTGGCTTCTAGCGCCCCGGCGCTGCGTGCGCAGATCGAGACGTCGGCACCTGCTGCGGCGAAGCCCAGCGCGATCGAGCGGCCGATGCCGCGGCTGCCGCCGGCGACGACGACACGTTTGCCTGCAAAATTGAATGTCATTCGGAGTCTCTCCATGGTTTGGCGCATTGTGCCGCCAGCCGCGTGCAGCCCGTAAAGTACCGGCCATGCCCAAACCCCTGCCCCCGGTCTTGCAAGTGCGTGGACTGTGTTTTGCCTATCCCGGTCAGGCCGCGCTGTTTGCCGACTGGCGCGTCGACCTGCCCGCCGGGCTGACGCTGCTCGATGGCGACAGCGGCAAGACGACCTTGATGCGCTTGCTGGCCGGCGAGCTGGCCGCTGACGCCGGCGAGCTGACGTTGGTGGGCCATCGACTGGACGCTGAACCGCTGGCTTATCGCCAGCAATGCTGCTGGTTCGACCCGCGCGACCCGGCCTGGGACGCGATGACGCCAGAAGCGATGATGGCCGCGCAGCGCGCGCTGCACCCCGGGCTGGACCTCGCGGCCTGGCGACGCCACTTGGCAGGTTTCGACCTGACGCCGCACTTGGCCAAGCCGATGTACGC
>JBILYN010000399.1:0-4248 GCA_044377715.1 Aquabacterium sp.
AGGCAAGGCTGTTGCGGCGCTGCAGTCTGCAGCACCGGCCGCAGCGACCAGCGCTGCCGCCGCCAAGAGCGAGGTTGTGATGCCCGCTGCCGCCAAGCTGATGGCCGACAAGCAACTCGCAGCGGGGTCCGTGGCTGGCACGGGCAAGGATGGGCGCATCACCAAGGGCGATGTGCTGGCCGCGATGTCTTCACCTGCGGCGCCGGCGCCGCAGGTGCCAGCACCAGCCTCAGCACCTGCCGCTGCGCCGGCGCCGAAAAAGCTGCTGCCGACAGTGGCAACCTCGGTCGGCATGAGTCTGGGCGAGCGGCCCGAGCAGCGCGTGCCGATGTCGCGCCTGCGCGCCCGCATCGCCGAGCGTCTGGTGATGTCGCAGTCGACCAATGCCATCCTGACCACCTTCAACGAGGTCAACATGGCCCCGGTGATGGAGATGCGCAAGAAGTTCCAGGACAAGTTCGAAAAGGAACATGGCGTCAAGCTCGGCTTCATGAGCTTCTTCGTGAAGGCCGCAGTGGCGGCGCTCAAGAAGTACCCGATCATCAACGCCAGCGTCGACAACAACGACATCGTCTACCACGGCTATTTCGACATCGGCATCGCGGTGGGCTCGCCGCGTGGCTTGGTCGTGCCTGTGCTGCGCAATGTCGACCAGATGAGCTTTGCCGACATCGAGAAGAAGATTGCCGAATTCGGCCAGAAGGCCAAGGACGGCAAGCTCGGCATCGAAGAGCTGATCGGCGGTACCTTCTCGATCAGCAACGGCGGCACCTTTGGCTCGATGCTGTCCACGCCGATCATCAACCCGCCGCAGTCGGCGATCCTGGGGGTGCATGCCACCAAGGACCGGGCGGTGGTCGAGAACGGGCAAGTCGTGGTGCGTCCGATCAACTACCTGGCGATGAGCTATGACCACCGCATCATCGACGGCCGCGAGGCCGTGCTGGGTTTGGTGACGATGAAAGAAGCGTTGGAAGATCCTGCGCGTCTGCTGTTCGACATCTGATCGGGTAGCCGGTTCGATCCCTGAACCTGGTCGCCGCTGGCAATCTGAAAGGACGCCGCCATGTCCCTTGCTGATGAACTCCACAAGCTCGACGAGTTGCGCTCCCGCGGTGTGTTGTCTGACGCGGAGTTCGGGCGTGCCAAACAGCGTCTGCTCGACGGCCCTGCCGCGTTGCCGCCTGGCACGTCCACGGCGGCGGCGGTCGTCAATCGCTTCCGTCGATCATCATCCGACCGATGGATAGGTGGCGTCTGCGGTGGATTGGCGGTGGCCACCGGTGTCGAGAGTTGGGTTTGGCGTTTGGTCCTCACGGTGTTGCTGTTGTTCGGCGGCACCGGTCTGATCCTCTACCTGCTGCTGTGGATCTTCGTGCCGGCCGAGTGAGTCGGGGCTTTTTTGTAGCGTTTTTTTCGGAACATCATGTCCAAGTCATTCGACGTCATCGTCATCGGCGGCGGCCCCGGCGGCTACATCGCTGCCATCCGCGCCGCGCAACTCGGTTTCAACGTCGCCTGTGTCGACGAGTGGAAGAACGACAAAGGCGGTCCTGCGCCCGGCGGCACCTGCACCAACGTGGGCTGCATCCCCTCCAAGGCGCTGCTGCAGTCGAGCGAGCACTTCGACCACGCCGGCCACCACTTTGCCGACCACGGCATCGGACTGTCGAACTTGACCATTGACGTGGCCAAGATGCTGGGCCGCAAGGACCAGGTGGTCAAGCAGAACAACGATGGCATCCTGTACTTGTTCAAGAAGAACAAGGTCAGTTTTTTCCATGGCCGGGGCGCGTTCGTCAAGGCCGAGAGCGGCACCTATGAGGTCAGTGTCAGCGGCACTGCTGACGCGACGCTGAGCGCCAAACACGTGATCGTCGCCACCGGATCTAGCGCCCGGCAATTGCCTGGCGCCGCGTTCGACGAGGACCGCATCCTGTCCAACGACGGTGCGCTGCGCATTGGCGCCGTTCCCAAGACGCTGGGCGTGATCGGATCGGGCGTGATCGGGCTGGAGATGGGCTCGGTCTGGCGCAGGCTCGGCGCCGAGGTGACGATTCTCGAAGCGCTGCCGGGTTTTCTCGGCGCAGCCGACGAGGGCGTCGCCAAGGAGGCGCTCAAGGCCTTCACCAAGCAGGGTCTGAAGTTCGCATTCGGTGTCAAGATCACCGGCGTCCAGGCCGGCGCGAAAGAGGTGGTGGTGGCTTACACCAACGCCAAGGGCGAGGCGGTGACGCTGGATGTTGAGCGCCTGATCGTCTCGATCGGTCGGATTCCCAACACCACCGGCTTGAACGCTGCCGGCGTGGGCTTGGCGCTGGACGAGCGCGGCGCGATCATCGTCGATGATGACTGCAAGACCAACCTGCCCAACGTGTGGGCGGTCGGCGACGTGGTGCGCGGCCCGATGCTCGCGCACAAGGCCGAGGAAGAGGGCGTGGCAGTGGCTGAACGCATCGCCGGTCAGCACGGCCATGTCGACTTCAACCTCGTGCCCTGGGTGATCTACACCTCACCCGAGATCTCATGGGTCGGCCAAACCGAACAGCAGCTCAAAGCCGCGGGCCGGGCTTACAAGTCAGGCCAGTTTCCATTCATGGCCAATGGGCGGGCGAGAGCCTTGGGCGACACCACAGGGTTCGTGAAATTCCTGGCTGACGCCGAGACCGACGAGATCCTGGGTGTTCACATCGTCGGCCCGTTCGCCAGCGAGCTGATCGCCGAGGCGGTGGTCGCGATGGCTTTCAAGGCCTCGGCCGAGGACATCGCGCGTATCTGCCATGCCCATCCCAGTCTGAGCGAAGCCACCAAGGAAGCCGCTCTGGCGGTGGACAAGCGCACGCTGAACTATTGAACCCTCGCGCCGCGCACCAGTCGGTACGCCCGACAGGGCGCCTGGCCGGCAGCGCCGGATCCGTGCAAGGACCCCGGTGTGAACTTGGACGACAACATCTTGAGCGTTCGTGAACTGTACCTGGCCACTTTGGCCGAGCGAGGCTTCAAGAGCGACCCCGCTCAGCTTCGCGCCCTGGATTCGCTCGAGCGTTGCGAGAACGAATGGATCGCCTACAAGGCGCGTCGCGGCAACGCGGTGACCAAGCTGCTGCTGCGCCCGCCGATCCCGCGCGGGGTCTACATGCATGGCGGCGTCGGACGCGGCAAGAGCTTTCTGATGGATTGCTTCTTCCAGTCGGTGCCGCTGACGCGCAAGACTCGGTTGCACTTCCATGAGTTCATGCGCGAGGTCCACCGCGAGCTTCAGGAGCTCAAAGGCACGGTCGATCCGCTCGATGAACTCGGCAAGCGCATCGCGCGGCGTTTCAGGCTGATCTGCTTCGACGAGTTCCATGTTGCGGATGTCACCGATGCGATGATCCTGCACCGCTTGCTCGCTGCGCTGTTCGCCAACCGGGTGGCGATTGTCACGACCTCGAATTTCCATCCGGATGGCCTCTACCCCAACGGCTTGCACCGCGACCGCATCCTGCCGGCCATCGACATGCTCAAGGAACAGCTCGAGGTCATCAATGTCGATGATGGCACCGACTACCGCCAGCACACCTTGCAGCAGGCCAGGCTCTACCTGAGCCCCGCGGACGCGGCGGCCGAGTCGTCGCTACAGACCACCTTCAGCGAGTTGGCCGAAGTGCGCGATCAGAATCCGTTGCTGCACATCGAGCACCGCGAGTTGCGTGCGCTGCGCCGTGCCGGCGGTATCGTCTGGTTCGATTTCCGCACACTGTGTGGCGGCCCGCGATCGCAGAACGACTACCTCGAAATAGCCCAGCAATTCCACACCTTGCTGCTGTCGAATGTGCCGCAGATGCAGCCTCGGCTGGCCAGCGAAGCGCGGCGTTTCACGCTGCTGGTCGATGTGCTCTATGACCGCCGGGTCAAGCTGATCGTCTCGGCGGCAGTGCCAGCCGAACAGCTCTACACCGAAGGACCGCTGGTGCACGAGTTTTCGCGTACTGTCTCCAGGTTGCAGGAGATGCAGTCGGCCGAATACCTGGCGCTGGAGCGACGCGATGTCGACACCGGGCTGACCTGAGGCGCAGGCCAAAGGCCAGTGCGACAAGCTGTCTGCCGCCTCGACAGGCCGTGACCTACATCGCTCCCATGGCTTGAGACGATAAACTCGAGGCCTACATGAAGCCTGACCTCGATCGTGAACTCAACCTCCATTCGCCGCAGCGTCAGTTGATCGAGTTGCGCATCGAACACGCCGATCTCGACAGCCTGATCGAC
>JBILYN010000400.1:0-4239 GCA_044377715.1 Aquabacterium sp.
CGCGCTGGCGCGAACGTCGATGCGCTCGGACTTGGAATGACTGACAGCGGTCATGGTCGACCCTTTTTGAAAAGTTGCGCGATCATATCGTCCGGACAACGTACTGACAATCATTTTTGACGACTGTCTTCGTCATGCGCCGCCAACACCTCCAGCGCCGCAACCAAGATGTTGGTGGCCTCGTCTTCTTGACTGTATTTGAAATGCAACAAACAATGCGTTGAACTATTCTTCTTGGCGCTCTGATGAACATCCATCATCTGCCTTCAACGTCGAACTCGGCTCAGCAGATCGAGAGGCTTCTACGAGTGGGGCCGCAGACGGCCGCTCAGCTGATGGCCGCGACCGGACTCAGCCAGCCAGCCATCTCACGAACTATGCGAGGACTGTCCGCATCGGTGACATCCTTTCGCGTCAAGGGCGATAGAACGCCGATGTACGCGCTGCTGCGCCAGCTGCCATTCGGGATCAACCCCAGACAGCACATCTATCGCTTGCTGGCCAGCGGATCCATCGAGCCCTTCGCGGACGTCGAATTCCTCTCGGGTGGCGCCACCCTCGAGCGCATCGGCTCGGTCACCCGGATGTATTCGGGACTCCCGCCGTACATGGCCTTCGCGGCCCCGTCCGGATTCCTGGGGCGGCAACTGGCCCAAGAGGCTGCGCGTTCTCCGCAGTTCCCGTCCAGCCTCAAGGATTGGGGCGACGAGCACCATGTGGCCCACCTCTTCACGCGCGGTCTGAACCTGCCTGGCAATCTGGTGTTCGGCGACACCTCGCTGCAGTTGGAAATGGACTTCAGGGGCCTCGATCCGACGCCGACCGCGGAGAAGCCGGCCCATTACCTCGCGATGGTCATGACACTCAAGGCCGCCGCGTATGGCTCGAGCGCTGGCGGCGAGCAGCCGAAGTTCCTGGGCATTGCCGAGGACTCGGGCCATGTCATCGTGAAGTTCGCCAAGCTTGGCAGCCGCATGGCCGAGTTGCTGCCGCTTGAGCACCTCGCTCTGCGGTCTCTGGCGGAGGTCGGCGTGCCGTCGTCAACGACCCAGTTGCTGAGCTCGGGTGACTACGTCTTCCTCGAGGTTCAGCGCTTCGACCGCATCGGCAAGTCCGGTCGCGTGGGCATGCTCTCGGCCGGTGCCGTCGACGACGAATTTTTCGGGATGCGGGACACTTGGCCGGAGTTTGCGGCCCGCTGCGTGCAGGCCAAGCACCTCTCGGCCGCGCACGCACACCACGTTGACACCCTGGCGGCGTTCAGCGAGCTCATCGGCAACAGCGACCGTCACTTCGAGAACATCTCGCTGCTCATCGACGAACGGGGCGATTACGCTGGCATCGCGCCTGCCTACGACATATTGCCGATGCGCTATGCGTCGATCGGTGGGGGCGTGGACCCAGAACTGACGCCAGTGGCACCCAAGGTGGGCACGATCGGCGCCAAGCCAGCGGTCTGGGCACTTGCGGCGCTGGCCGCCGAGCGATTCTGGCTCGCCGTGCAGACTGTAGAGCTGCCTGTTCCGATTTCCAAGAAGATGCGGCGTCTGGCGGCAACGAACCTCGCCGTGGCCAAGGCGTTTGTGGCGCCGCTCTTGCCGCCTGCCGGGTCGGCGTCGCCTCGGCGAACGCGACGAGAGTGATGCTTGGTGGTCGGCAGTGGCGTTCATCGAAGCGCAAACATCCACGCGTCAGGTGGCCATCTGGCCGCCTGGCCACCTTGCTTCAAGGCAGAAAGTCTTCCAGCTTCTGCCCGCAGCGCAGCCCGTCGATCTGCGCGAAGTGCGCATCGCGCGTCAGCAGTCCAGCGCCATGCTCCAGCGCGCTGGCGGCGATCCACAAGTCGTTGGTCGGTATCGGCTGGCCCTTGCGCCGCAGGCCTGAGTAAACCAGCGCGTAACTGTCGGCTGTCTGCGCCGTGACCGGCAGCACCTCGACACGAGGTGAATCGAGAAACTGCGCCAGCTCCGCGCGGTTTTTTGCCTCTCGCGTACCGGCCGCAAAGCCGCCGAGCAACTCGCCCAGCACGACGCTGTTCAGGCACAGCCGTTCGGCGTGCGCCACCACCTCCACCACCGCCGCATCGCCCAGCTTGAAGGCGGTGTAGGCGTTGGTGTCGAGCAGGATCGAACGCACGGCCTACTTCCAGAGCTCAGCGTCGACCTTGGCGAAGGGCGCTGAAGCACCTTCAAACTCACTAGCGTCCTGTTTGCGCCACGTGCCCGCCAGCGCGTCGAGGTCGTCGTGCCGGGTCAGCGACGGTTTGGCGCGCCGCAGGCCCAGACCCTGTTCGATGAGCCGCACCACCAGTGTGTTGACACTGGCATCTTCTTGGGCGGCGCGCCGCTTGAGTGTGGCAAGCGCCTTGTCGTCGAGTCCGCGGATGCTGAGGTTGGTCATACTGGCAGTCTTTGGCATCAAAGTGATGGCAGGAGATGATACCAAGGGCCTGGCCCTCTCAAGCAAATGTGGCTTTGCCTCTTTGCTTGATCCCCACGGGGGGCGGCCGGCTTCGGCCGGCCTTGGGCGCTCAGGAGTCTGAATCTCTACAGGCTGCGGCCACGCTCGTGTCGGTATTTGCTTGACAACAGGCTGAGGGTTGGCGGCCAGGTGCACCCCATGAGCCACTGAGCGCAGACCATGGCTGGGTGAACTCACCACCTGCACCCACTTCAGCCTCACTGCTTCCAGGGCCAACTTCGCTGTGCCGGCTGGCGAGGGTTTGGCCCCGCACCGCGCTGGCTGATTCGCCGCAGGCGCTGCCACCTGAGGGCTGGCTGCGATGACCGCCCCGGACCCGCGTCAGCGCCGCGCTGAGGACTTGTGCGCGCTGCTCGAGCAGCAAGGCGCTGACTTGTTCGCTGCGCCCAGGATGGCCGGGTTGGACCCGTATGCCCATGATTTTGGCGCTCGCTGGTTGAGCGAGTTTTCAGCGGGGCTGGCCCCGTTGTGGCCGGCTTGTTTGTCGCTGTTCGGACGCCAGTTGCCCGAGCAGGCGGTGTTGCAGCAGTGCTGGTCGGTGGCGATGGAACGGCCGCTGTGGCTGGGCATGCTCTACCGCGCTGCTTGCGCTGCCGGCTCGTCGCCTACGGTGTCGCCAGCGTTCTGGGCCGAGGCGTCCCGGCTCAAAGCGATCACGGCTGCGCGCTGGCGCACCGATGCGATGGCTGTGGCGCTGATGGCGGCTGATGCTGCTGCCGTGGTCGTGCCAGACTTAGGGCGGCAGACGGCGCTCAAGGGCAGTTTGCGCTTGCGCTACCGGCTGGCGCATCTTTGTGCGACTGGCGGCGCCGCGCTGCAGGGCTTGATCGATGCGGCAGCGCACCAGTCGGGTGTCACCGATTACCAGCGCCGGGTGGAACTGGCCCGTGCAGTGCACGGTGCGCAGTCGGGCGGCCGGCGCTGGCGGCCGCTGCGCGAAGTGGAATACCTGTTGCTCACGCCCAAGTCTCGGCAACTGGTGATCGGCACGCCGGCGTTGTGGCCTTTGCTGCTGGGCGCTGCACTGCAGCGGCTGGCGGCGTTGCCGGACCTCCTGGCAGAGCGTATCGCCGAGCGCGACAGCCTGAGCCGATGGTTGGCGTCGATGATGTTGGCGGTTCGCGAGCGCCGGCTCGACCAGGCTGGCGCCGACATCGCCCGACTGGACGACAGCGCGCTGCTGCGGCAACTGGTGCTGGTGCTGCGACGCGAGCATGGTGGACTGCGCCGCTTGGACGCAGACTTTGGCTTGGCCACGCTGCACGGCAGCGATGGACGGGCCTGGGCGCCGATGGATGCCGTGGCGCTGGCGCGCCTGTCGTCGCTGTGCGGCAGGGCGATGCCGGTCTGGTGGGCGATGAGCGCTGGCAAGGTCGCGCAGCAGTTGGCGGCCGAGGTGCTGCAGGGCAGCGACCTGCCTTTGCACGACCTGGTGCTGCTGCGCCGCGGCTGGTGCGAGGCCGATGAGTTGTTGCTGATCGCGGCCGGCAAGGGTGGCTTGCTGCTGGCAGATGCGGTGGGCTGGCGCTCGGCGCCGCTGACCGACTTGGTCCGCGTGGCGAACGAGCCCGGTAAGTTTGGCAACTTCGGTCGCCAAAAACTGGCCGACAGGCTGCTGGCGCTGCCCGATGCACGACCCTGGCTGTTGTGCATGGCCGGCCCGCAGGCACCGGCGCTGCGGGCCTTGGCCGACAGGGCGATCAGCGACTGCGCCCAAACTTTTGCGCGCAGCTGGGGCCGCTTTGTCTCAAGCTCGAT
>JBILYN010000122.1:0-12440 GCA_044377715.1 Aquabacterium sp.
GGGCAGTTGGTCGAGGACAACATCCTGCCGCCACTGGTCGATCAGTTGGCGCAGCAAGCCGACTATGCCGCCCGGCGCGCAGCGATCACGGCCTACAACGCGGCCAGCCCGGTGCTCAAGCGCGGCATCGCGCTGACGCCGGTCAAGTTCGGCATCTCGTTCAACGTCGCCCACTTCAACCAAGCCGGCGCACTGGTGCATATCTACGCCGACGGATCGGTGCTGGTCAACCATGGCGGCACCGAGATGGGCCAGGGCCTGAACACCAAGGTGGCGCAGGTGGTGGCGCATGAGCTGGGCCTGGATTTCGACCGCGTGCGGGTCAGCGCGACAGACACGCAGAAAGTGGCCAACAGCTCGGCCACCGCGGCGTCCACCGGCGCCGACCTGAACGGCAAGGCCGCGCAAGACGCAGCGCGCCAGATCCGCGAGCGGCTGGCGGCTTGGTGGGCGCCACAGCAGGGCGTGACCGCAGCCGAGCTGCAGTTTTGCAACGGCTGGGTCAGCGCCGGCGCGCAGGGCCCGCGCATCGCCTTCGACGAGTTGGTGATGCAGGCCTACCAGGCCAGGATCCAGCTCTGGAGCGACGGTTTCTACGCCACCCCCGGCCTGCACTGGGACCGGACCCGGCTCAGAGGCAAGCCCTTCCAATACTTCGCCTACGGCGCGGCCTGCAGCGAGGTGGTGATCGACACGCTGAGCGGCGAGCACAAGGTCTTGCGAGCCAACCTGCTGCACGACGTCGGCCAGTCCTTGAACCCGGCGATAGACATCGGCCAGGTCGAAGGCGCGTTCATCCAGGGCATGGGCTGGCTGACGATGGAGGAACTCTGGTGGCAGCCCCTGGACGGGTCGCGCAACAGCGGCAAGCTGATGACCCACGCTCCCAGCACCTACAAGATCCCGACTGCCAACGATGTGCCGGCGCATTTCGACGTGAGGCTGTACGACGCCGCCAACCCGGCCGACACCATCCACCACAGCAAAGCGGTGGGTGAGCCGCCGCTGCTGCTGGCGTTCTCGGTGTTTCTGGCGATACGCGATGCGGTGTCGGCTATCAGTGACTACCGCGTCGACCCGCCGCTGCGCGCACCTGCCACGCCCGAGGCGGTGCTGGACGCGATCGACGCGGTCCAAGCATCAAGACCGGCTGCGACGTGATCCTGCCGCCCGACCCCAGGTCACAGGCCCAGCAATGGCTGGACCAGGGCCGGCCGACGATGCTGGTGCAGGTGATCGCCAGCCGAGGCTCGGTGCCGCGCGAGGCCGGCACAAAGATGCTGGTGAGCGCCGACGCGGTGGCGGGCACGATCGGTGGCGGCCAGTTGGAGCTCCAGGCCATCGCTGCCGCGCGCGCCCAGTTGTCGACCGGGCAATCCGGGCCTGTAGACCAGCACTGCGCGCTCGGCCCGACGCTGGGCCAGTGCTGCGGCGGTGCGCTGGACTTGCGGACCGAGCGGCTCGACGCGATCGCGCTGGCAGCCTGGCCTGAAGTGCCAGCGCTGTTCACGCTTCAGCTCTACGGCGCAGGCCATGTCGGCCGGGCCATCGTGCAACTGCTCCAGACCTTGGCCTGCCGAGTGCAGTGGATTGACGAGCGAGAAGCCGAATTTCCGGCTGAGTCCTCGGCACCTCACATCGAACGCCTGTGCGTCGAGTCAGTCCAGGCCGAAGTGCGCGATGCGCCGCCAGGTGCCTTCTACCTCGTGCTCACCCACAGCCATGCGCTCGATCTGGCAATCACCGAAGCGGTGCTGCGACGCGGTGACTTCGGCTATCTCGGGCTGATCGGCTCAGCCACCAAGCGGGCGAAATTCCTTCGCCGCTTCGAACAACGAGGCATCGCCGACGAGGTCGTCGCGCGACTGACCTGCCCCATCGGTGTGCCGGGCATCGCCGGCAAGCAACCGGAGGTGATTGCGCTGGCGGTGGTCGCGCAGTTGCTGCAGCAGGCCAGCCAGACCCAGTGACCGGCAAGCCGCCGGTCAGGACTGCGCCAAGCGCGCCAGTGCGGGCGGATCGAGCACTCGCACGTTGTAGCCGCTGACCTCGATCACGCCTTGCCGGCTGAAGCTGCGCATCAGGCGGGACAAGGTCTCGGGCGTGATGGCCAACTGCGATGCCACGTCGCGCTTGCGCTCATGCAGCCTGACCATCGCCTGGCCTGCAACATCGGAGGCCGGCTCGCAGCGTTGGTGCAGCCACTGTGCCAACCTGGCCGGCGCGTCCTTGTGCATCAGCTCATGGGTATTGACCGCCAGCGCTTGCACCTCGCGTGCCAGACCCTGGATCAAGCGCTGCGCCAGGCCTGGAAACCGCGCCAGTCGCGCTTCCAAAGCCTCGCAAGGGAACTCGATCACGCTCGCCGGGCCCAGTGCCTGGGCGTCCATCGAGTGCGGTTCAGCCAACCAGGCTGAACTCAGGTCCAGCCAAGCCGGGCCTCGAACGATGCGTTCGGTGCGGAAGATGCCCTCCGATGTGCGAAAACCCAGCGCAACCTCGCCACAGCGCAAGGCCACCAGCGAGCTGGCTGCCTTGCTGCGACTGAGAACACTCTGCCCTTGCGACACTTGACGGGTCTGGGCCATGGCCTCCAAAGCCTTCAGCTCATCATCATCCAAAGCCGCACCGCCAAGCAGGGCCAGCCACAGCGCCGCATCGACAGATCCCAGGGAAGGGGTTCGATCGTGAGTCGACGCTGCCAGATCGATAGGGCGGTGAGCACCAGCGCGATCGGGCAACAGCGCCAGTGGGACAGGATAAGGATGTTCCATGCGATGGCGAGGCCTGTGTCAGGCGTGAGCAACGGGTTGGATGGCGATCACCCGGGAAGGCTCGACTGTCGGCCAGGCCCGGCCAGACCGTCTTGCGATGGATCAACGCTGTTCCAGCGCCAGCAGCCCGCCCGATCCGCCACTCATACCGCCGACCCAGGGCGGAGCCAGACCAATCTGCGCGAAAGCCTGCCCGCCCTGCCGCCCGGTGAGATCGGCCACCTCGCTGGGTCTGGTGCTGGATGGCCCAGCGCTACAACACCAGCAGCGCTCGAAAATCGTTGACGTTGGTATAGGTCGGACCGGTCACCACCAGATCGCCGAGTGCGGCGAAATGGCCGTAGGCGTCGTGGCGCGACAGGCTGTGGTCGAGCGACAGCGCCAGCGCCGCGCTGCGGGCCAGGGTGTCAGGGCTGACCAGCGCGCCAGCGTTGTCTTCGACGCCGTCGATGCCGTCGGTGTCGGCCGCCAGCGCCCAGACGCCAGGCTGGGCTTGCAGCGCCAGCGCGCAGCCGAGCAGGAATTCACCCGCACGCCCACCTCGACCCAGCGACTGGCCGGGCAGCTGGCGCACCGTGACGGTGGTCTCGCCACCTGACAGGATCACGCAGGGCGCAGCGAAAGGCGCGCCGCGCCGCGCCACTGCACGCGCCAGCGCGGCGTGCATACGGCCGATGTCACGCGACTCACCCTCGATCTCGTCGGACAGGATGTACGCAGCCACACCAGCCGACCGCGCCAGCGCGGCAGCCGCTTCCAGACTGGCCTGCGGCGTGGCGATGACACGGGCCTGGTGGCCGGCCAGCCGAGGGTCTCCCGGCTTAGGCGTCTCGAACGCGCCGCTCTCCAGACCCGCACGGGCAGCCGGCGGCAATTCGATGCGGTAGCGGTCGATGATCGCCAGCGCGTCGGCGCAACTGCTGGCGTCGGCCACGGTCGGGCCGCTCGCGATCACGCCCAGGTCGTCGCCAGGGACATCCGAGATCGCCAGCGTCAGCAGCTGTGCCGGTGCGCACAGCGCCGCCAGCCGTCCGCCCTTGATCGCCGAGAGGTGCTTGCGAACGCAGTTCATCTCGCCGATTGCCGCACCGCTGGCCAGCAAGGCGCGGTTGACCGCCTGTTTGTCGGCCAGCGTCAGGCCTGGTGCTGGCAGCGACAGCAGCGAGGAGCCGCCGCCCGAGATCAGCGCGATCACCAGGTCGTCCGCGCTCAGTCCCTGCACCATCGAGAGCAAGCGCTCGGCAGCGTCGCGGCCAGCGGCATCGGGCACCGGGTGGGCGGCCTCGACCACCTCGATGCGGCCCGGCTTGGCGCGCCAGGACTCAGGCACATGGCCATAGCGGGTCACCACCAAGCCCGACAAGGGCGCGTCGGCCGGCCAGAGCGCGTCGAGCGCGGCGGCCATCGCAGCGCCCGCCTTGCCGGCGCCGATCACCAGCGTGCGGCCGCGTGGCGGCGCGGGCAGTTGGCCCGCCAGCACCTGTGCCGGCTGGGCGCGGGCGACGGCGGCGTCGAACAGCGCGCGCAGAAAAGCGCGCGGGTCGCGCAGGTCAGGGGCAACAGTGCTCATCGGCAGGGGTTCCAGCGTGTTTCAATTCAACAGGGCGGCATGGCGAGCCGGCCCAACACAGGCTTCGCCGGTCACGCCCCTGCCACCTCGTGAGCAGCCATCAGCTCGAGCGCCTTGACCAATGCCGAATGGTCGAGCTGGTCCCAGCCCTGCGCGGCGCAGGTCTGCATCAACTGCGCGGCGTTGGCGGTCTGCGGCAGCGCCATGTCCATCGCCTTGGCACCCTGCAGCGCCAGGTTCAGGTCCTTCTGGTGCAGCGCGATGCGGAAACCCGGGTTGAAGGTCCGCTTGATCATGCGCTCGCCGTGGACCTCGAGGATTCGGCTGGCCGCAAAACCACCCATCAGCGCCTGGCGCACCTTGACCGGGTCGGCGCCGGCCTTGCTGGCAAACAGCAGCGCCTCGCCGACCGCAGCGATGTTGAGCGCGACGATGATCTGATTCGCCACCTTGGTGGTCTGCCCGTCACCGTTGCCGCCGACCAGCGTGATGTTCTTGCCCATCAACTCGAACAGTGGCTTGACGCGATCGAACACCAGGTCCGGCCCGCCCACCATGATCGTCAAGCTGCCTGCCTTGGCACCGACCTCGCCGCCCGAGACAGGCGCGTCGAGATAGTCACAGCCCAGCGCGTTGATCCTGGCGGCGAATACCTTGGTCTCGATCGGCGAAATGCTGCTCATGTCGACCACGGTCTTACCGGCAGTCAGTCCGGCGGCCACACCGTTCTCGCCGAACAGCACTTGCGCGACGTCGGGCGTGTCGGGCAGCATCAGGAAGACGATGTCGGCCTGCTCGGCGACTTGACGTGCGCTGGCGCAGACGGTCGCGCCGGCCAATTCGGCCACCACCTTGCTGCGGGTGTTGACGAACAGCTTGTGCCCGGCCTTGAGCAGGTGGCCCGCCATCGGCGCACCCATGATGCCCAGGCCGACAAAGCCCAGCTTGAGTTGGTTGGAAGTCATGGCAGGTCCTTGAGGTGGCGAGGGCCGCCGTCCGGTGGATGGTGGCTTTTCAGGGTTTGACGGGAGCACCAGCGATGGTGGCGATCGATGGATTTGAGGCAGCCACCAGACGATCCGCCGCCAAGGTCGGCAAGATTTCCGGGACAGACCGCAAGCAGCAATCGGCATCCAGACATGGAATCGTACACCGCCAGCCAAGCCAATAAAGGTAGCGCTGTCATCCTCCTAGAATGTGGCATGACACAAGCCCCACCCCGGCGCGGCCGTCGCGGCAGCGGCGCCGTGACGCTGCACGATGTGGCCAAGCTCGCCGGCGTGGCGCCGATCACCGCCTCGCGCGCCCTGAACAAGCCGGAGCAGGTGTCCGACGAGGTGCGCAAGAAAGTCGGTGAGGCTGTTGCACGCACCGGCTATGTGCCCAACCTGCTGGCCGGCGGCCTGGCATCGACCCGCAGCAAACTGGTCGCGGCAGTCGTCCCGACGATCTCGGGGCCGGTGTTTTTGGAGACGGTCCAGGCCTTGACCGCAGCGTTGGCCGAACGCGGCTACCAACTGATGCTGGGCCAAGCCGGCTATGTGAGGTCGCGAGAGGACGCGTTGCTGGAGGCCATCATCGGGCGCCGCCCCGATGGCATCGTGCTGACAGGCATCATGCATTCGGCTGAGGGTCGCCGAAGGCTGCTGGCATCGGGCATCCCGGTGGTCGAGACCTGGGACTTGACCCCAACACCGATCGACATGCTGGTCGGTTTTTCCCATGTGGAGGTAGGCCGCGCAGTAGCCGAGTTCCTGCACACCAAGGGGCGACGAAGATTCGCGGTGGTGACCGGCGACGATGAGCGCGCCAGTCGCCGCCTGGGGGCTTTCCAGGCCGCAGTCCTCGGCCTGGGTCTGGCGCCGGTGCGGGCGATCGTCGTGCCCGCGCCGACCACGCTCAAGAGTGGCCGCAGCGCGCTGGCCGAATTGATGGATGGTGGACCCAAGATTGACGCGGTGTTTTGCAGTTCCGACCTGCTGGCGCTGGGCGTGCTGACCGAAGCGCAAGCCCGCAAGATCCCGGTGCCCGAACGTCTGGCCATCGTCGGCTTCGGCGACCTCGAGTTCGCAGCCGATCTGCACCCGGCGCTGACCACGGTGCACATCAACGGCACGGCGATCGGCCGTCAGGCCGCGCAGTTCATCGTCGACCGCGCAGAAGGCCACCCCATCGGGCAGTCCGTGATCGACATCGGCTTCTCGATCGTCGATCGCCAGAGCACTTGACCGGGAAAACACCAAGCATCAGGTGCAACACGGAGATGCTAGGTAAAGCTATCATTTCACGCAGAAATGGTAGCGCTACCTTTTCGGAAACGCTCTCAGCCCATCGAACCTGGAATGCTCATGAAAAAGCTGTTGATGACTCTGTGATTGGCAGTGACCGCGGCGTCCGCTTGATGGTGAGGCGCCGACGCGACCGCCAAACGATCCCATGACTGTGATGACCACCTCCTCCACCCCCACCATCACCGCGCTGCGGGTGATCCCGGTTGCCGGGCGCGACAGCATGCTGCTCAACCTGAGCGGCGCGCACGGTCCGTTCTTCACCCGCAATCTTCTGATCCTGACCGACAGCGCCGGGCGCACTGGCGTCGGCGAAGTGCCTGGCGGCGAGAAGATCCGCCAGACCCTGGAGGATGCGCGCGAACTGGTCGTCGGCCAGCCGCTGGGCTCGCAGCAGCGCCTGCTGCAGGACGTGCAGCGCCGCTTCGCCGACCGCGACTCGGGCGGGCGCGGACAACAGACCTTCGATCTGCGCACCACCATCCATGCGGTCACAGCGATCGAATCGGCCCTGCTCGACCTGCTGGGCCAGCACCTGGGCGTGCCGGTGGCGGCGCTGTTGGGCGAGGGACAGCAGCGCGACGCGGTCGAGATGCTGGGCTACCTGTTCTTCATCGGCGACAAGCGCAAGACCGACCTGCCCTATGTTGGCAATGTCGCCAGCCCTCTCGGCGACGCAGATGACAGCGACTGCGATTGGTTCCGTCTTCGCCATGAAGCGGCGATGACGCCCGAGGCGGTGGTGCGCTTGGCCGAAGCCGCATTCGAGCGCTACGGCTTCAATGACTTCAAGTTGAAGGGCGGCGCGCTGCGCGCCGAAGAAGAGATCGCGGCAGTCCACGCGCTGCACGAGCGATTCCCGCAGGCCCGCGTGACGCTGGACCCGAACGGCGGCTGGCTGCTCAAGGACGCAGTCCGGCTGATGCGCGATCTGCGCGGTGTCGTGGCCTATGCCGAAGACCCCTGCGGCGCAGAAGACGGTTTCTCGGGCCGCGAGGTGATGGCCGAGTTCCGCCGCGCCACCGGGCTGCCGACGGCGACCAACATGGTGGCCACCGACTGGCGCCAGCTCAGCCATGCGCTGTCGTTGCAGTCGATTGACATCCCGCTGGCCGACCCGCATTTCTGGACCATGGCCGGATCGGTTCGCGTGGCGCAAACCTGCCGCGACTGGGGTCTGACCTGGGGCTCGCATTCGAACAACCACTTTGATGTCTCGCTGGCGATGTTCACCCATGTCGGTGCGGCCGCACCGGGACGCGTCACAGCCATCGACACCCACTGGATCTGGCAGGACGGCCAGCGCCTGACCGTCGATCCGCTGCAGATCGTCGATGGCCATGTCCAGGTGCCGAACAAGCCGGGTCTTGGCATCGAACTCGACATGGTCGAGGTCGAGAAAGCCCACCAGCTTTACCGGCAGCACGGCCTGGGTTCGCGCGACGACGCCATCGCGATGCAGTACTTGATCCCTGGCTGGACCTTCAACCCCAAGCGCCCAGCGCTGGACCGTTGACACGCCAAGCGTTGGTGTGTTCAAACCCGCCGCCAGCCGAATCGCCAAGCAACAAGGCTGACCAGCTGTCACTCGGTGTACGCGCTCGGCGTCGATGCCCAGGGCGCCTTCTGAATGCCTCAGAACTGGCGTCGTGATGGAGATCAGGCCGCAGCCGACTCAGGCCAATGTGCTCGGCCTGACCGTCTCGGCCCAGCGCCCGCGCGACAGCGCCCACAACACGCCGGCCAGCGGCAAGGCCAGCAGCGCAAACGCCGGGCCGACTCGGCCGAAGCCACTGGCCGCCAGGCCGAAGATAGGCGGGCCGATCACGACGCCGAAGAAGGTGAAAAACAGGCATCCGCCGGTGGCCGTGGCAGCCTGCGACGTTGGCACCAGCCTGGCCACCGTGCCCAGGAAGACGCCGTTCCAGCCTATCGCAGTAGCGCCGTATGTCGCCAGCAGCAGCATCACCCAGGCGCTTGGCGTGCCAGCAGTCAGCAGCGGCATCAGCAATCCCGCTGCGGCCATCGCTGCAGCCAAGCCCAGCAGCGTCAAGCGAGGGCCACCTTGCCAGCGGTCAGCCACCCAGCCCCAAACGATGCGACCGGCCACTCCGGCGGCCTGGGCCACCGAAAGCGCCACGCCGGCGCGAACCAAACCCCAGCCCAAGTCGGTGGTCAGAAAACTCACCAAGTAAGCACCCAGGCTGAGTTGCACCAACGAAAACACAAAGGTGCAGGCGGCCAAGCGACGCAGCACCGGGTGGCCACGGACCAACTGCAGCGGCTGCTGCAACTGCGCCCAACCCGGCAGCGCACCACCGGCCACGCGCAGCGAGTCCAAAGCGCTGCGCAGGCCTTGCGCCAGCAGCAAGGACAACAGGCACAGGCCCGCCACCAGTGCCAGCGCCGCAGCAGCGCCGGCCACCAGCAGCACCGGCGGCACCAGCAACCCGGCCAGCACGCCGCCCAAGGGCACACCAGTCTGCTTGACCGAGAACACCAGACCGTAGCGCTCGGGCGGCGTGGTGCGCGCCAGCATCAGCGAACTCGCCGGCGTGATCGGACCGTAGCCCAAGCCCAGCAGCAACGCACCCAGCGCCGCAACCGCCACCTGCGGCACTGCCATCAGGCCCAGGCCCATCGCCGACAGCGCCAGCCCTGCCTGGCTGACGCGGATCGGTCCCCAGCGCTGCACCAGCGCTGCGCCCCACAGGCTGGCAGCCATCGCCCCGAGGTAGACGATCGCGATGTAGACGCCGACCGCTGCGGTGCCCAGGCCTAACGCGGCCAGCAGCGCCGGCGCAGCCACCGCTGGCGCGATCACCGATGCCGCCGAGGCCGACTGCACCGCCAGCGTGACCGGCAGCGCCCAGCGCAACAGTCCGGGTCGCAGCGCAGGCGCCAGCGTCAGGAGAGTCGAAGAAGAGTTGGCGGAGGCGGTCAAGCTTGACAGTCTAGGGCGCTTTCGCGCTTTGCCTGCAACCAAGGCGTCAGCCCAGGCTGGCCAGCAAGACCCATGCGCCGAGACGCTGATGCACAGACCCGACGTCCATGCAGCGATCAGCTCATCGATTTGAGACTTGGCAATCCCTGGACATCCCGCGACTGCATGATGTGACATGCCGTGCCACCTGCAACCCGCCTTGGCCGCTTGATCCAGCCGCGGCACCCCTGTTTTAGCACTCCATTAGGGAGAGTGCTAATATGAACGGAACCAAGTTGATGTCAGCAAGTCCTAACCTACCATGAACAACGCCACCACCTCGCTGTCCGTACGCGACCCTTGGGCCTTGGTGCCCTCACTCGGCAACCTCGACGCCTACATCTCGGCTGTGAACCGTCTGCCGATGTTGACGCAGGATGAAGAGAAACTCTTCGCGCGCCGTTTGCGCGAAGAGGCGGATGTGGCATCCGCCGGAAAACTGGTGCTGTCGCACCTGCGCTTGGTGGTCTCGATCTCACGCCAATATCTGGGCTACGGTCTGCCGCACGGCGATCTGATCCAGGAAGGCAATATCGGGCTGATGAAGGCCGTCAAGCGATTCGACCCTGATCAAGGTGTGCGCTTGGTGAGTTATGCGATGCACTGGATCAAGGCCGAGATCCACGAATATATCCTGCGAAATTGGCGCATGGTCAAGCTCGCCACCACCAAAGCGCAGCGCAAGCTGTTCTTCAACTTGCGGTCGATGAAGCAACGCCTCAAGAGCAAGGCCAGCGATGCCAACGCCCACCGCAATACCTTGTCGTCGGCCGATATTGCGCAGATGGCTGCCACCCTCAACGTCAAGCCGTCCGAGGTGATCGAGATGGAAACCCGGTTGTCGGGTGGCGATGTTGCGCTCGACCCGCAGAACGACGACAACGAGGAAAGCTACGCCCCGATCGCCTACTTGGCCGATGATTCCGGCGAGCCGACCCAGGTGCTCGAAGGTCGGCGCCGCGACGCACAGTCGGGCGAAGGTCTGGTGCAAGCGCTAGAAGTGCTGGACGCACGCAGCCGCCGCATCGTCGAGGAACGCTGGCTCAAGGTCAATGACGATAACTCGGGCGGCATGACGTTGCATGATCTGGCCGCCGAGTACGGCGTCAGTGCCGAGCGAATCCGCCAGATCGAGGTGGCTGCAATGAAGAAGATGCGCAAGGCGCTGGAAACCACAGCCTGAGCCCTCGCGCCGCCGCGTGAAAGCCACCTCAGGGTGGCTTTTTTTTCAAGCCCGCCTCATCAGGGTTTTTCGGCCAACAGGATTTTCAGGTCATCGGCCAGCGCCTGGGCGCCGCTGCCGTAGCGGGTGAACAGGCGAACCCGGCCTTGCACGTCGAACACATACGAGCCAGCGGTGTGGTCGACGGTGTAACTGGTCTCGGTCTTGCCCGACGCCTTGGCGAAGAACACTTTGAACTCCTTGGCCACCGCCTTGGTCTCGTCCAGACTGCCGCGCAAGCCGATGATGTCAGGTCCGAAGCTCGCGACATAGGACTTGAGCAACGCGGCGCTGTCGCGCTCAGGGTCAACGCTGACAAAAATCCCCTGCACCCGCGCGCCATCGGCACCGAGCGAGCGTTTGACCTCGGCCAGTTCGGCCAGCGTGGTGGGGCAGACGTCTGGACATTGGGTGAAGCCGAAGAACACCACCACCAGCTTGCCCTTGAACTCAGCCAGCGTCCTTGGCTGGCCATCACCATCGGTCAACGAAAGCTTGCGGGCATATTCAGCGCCGGTGATGTCCACTCCTTTGAACGACGGCTTGGGCGCGGCGCCGTCGCAGCCTGACAGCAGCGCGGCCGCGGCCATTACGAGCCATTGTCGACGCATTGCTGAAGTGGTCATCAAGATCCTTGCCACCAGGGCATCAGGTAGTGGTCGAGCAGCAGTGCGGCGAACAGCAGCGACAGGTGCAGGATCGAAAAGCGGAATGTCTTGCGCGCCAGCGCGTCGCTGTAGTCACGCCACAGCATCCAGCCAAAGGCAATGAACCAGCCGCCCAGCACCACGGCGCAAGCCAGGTAGATCCAGCCGCTCATGCCGATGATGAAGGGCAGCAGCGTGGCCGCGAACAGCACCAGTGTGTAGAGCAGCACGTTCAGGCGCGTGAAGTCCGAGCCATGGGTGACCGGCAGCATCGGCAGCCCGGAGCGGCGGTAGTCCTCGACACGGTACAAGGCCAAGGCCCAAAAATGCGGCGGCGTCCACAAGAAGATGATCAGGCACATCACCACCGCCTCGGGGCCGACGTCGCCGCGCATCGCAGCCCAACCCAGCACCGGTGGCATGGCGCCTGATGCGCCGCCGATCACGATGTTCTGCGGCGTCATCGGCTTGAGCACGACGGTGTAGATCACCGCGTAGCCGACAAAGGTCGCGAAGGTCAGCCACATCGTCAGCGGATTGACGAACCAAAAGAGCACCGCACTGCCCGCCCCGCACAACAGCACCGAGAACACCAAGGCCTGACGGTTGCTGAGTTCGCCTTTGGCGGTCGGACGCCAAGCGGTGCGCACCATCTTGCTGTCGATCGCCTGCTCTACCAGGCAGTTGAACGCCGCCGCCGCACTCGACACCAACCAGATGCCGAAGGTGGCCGGCAGCGCCAAGGCCAGTCTGGGCCATCCAGGTTCGGCCAGCAGCATGCCTATCACCGCGCAAAACACGATGAGCAGCACCACGCGGGGCTTGGTCAGCGCCATGTACTGTCGCCAACGGGTGGCCAGCGTGACGGGAGAGGAGATCGAGGCAGTCATCGTTGCGGTGAGGTTCTGGTGGCGTGCAAATCGCCAGCGACAGGAGAAGGCGTGAACTGCGGACGC
>JBILYN010000401.1:0-4230 GCA_044377715.1 Aquabacterium sp.
ACTACCTCAATCGCGGCTATCTCGAGTTCAACATCGAGACCGCACAGGTCACGATTTCGCCCGACAAGCAGGACATCTCCGTCACGATCACGGTCAAGGAGGGGCAGCTCTATACCGTGACCGCCGTCAGGCTGGCTGGAGACTACCTGGGCAAGGAAGATGAGTTCAAGCAGTTGATCGGCGTTCGCGCTGGCGAGCCTTACCGCGCCGCAGTGGTCACGGCCACGACCAAGGCCTTCACCGATCGTTTCGGCAGTTTTGGCTATGCATTTGCGCGCGTCGATGCACGCACCGAGATCGACCGCGCCAATGGCCAGGTCGCGCTGGTGTTGACGGCCGAGCCTCAGCGCCGCGTCTATGTCCGGCGAATCGACGTTGCGGGCAACACCCGCACCCGCGACGAGGTGGTGCGGCGTGAATTCCGCCAACTCGAATCGAGCTGGTACGACGGTGAGCGCATCAAGCTGTCGCGTGAGCGGGTCGATCGACTGGGCTATTTCAAGGATGTCAACGTCGACACCAACGAAGTCGCCGGCACAGCCGACCAGGTCGATCTGGCCGTCGCCGTCACGGAAAAACCCACCGGCAATCTGTCGCTCGGACTGAGTTTTTCCAGCGCCGACCGGCTGGCGCTGTCGGCCTCGATCAAACAGGACAATGTGTTCGGATCGGGCAATTACTTGGGATTTCAGGTCAACACCAGCCAACTCTCGCGCAGCCTGGTCTTGTCCACGGTTGACCCGTATTTCACGGTGGACGGCATCTCGCAAGCGCTCGACCTCTACTACCGCACCTCGCGACCCTACAACAGCCTGGGCGACCAGTACCAGATCACCAACCCCGGCGGATCCGTGCGTTTCGGCGTGCCGTTCTCCGAGTACGACACCGTGTTTTTCGGCATCGGCATCGAGCAGACCAACATCGGCTCATCGGCCGGGATCCCGAACCAGTACTTCGACTACCGTTTCCGCTACGGCCCGGTCTCCACGGCGGTGCCGCTGACCTTGGGTTGGGCGAGAGACCAGCGCGACAGTGCACTGACGCCCACCGCAGGGCGTTACCAGCGTGCCAACGTTGAATGGAGCGTGGCTGGCGATGTGCGGTTCATGCGCACGAATCTGCAGTACCAGCAGTTTTTCCCGATCTGGCAACGCATCACGCTGGGTATCAACAGCGAACTGGGCTGGGGCACGGGGCTGGGCGGGCGGCCCTTTCCGGTGTTCAAGAATTTCTACGGCGGGGGTTTGGGCTCGGTGCGGGTTTTCGAGCAGAACTCGCTGGGCGTGATCGATCCGACCGGCGCCTATGTCGGCGGCGCCAAGAAGGTCAACTTCAACGCCGAGTTGTACCTCCCGGTGCCTGGAACAGGCAACGACAAGTCGCTGCGCATCTTCGGCTTTGCCGATGCCGGCAATGTCTGGCGCGATGGTGAGCGAATCACGGCCAACAGCCTGCGTGCTTCGGCGGGTATCGGCTTGTCCTGGATCTCGCCGGTCGGCCCGCTCAAGCTGAGCTGGGGTTCGCCGATTCGCAAGCAGGCGACAGATAGAATCCAACGTTTCCAATTCCAGATCGGGACTGCGTTCTGATGACCAAGAAGACCATGAAGTCGTGGGCCATGCTGGCTTGCGTGTCCTTGCTGGCTGCCGCTGGTGCCGCACAGACGCAGGAGCTCAAGATCGGCTATGTCAACAGCGAGCGGGTGCTTCGCGAAGCAACGCCTGCCAAGGCGGCGCTGGCTCGAATGGAGTCTGACTTCAGCAAGCGCGACAAGGACTTGAACGACCAGGCAAGCAAGCTCAAGGCCGCGGCCGACAAGCTGGAGAAGGACGCCCCCGCTTTGCCCGAGAGCGAGCGCAATCGGCGCCAGCGCGATCTGGTCGAGCAGGACCGAGACCTGCAGCGCAAACGCCGCGAGTTCCAGGAAGACCTCAACCAGCGCCGCAACGAAGAGACCGCCGGTATCGTCGAGCGTGCCAACAAGGTCATCAAGGGTATTTTTGAAGGCGAGAAGTACGACCTGATCCTGCAAGACGTGGTCTTCGCCAGCGGGCGTGTCGACATCACCGAGAAGGTGATCAAGGCGCTCAACGCCGCGCCAGCGGCCAAGTAAGCGCTTGGCCGCCGAGCCGCTGCGGTTGGCCGACATCGTCGCCGCGCTAGGCGGTGAGCTGTGCGGTGATGGTCAGACTGTCATCACGATGCTGGCGCCGCTGGAGTCGGCCGATGCCGCCAGCCTGAGTTTTCTTTCCAATCCACGCTATGGCGCCCAGCTCGCGGCTTCTGCGGCGGCCTGTGTGGTTGTCGCGCCCGGCATGCGCGAGGCCGCGCTGGCGCGCGGATCGGCCATCGTTGCTGCCGACCCATACCTCTACTTTGCGCGCCTGACCCAATGGTGGGCGGCGCGCACGCGACGTCAGCCTGTGCCTGGCGTTCATCCCAGTGCCGTGGTCGAACCCGGCGTTCGGCTGCACCCCAGCGCATCGGTGGCGGCGCTGGCCTACATCGGTGCCGGTGCGGTGATTGGTGCCGGCGCGGTGATCGGCAGTCACTGCCACATCGGTGCGGATGCATCGGTGGGCGAAGGTACACGCCTGGCGGTCCGTGTCACGCTGGGCGAGGCCTGCCGGATCGGCTTGCGAGGCATCGTGCATTCGGGCGTGGTGATCGGCGCCGATGGTTTCGGTTTCGCCCCCGATGGCCAAGGTGACCAGGCGCGCTGGGAAAAGATCGAGCAGCTCGGGGCCGTGCGCATTGGCGATGATGTGGAGATCGGTGCCAACACCTGCATCGACCGCGGTGCGCTGGCCGACACCTTGATCGACGAGGGTGTCAAGCTCGACAACCTGATCCAGATTGGCCACAACGTTCGCATCGGCGCGCACAGCGCGATGGCTGGTTGCGTTGGTATCGCTGGCAGCGCCAAGATCGGTCGCCATTGCACCGCGGGTGGCGGCGCGATCATCCTGGGTCATCTGGAACTGGTCGACCATGTGCACATCACCGCAGCGACGGTGATCACACGCTCGATCTGGAAGCCTGGTCAGTACAGTGGCCTGTTTCCCTTCGATGACAATGCGTCCTGGGAAAAGAACGCGGCCACGCTGCGCCAACTGCATGGCCTGCGCGATCGCTTGCGTGCGCTGGAGAAGAAACAGACATGACTGCCGCCGTGCTCGACATCCACCGCATCCTCAAACTGCTGCCGCACCGCTACCCATTCTTGCTGGTCGACCGGGTGATTGAATTCGAGCGCGACAAGCGTATCAAGGCGCTGAAGAACGTCACGATCAACGAGCCATTTTTCAACGGCCATTTTCCGCACCGGCCAGTGATGCCCGGCGTGTTGATGATCGAGGCCTTGGCGCAGACTGCCGCGTTGCTGTCTTTTGAGTCGATGGGCGAGGCCCCCGACGAGGACACGGTGGTCTACTTTCTGGGCATCGACGGCGCACGCTTCAAGCGCGTGGTCGAGCCCGGCGACCAGTTGATCCTTGAAGCCAGCCTCGAGCGCGCCAAGGCCGGAATCTACAAGTACAAGACCCGCGCCAGCGTTGATGGCCACACAGCGGTTGAGGCCGAGTTGATGTGCACGATGCGCAAGCTCAGCTGAGTTCGGCCAAGCATGAGTCGTATCCACGCCACCGCGCTGGTCGCGCTGCGGGCCGAACTGGCTGACGATGTCAGCGTCGGCCCTTATGCGGTGATCGGTGCCGATGTTCGCATCGGACCTGGCAGCAGCATTGGTCCGCACTGCGTCGTCGAGGGTCACACCACGATAGGCCGCGACAACCGGATCTTCCAGTTCGCCTCGATCGGCGCCGAGCCACAAGACAAGAAATACGCCGGCGAGCCCACGCGCCTCGAAATCGGCGACCGCAACACGATTCGCGAGTTCGTCACGATCAACACCGGCACGGTGCAGGACGTGGGCCTGACAGCGTTGGGCGACGACAACTGGATCATGGCCTATGTGCATATCGCCCACGATTGCCGCATCGGCAACCACACCATCATTGCGAATGCGACACAGCTCGGGGGCCATGTGCATCTGGGCGACTGGGTGTTTCTCGGCGGGCTCTCGGGTGTGCATCAATTCGTTCGCGTCGGAGCGCATGCGATGACGGGCTTCCAGACCCGCTTGTCGCAAGACCTGCCGCCTTATGTCACGGCCGCGGGCAATCCGGTCAGCGCCACTGGCATCAACGCCGAAGGCCTGCGCCGGCGGGA
>JBILYN010000402.1:0-4216 GCA_044377715.1 Aquabacterium sp.
TCGCCACCTTCGTGGTGTTCGGGCTGATGCATCTCGTGCCCGGCGACCCGGCGGTGACGCTGGCCGGTGATTACGCCACGGCGCAGCGTATCGAAGAGATCCGCCACGCTTACGGCTTCGACCGGCCGCTGTTGGTGCAGTACTGGAGCTGGCTGTCCGGCGCGCTGCAGTTCGACCTGGGCAAGTCGCTGCAGTCGAGCGAACTGGTCTCGTCGATGATCGCGCACCGCTTCCCGAACACGCTGATCGTGGTCGTGATGGCTTTGCTGCTGTCGATGGCCATCGGTGTGCCCTTCGGCATCCTGGCGGCCACCCGTTCGGGCGGCAGGCTCGATGCGGCGATCACCTCGATCAGCTCGCTCGGCGTAGCGCTGCCCAACTTCTGGCTGGCGCTGATCTTGGTGGCCACCTTGTCGCTGGGCATGGGATTGTTCCCGGCGACCGGATCGGTGTCGGTGTCCAAGAGTTGGTTCGAAGCCATGCACCACGCCACCTTGCCGGCCATCGCGCTGGCCGCAGGCGGCATCGCCGAGGTCACGCGCCAGTTGCGCTCGGCCTTGGTTGAGGTGCTGTCCTCGCAGTTCGTTCGGACCTTGCATGCCAAAGGCCTGTCACCACTGGCCATCCTGTGGAAGCACGGCTTGAAGAATGTCAGCGTGAACCTGCTCACCGTGCTGGGCCTGCTGGTCAACCGCATGCTGGGCGCCACCGTCGTCATCGAGGCGGTGTTTGCGATTCCCGGCATGGGCAGCTTGGTCGTGCACGGCGCCGTCGCCAAGGACTTTCCGGTGGTGCAGGGTGTGGTGCTGACGATGGTGATCCTGGTGGTCGTGACGAATCTGCTCGTCGACCTGCTGTACACGATGCTCGACCCGCGGGTTGACAGGGAGTAGCCGATGTCGTCGACCCAATCGCAATCCGCTGGCTGGGGCCGCAAGGTACTCGGCGTCGCGCAGTGGCTGCGCCGCGACCTGCGCGCCTGCCTGAGCCTGGGCTTCCTGCTGTTTTTGGTCGGGGTCGCGGTGTTCGCGACCGTGATCGCCCCGCATTCGCCCACCGCGCAGAACGTCAACAACATGCTGCTGCCGCCCAGCGTCGAGCACTGGCTGGGCACAGACGACCTGGGCCGCGACGTGCTCAGCCGGCTGATCCACGGCGCGCCCGCCACGCTGTACGCCAGCTTCCTGGCGGTGAGCATCGCCTGTCTGATCGGCATTCCGGTGGGCCTGATCGCAGGCTTCGTCGGTGGCTGGCTCGACGACGCGATCAGCCGCGTGGTCGACACCTTGCTGTCTTTTCCGGCCATCGTGCTGGCCATCGGTGTGACGGGGGCCTTGGGCATAGGCCTGACCAACGGCATGATCTCGGTGGGCATCGTGTTCGCGCCGCAGTTGGCGCGCCTGGTGCGCGCCCAGACCCTGATCGTCAAGCAGGAGTTGTATGTCGATGCTGCCCGCTGCTTCGGCGCCAGCACCGGACGCATCATCGTCCAACACATCGTGCCCAACGCGATCCAGCCGGTGATCGTGCAGGTGACGCTGCTGCTGGCGGCGTCCTTGCTGGCCGAAGCGAGCCTGAGCTTTCTGGGCCTGGGCGTGCAGCCTCCGCAGCCGAGCTGGGGTGCGATGCTGGCACGGGCCTACAACTACCTCGAGATCGCACCCGAACAGATGTATGCGCCTGGCTTCGCGATCTTGCTGACCGCGTTGTCGTTCAACGCGCTGGGTGAGTCGCTGCGGGTGGCGCTCGACCCGACGATGAAGCACCGCTAGGCCACTCGCCGCGCCATGCCGGGCGCTAGAACCGATCAACGTGACCGCGTCCGCGGCGACCGATGGAGATGCCCGCCATGCCCTTGTCCGCTGTGATGACGCCTGCGCAAGCCTTCGCAAAGATGGTGTCGCAAGGCGATGTCGTGATCGACCGCTTCGACGACTGGGTGCGCCAGCAACCCGACAAGCTCTTCATCGACTACGGTGAGGACGACATCAGGCTGAGCTATGCGCAGTTCGCGCGCCAGGCCGACGCGGTGGCTGCGGGCCTGGTCGCGCAAGGCGCGATCACCGGCGACCGCATCAGCGTGATGACGCGCAACTCGCTGGTGGCCACGCTGGTGATGTTCGCCTGCTGGCGCATCGGCTGCGTCTACGCGCCGGTGAACTTCAACTACAAGGGCAAGCTGCTGAGCTACCAGCTGAACGACACGCTGCCGCGCGTGCTGGTGGTCGGCACCGACTGCGCCGAGCCTGTGCACGAGGTGCTGGCCGAGACCTCGATCGAAGCGCTGCTGGTGCACCGGCCCCAGCCTGGAGACCATGACTTCGGCCAGGGCAAGGTGCCGGCGGGATTTGGCGCCGGCCGCCGCGTTGGGGAACTGGCCCAGGTGCTGGCCGATGCGGGCGTGGCAGTGGCGGTGCCGCGTGTGTATTCGGACCTGGCCAACATCATCTACACCTCGGGGACCACCGGCCCGGCCAAGGGCGTGCTGCAGAGCTTTCGCTGGATGAACCAGTACTCGCTGGTGATGCGCAGCATGAACGGCCCGGACGATGTCATCTACTGCGACTTGCCGCTGTACCACGTCGGCGGCGCGTTCTTCATGATCACGCGTGCGGTCTGGAACGGCAACACCGTGAGCCTGTGGGACAAGTTCAGCCCCAACACGTTCTGGGACCGCATTGCGCGCAACGGCTGCTCCACTGCCGTGTTGGTCGACGTGATGATTCCGTGGTTGATGAGCGCCGCGCCTCGCGCCAGTGATGGCGAAAACACGCTCAACAAGGTCCACATGCAGCCGCTGCCGCTGAATCACCATGCTGTAGCGCAGCGCTTCGGCATCGACTTCATCACCTGCGGTTTCGGTCAGACCGAGGCCGGCATGGGTTGCGCCGCACTGATCGACGAGCTGGGCGATGCCCAAGGCACGCCGAAAACGCTGTGGCGCGGGCCGTCCAAGGCCGAGGTTCGCGCGGCGATGTCTGCGTTCGGCCTGCCGGTGATGCGCGGCGACCAAGCGCTGGCCAAGGGTTTCATGGGCCTGCCATCGCCGCTGCTCGATGCCGCGGTGCTCGACCCCGAAGACAACCAGGTCGCCGACGGCGAGTTGGGCCAATTGGCCTTCCGTCCGCGCTTTCCAAGCCTGATCCTGGAAGCGTATTTCAAGAAGCCCGAAGCCACCATCCGCACCCTGCGCAACTGCTGGTTCCACACCGGGGATGCCTGCTATCGCGGCAAGGACGGCCTGTGGTATTTCGTCGACCGCATGGGAGGATTCTTCCGGGTGCGCGGCGAGAACGTCTCGTCATACCAGGTCGAGGACCTGATCAACAGCCACCCGAAAGTGCGCGCTACCGCCGCCATTCCGGTGCCGGCCGACCAGGGCGATGAGGAGGATGTGGCGGTCTTCGTCGAACTCAAGGACGGGCAGACGATGAGCGACGACGAACTGCGCGACCATGCGCGCGACGTGATGCCGAAGTACATGGTGCCCAAGCATGTGCGGTTCGTGCCAGCGCTGCCGCTGACCCCGACCAACAAGGTCGAGAAGTACAAGCTCAAGCAGCAGCTGATGGCCGAGCTGGGCAAAGCGCCACGGACTGTGGCGTGAGTCTGTCACTCCCGCAAGCCCAGATCAACCGATCAACAACCTGAGGAGAACATCCGCATGGACTACCCGCTGATCTCAGCCGATTCGCACATCACCGAGGCTCCGGATACCTACACCGCGCACATCGACCGTGCCTGGCGCGACAAGGCGCCGCGCATCGTCTCGACCGAGCACGAAGGCGATGTTTTCCAGATCGACGGCATGGCGCGGCCGATCCAGCTCGGGCTGGTCGCAGCCGCTGGCAAACCGCCCGAACAGATCACCAGGGCGGGCGTGAAGTTCAGCGAACTGCACCGAGGTGGTTGGGACCCGGATGCGCGAATGGACGATCAGGCGCGAGACGGTGTCTCGGCCGAGATCATCTACCCGACCGTGGGCATGCTGCTGTGCAATCACAGCGACTTCGATTACAAAGCCGCTTGCTTTGCGGCTTACAACCGCTGGATCGCTGGTTTTTGCGCCAAGCATCCGGCCCGGCTGCTTGGCTGTGGCCAGTCGGCAGGCCGATCACCGCAGGAGATGGTCGCGGACTTCCGGGCGATCAAGGCCCTGGGTCTGCGCGGTGTGATGATGCCGGGCAACCCGGCGGTCGAGGACTACGATTCGCGC
>JBILYN010000403.1:0-4207 GCA_044377715.1 Aquabacterium sp.
CTGCATGATAGGCTTTGACGCGGCGCGCTGCCCAGTTGTCCGCGCTCAGCGCCTCCAGTCTGGCAGCAGCCCGGTGAGCCTGCTCGGGCGATCGACTGGCGCGCAGCAGCGGCAGCAAGGCGCGCAGAGTCTCGCGAACATTGGCGTGGATCGCGATCTCGGTCGGATAGTTCTTGCCCAGTTCCCAGTCGCGTTCGCTGATGTGCACGACCGCGAGGTCGTCGGGCAGCGGGTCTACTTCGCTGAAGGGCGACATGCGCAACAGGTCGGCCCCCAGACACAGCAGCAGGTCGTGGCGCTGCAGGGTTTCGCGTACACGTTGCTGGTTGCGCGTCAGGTCGCCCATGCAGGCGGGATGGCCGGATGGGAACCGCGCGTTGTACGGCACAGGCTCCTGGTACACCGCAGCGCCGAGCAGGCTGGCCAGCTCGCCGGCTTCTTCGAAACAGCCGTGGTGGGCCAGTTCACGGCCCGCGATCATCACCGGCCGGTCTGCGGCGAGCAAGCGATCGGCCAGGCGGCGCAAGCTGTCGTCCGATGGTCGGGTCGACGCCTCGATGCGTGTCGGGTGGCCGAGGTCGAGTTCGGCTTCGTCGTCCAGGATGCTGCCGGGCAGGCTGATGAAGACCGGCCCGGTCGGCGCGGTCATCGCGATCTTCGCGGCGCGGCGCACGATGCGCGGCAGATCTTCGATGCGCGTGACCTCGACGGCCCATTTCACCAGCGGCTGCGCAATCGGCACCAGCGGCTCGTACAGCAAGGGCTCGAGCAAGCCATAGCCGATCTCGTACTGCCCGGCGGTGATGATCAAAGGCGAGCCGGAGAACTTCGCGCTGTAGATCGCCCCCATCGCGTGCCCCAGACCTGGCGCGCAGTGCAGGTTGACCGCGGCGAGCCGGTTCGAAGCCCGCGCAAAACCATCGGCCATGCCGACGACGATCGATTCCTGCAGTCCCAGCACATAACGCAGTTCAGGGAATTGCGGAACCGCCTCCATGATCGCCAACTCGGTGGTGCCCGGATTGCCGAACAAATGGGTCACGCCCTCGTCGATCAGCAACTGCAAAAAGGCGGCACGGCCGGTCATCCTGCGCTTGGGCATCTGTGACTCACCTCATGACGACTGACGGGAACTTGACGGAGCCGCCACGAAGGCGGTCATGGATAGTAGCGTATCGCCTGGGCGGTCTTGCCGCGACACCGGCTGTCGAGACGGGCTGTCGAGACGGGCTCGAGATGCAGCGCAATCTCACCCGCCAGCTCAGGCGCTATCCGTCGTGAAACCGGGCATGACTTCGCGGTGGAACAGTTCGACCGATTGCGTGGCCTCGGCCAGCGTGACGGTGCCGAACGCGAAACGGCACAGCATGTAGTTGGCACCGCTGCGCTCGACCTGCTCGGCCAGCATCTCGCGCACGGTGGCGGGTGAGCCCACCAGCGCAACGCCGGCTTGTTGCGCCTGCGCCAGGTTGGTCGGAAACATCGCCAGCTGCGGCGCGCTGCCGTGCTGTAGCCACAGCTTCATGAAACTGTTGTACCACTGCAGGTAGGCGGGCTCTGCGATCTTGCGCGCCTGCTCGTCGGTCTCGGCGACGACGATGTGGCGCGTTGTGCCGACGAAAGGCATGTCCTGCGGCGCATGGCCGGCTTCGGCCCAGCGCGCGGCGTAGCGGTCGACGATGGCGCGCACCCGCTCCAGCGGGCCGTTGACCACCGCGTTGACGCGGTTTGCGACGCACCAGTCCACGCCCTCGGGCGCGCCGACGCCGTACCACAGCGGCGGATGGGGTTGCTGCAAGGGGCGCAGCACGATCGGCACATTCCGAAACTGAAAGCGCTGGCCTTCGTGGTCGAGCACGTCTTGCGTCAGCGCCTTGATCAGCACCTCGAAGCTTTCGAAATAAATACCAGGGGCCTCGGCAGCGTCGACGCCGAAGTAGCCGAGTTCGAAGGGCGAAACCCCGCGGCCCACGCCGAGTTGCAAGCGGCCGTTGCTCAGGTGGTCGAGCATGCAGACCTCTTCGGCCACGCGCAGCGGATGGTAGAGCGGCAGGATGTAGACCAGCGGGCCGAAGCGCAGCCGCCGGGTGCGCTGGGCCACCGCCGACAGGAACACCGAGGGCGAAGGCGCCATGCCCAGAGGCGTTGAATGGTGCTCGGCGACATGGTAGGCATGAAAGTCCGTGCGGTCGTACAACTCGACCAGCTTCAGGCGCTCCTCGTAGTACTGCGCCATCGGCAGCTCGTTGCGGTCCAGGTGGTCGAAAATGCCGAACTTCATCGTTTGCTCCGTCTGATGGCGCATCGCAATTGCCCTGGTTTCTACCATTGCACCGATACGGTCCGCGCTCGACCTCCGCGCCTTGTCGCACGCGCAGCCGATCGGTTCGTTCGATTCAGCCTACAGTCCTGTTGACATCAACCCTCACGAAAGCGCCGCATGAAGACCTACGCCATCGCCACCATCCCGGGTGACGGCATCGGCCAGGAAGTCATTCCTGCCGGCCGGCAAGTGCTCGAGGCGCTGGCTGCGTCCAGCGCTAGCTTGCGCTTCGAGTTCGAGAACTTCGGCTGGGGCGGCGATTGGTACCGCGCGCACGGCGTGATGATGCCGGCCGATGGGCTCGACGCGCTGCGCCACAAGGACGCGATCCTGTTTGGCTCGGCCGGCGACCCGGCGATCCCCGACCACATCACGCTGTGGGGATTGCGCCTGAAGATCTGCCAGGGCTTCGACCAGTACGCCAACGTGCGCCCGACCCGCATCCTGCCCGGCATCGACGGCCCGCTCAAGCGCTGCGGACCCGACGACCTGAACTGGGTCATTGTTCGCGAGAACTCCGAAGGCGAGTATTCGGGTGTCGGCGGACGGGTCCACCAGGGCCACCCGATCGAAGCCGCGACCGATGTGTCGATGATGACGCGCGCCGGTGTCGAGCGCATCATGCGATTCGCTTTCAAGCTGGCCGCGTCGCGGCCGCGCAAGCTGCTGACCGTCGTCACCAAGAGCAATGCGCAACGCCATGCGATGGTGATGTGGGACGAGATCGCGCTGCAGATCTCCAGCGAATTTCCCGACGTGCGCTGGGACAAGGAACTCGTCGACGCCTGCACCGCACGGATGGTCAACCGGCCCGCCACGCTCGACACCCTGGTCGCGACCAACCTGCATGCCGACATCCTCAGCGACCTGGCTGCCGCGCTGGCTGGCAGCCTGGGCATCGCGCCGACCGGCAACATCGACCCCGAGCGCCGCTACCCGTCGATGTTCGAGCCCATCCACGGCTCGGCATTCGACATCATGGGCCAAGGCCTGGCCAACCCGGTCGGCACCTTCTGGTCGGCGGTGATGATGCTAGAGCACCTGGGTGAGACCGCTGCCGCGCAGCGCCTGATGGGTGCGATCGAACAGGTCACCGCCAATCCGGCCTTGCACACCCGCGACCTGGGCGGCCCGGCGACCACGGCGCAGGTCACGCAGGCCGTTTGCGAAGGGCTCGCTGCTGGCGCGCAACGCGCTCAGGGCTGAAGCGTTCTTCAAATCGGCGCCCGGCAGTCGCTTCGAGCGTGAAATCGTTTCGCTCATCGTCTCGCTAATCGTCTCGCTGCCGGCTGCGGTGCCGGCATCGGTGCGATCGCCTGCTGGCCGTCAGTAGACAGCGTCATGATCGCCAAGGTCCAAGGGCACGATCTCCCGCTCGGTGATCAGCAGATGGATCGTGATCCGGTGAGACAGGTTGATCGACACCGAATGCACGCCGGTCAAGCGCCCGCCTAGCGCGTGCAGGCGCAGCGAAGGGTGCTGCGGATTGACTTCAAGCAAGGCCAGCGTCTTCACGTAGGCCCGCGCCATGTCGGGGTGGCGCTGCAAAAGACGTGCGGCGATGCGCGTATAGCGTTCGGTGAAGACGATCTTGCAGCTCACTTGCCGGTCGCTGCATCGCTGACGATCAGCGCCTGCAGGCGAGCCAAGTGCTGGTCTGGCGACTCGACCACAGAACGGCCGGCGGCGATGTCAGCCCGACTCTCGGCCAGAGCCGCTTCGAGTTCGCATTCGCGCAGGTGCTGGTACTGTGCCAATTCCATCACCACATAGCGATCGGTGCCCCGCACCGACACCACCGCCTCGGTGCATCCCGAGCCAAGCAAAGCCTCGATCGCGGCGATACCCCGGGTCTTCAACTCATTGGCAGTGATGTGGGCCATG
>JBILYN010000124.1:0-12355 GCA_044377715.1 Aquabacterium sp.
GTAGAGCTGGCGAAGGTCGGCGATGGTCTGAATTTTCATCAGCTGTTGCTCCTGGACTGGGTTGTTCTGGTGTGAGCCGAGTGCCGATCGATTGGCCAGTTGGCCAATTGGCCAATTGGCCGATTGGCCGGTTGGCCGGTTGGCAAATCTGACTTGAGCAAGTTTTAGCACAATGGAGTGCTGTAGGCGCCGACAAGCGCGCGCATCAGTCTCAGCGCAGAGTAGATATCCGCCGTGCAAAGCCTTCCACGGCGTGCCAGTCCGTGAAATCCGTACAACTCCTTGGATCCGTGGGTCCGTTTGTCAACCACATGATGAGCCTGATGACCTGCCGGTCGATGAACCGGTACCGCGGATAGTCAATCTTGCCCGCGAAGACGCCGACTTCTCTCGGCGCCCAGGTCGTCTTGCGCCTGAAGGTCTGCAGGTACGGGTTGGACTCTGGCCTGTCCTTGCCGACCTTCCGAGCGACAACGTTGACCGAGAAGAATGCGCTGGGCTTGCGGTCGAGTGCTGCGCGCTTGGATTCGATGAAATGATAGACATCGGGGCGGTGCTTGCCGTAGCGGATGCTTGCGCCGATGACGATGGTGTCGAACGGCGTCAGATCGCAGGTCTTGCCGTCGCCGATCTCGAACAGCGTCACGGTGCATCCTGCAGCTTCAAGCACCTGCTGAATTCGGCCGCAGATCTTCAGTGTTTGCCCGTCGACCGTTGAATAGGCCATGAGGGTGCGTGGCATGGTTTTCGAAGCCTGACGTCTATGATGAGCGCACGAATGATGGAGAAGCGCTTGAAAAAATCAACTCGCAGCTCGCATCAAAATCGCCCGCTGGACGGACAGCAGCACGCGCTTCTGTTGGTAGCCCACGAAGCCTTCGTAGCTGATGGGGTCGAAGCCCAATTCCTTGCCGATGGAAAACGGCGGCGTGGGCAGGAGTTTGGGATTTCCAAGGCGTTCCAGATGTTCCCGCGTCAGCGACCAAGCCGGGTCATTGAATTCGCTGGGCCAACTGTCAGTGATCAGGATATCGACAGCTTCGCTTGGGCTGCGATTGAAAACGACATGGCGACGCTCTGAATGGAATTCAGTGCCGCAGAAATGCGCAATCTTGATGCCCAGCACCGATGCCAGCGCATGCCACGATTGAAACACGTTGGTGGGTGGACCCCAGAGCCCGACTCTTGCGTTCTCAATCGGCCGAATCTTGGCATCGATGTAGTAGGCGTCTGACAGAACTTCGCAGGGATGGGCCTTGCTCGACATGGCGTTGATGACGGGCCGAGACGATGCTGCAGCGAACTCCCGCAGGCGCTCATGATTTGACTCGCGCACAACGTACATCGCGTAAAACGGATCAAGATAAGCTGCCAAGTCAGACGGCCGCTCGTTTGTCTTCAAGAGATTGGGCAACTCGGTATAGGCAAGTCCGAGTTCGCGGAAGGCTTCGATGAAGGTCGTCCGCGTTCGAATGCCGTTGCCTTCAAACGACCATCCAATCGTGCCAGACAGAGGCCTAGGCTTGGCATTCGCCATCGCCCATATCGCGCGAACTTCGGTTGCTGAAAGATCATCGATATCGAGAAGATTCATTGAGGGCTGACCTTTCGACTGACCGCCGCGTCAAAGCAAGCAGGGCCAGCGCGCTCGGTGCCGACGCGGGTGATGCTGCGGGTGATGCCGCACGCTACCAGTGCAGTGATTTGGCGTGTTCATGCGTGTACTCGGCCATCGGGCCGACATGTGCGGCAGACCCTGCAAGTCGCGACTCGTGCTGAACGTATGCGAACGCGTCATGACTGCGCCCGGGGTTCAGCTCGACTGGCTCGACCTCGATGGTGATGCGCCTGTAGCCACCGGGCTCACCCACTTTTTCCAGGCTGTCCATGGCCGCCAATTCAAGCGAGGACACTTCAAAGAGTTGGCCGAGTACCTGGTGGCCTGAACCTGGCGCAGCCAGCAGGCAGGGCAACTGGCCATTCGCCAAGAACAGCGGGTAAGGCTGAACCGTTCTGTACCTGCCAGGCACACGCCGACCCTTGTTCACATGGAAATTCGGGAAGCCCTCTTTGAGCGAGCCATAAACGAACAACAGGTGCATGGAATTTCGAGCGACTTGTGGAGTGGTGAAGCCGGTATGTTCTTTGCAGCCTGGACGTTTGGGTTGAGGGCCCTGTACCGCAGGCTTGCAGCCTAGCAGGTCCGATCAGGACATCTTGTGCGCCAGCGCTTGCGCAACGATGATTGATCGCATAAACTGTACAAAAACACAGTATTTATTGCGATTTGCGTGGCGCTGACGGTCCTGCTGCCGGTGCCGTGCTGATACGAGGCCTGAGATGTCGACCGCCACCCGCGCCGCCGGGCAGCTCCCGGCTTATGCCGAGCTGCACTGCCGCAGCAACTTCAGCTTCCTGACCGGGGCCTCTCACCCGGAGGAGTTGGTCGCCGCAGCGCAGTTGCGCGGCTATGCGGCGCTGGCGATCACCGACGAGGCTTCGCTGTCGGGCGTGGTACGCGCCCATGGCGAGGCCCAGCGTTTGGGCCTGCACCTGATCGTTGGCGCGCAGATGCAATTGCAGACCGCGGCCCAGGCCTCACCTGGCAGCGGCGCAGCGCCGGCCTCGTCGGTGCTCACTGGGCAGGCCGGTCCACGCTTGGTGTTGCTGGCGCAGAACCGCCGCGGCTACGGCAACCTGGCGCAGTGGATCAGCGTGGCCCGGCGCCGCGCGCCCAAGGGTCAGTACCTGGCGCAGCCGTCCGACCTGGAGGGGCGGGTGCCCAACGCGCCTTACCTGGCCGGCCTGCCGGGCTGTTTTGCAATCCTGTTGCCCGAGGCCCTGCAGTCCTTCGAGACCTCGTTCGCCCACGCGATGTGGCTCAAGACCTGGTTCGGGGCTGACCGCTGCGCCATCGCCGTCGAACTGCTGCACCGGCCACACGATGCGCTGCGGCTCGAGCGCTTGCCGCGGGTGGCCGAGCTCATCGGCCTGCCGCTGGTGGCTTGCGGCGATGTGCTGATGCACTCGCGCTCGCGCAAGCCGCTGCAGGACTTGCTGACGGCCACACGCTTGAACCTGCCGGTGGCCGACTGCGGGCTGGCGCTCGAGCCCAATGCCGAGGCCCATCTGCGCTCGCGTGCGCGTCTGGCCGCGCTGTATCCGAGCGAGTGGCTGGCCGCGACGCTGTCGATCGCAGCGGGCTGCGCGTTCTCGCTCGCCGAGCTGCGCTACGAGTATCCCGAGGAGATCGTGCCGGCCGGCCACAGCCCGACCAGCTGGTTGCGCGCATTGACCGAGGCGGGCGTGAAGCGACGTTTTCCGGCGGGTGAGCTGCCGTCGGTGCGCAAGACGATCGAGCATGAGCTCGCGCTGATCGCGCAGCTCGGCTTCGAGCCTTATTTCCTGACGGTGGCCGACATCGTGCAGTGGGCGCGCCACGAGCGCGGCATCCTGTGCCAGGGTCGCGGCAGCGCGGCCAATTCGGCGGTGTGCTTTTGCCTGGGCGTGACCGAGGTCGACCCGGCGCGCGCCAATCTGTTGTTCGAGCGCTTCATCAGCGCCGAGCGCAACGAGCCGCCCGACATCGACATCGACTTCGAGCACCAGCGCCGCGAGGAGGTGATCCAGTACATCTATCGCAAATACGGCCGCCACCGCGCGGCGCTGACCGGTGTCGTGATCAGCTACCGGCCGCGCAGTGCGCTGCGCGATGTCGGTCGCGCGCTCGGGCTGGACCTGGACCGCATCGCCGCGGTCTCGCGCGGTCAGCAGTGGTGGGTCGACACGCCGGCGTCACCGTCTGACGCGCAAGCGGCGGTGCTCGGGCGCGCCGGTGCCAAGCGCGGCCGGTCCATTGCACCCGAGCGCTTGCAGGCGCAAGGCCTCGATCCGGACTCGCTGGTCTGTCGCCAGTGGATGGCGCTGACGCAGCAGTTGATCGGCTTCCCGCGCCACCTCAGCCAGCACCCGGGCGGCTTCGTGATCGCCCGCGACGATATCTCGCGCCTGGTGCCGGTGGAGAACGCCGCGATGGACGGGCGCACCGTGATCCAGTGGGACAAAGACGACCTCGACACGCTGGGGCTGATCAAGGTCGACATCCTGGCGCTGGGCATGCTCAGCGCGATCCGCCGCGCGCTGGCGATGGTGGGAGACAAGCTGGGCCAGCCGGGCTTCGACATGCAGAGCGTGCCGGCCGAGGACGCACCGGTCTACGAGATGCTGTGCCGCGGCGACAGCGTGGGCACTTTCCAGGTCGAGAGCCGAGCCCAGATGAGCATGTTGCCGCGGCTGCAACCGCGCACCTTCTACGACCTGGTGATCGAGGTCGCGATCGTGCGGCCTGGGCCGATCCAGGGCGGCATGGTGCACCCGTACCTGCGCCGGCGCTCGGGCCAGGAGCGGGTCGACTATCCCAGCGACGAGGTTCGCCAGGCGCTTGAGCGAACGCTTGGGGTGCCGATCTTCCAGGAGCAGGTGATGCAGCTGGCGATCCTGGCGGCTGACTTCAGCCCCGGCGAGGCCGACAGCTTGCGCCGGGCGATGGCAGCCTGGAAACGCAAGGGCGGTATCGGGCCTTTCCACGAGCGGCTGGTCGGTCGCATGGTGGCCAAGGGCTACCAGCCCGAATATGCCGAGCGCATCTTCAAGCAGATCGAGGGCTTTGGCGAGTACGGCTTCCCGGAGAGCCATGCTGCGAGCTTTGCGCTGCTGGTCTATGTCAGCGCCTGGCTCAAGCACCACCACCCGGACGCGTTTCTGGCGGCGCTGCTCAACAGCCAACCGATGGGCTTTTACGCCCCTGCTCAGCTGGTGCGCGACGCGCGCGAGCACGGCGTGCAGGTGCTGCCGGTGGACGTGCTGCGCAGCGAATGGGAGACAGTGCTGGAGACTGTGCTGGAGGCCGAGCCTGGGACCGTGCCTGGGACCGTGCCTGGGACCGTGTCGCCTGGCCCGCGCCCGGTGCGCCTGGGCTTGAACCGCCTGATCGGATTTGCGCAAGCCGACGCGCTGCGTCTGGTGGCCGCCCGCAAACAAGCGCGGGGCCAGGTACCGCAGGGCGGCGGCCCAGCGTTTGCCAGCGTCGAAGACTTGGCGCGCCGCGCCGGGCTCGATGGCCGCGCGCTGCAACTGCTGGCCCAGGGCGATGCGTTGGCGCCACTGGTCGGCCACCGCCATCAGGCGGCCTGGGCTGTGCGCGGCATCGACACCCGCGCCACCGCGATGCTCAGGGCCACCCGCACCCAGGAGCTGCCCGCCACGCTGGACGCGCCTGGGGCTGGCCTGGCCGTGCTGGCCGATTACCGCAGCACCGGGCTGTCGCTGGGTGGCCATCCGCTGGCGCTGCTGCGCGACCAGCTCAGCGCGTTCAAGGTCCAAGCTGCGGCCGTGCTGGCGCTGTGCCGTCACGGCCAGCTGGCGCGCGCGTCTGGGTTGGTCACCCATCGCCAGCGGCCCGAGACCGCCAAGGGCGTTGTTTTCGTCACGCTCGAGGACGACACCGGCGCGGTCAACGTCATCGTCTGGCCTGCGGTGGCTGCAGCCCAGCACCAGCCGCTGCTCGCGGCCACGCTGCTGACGGTTTACGGCGTCTGGCAGCGCGAAGGTGAGGTGCGGCATCTGATCGCGCACCGACTGGTCGATCATTCGGCCTTGCTGCAAGGCCTGGTCAGCAAGAGCCGGGACTTTCACTGAGCGCCCCGAGGCCGGCCGAAGCCGGCCGCCCCCCCATGGGGGTCAAACAAAGTGGCAAAGCCACACTTGCTTGAGAGCGCCTGAGCTCGCTGCCACGCGACGGCCGTCCCGCCTGCTTACACTGCGGCGCATGCTCTACCTGCTGTCGCCTGCCAAGACCCTGGACTACAAGACCCCGCTCGCCAGAGGCGTCGCGGCGCGCGCCACCGAGCCGCTGCTCGTGAACCGCGCGGCCGAGCTGATCGCGCAGTTGGCGCAGCTCGCGCCGCCCCAGGTGGCGCAGCTGATGGACTTGTCCGACGAACTCGCGGCGCTCAATGTCGGCCGATACGCGGCCTGGTCGACACAGTCCACGCCCGACAACAGCCGGCCTGCGGCGCTGGCATTCGACGGCGATGTCTACCGCGGGCTGGACGCTGGCACGCTCAAGCCGGCTCAACTCGATTGGGCGCAAGACCACCTGGTGATCCTGTCGGGCTTGTATGGTGTGCTTCGCCCGCTCGACCGGCTGCAGCCCTACCGGTTGGAGATGGGCACCAAGCTGGCCAATGGCCGTGGCCGTGATCTCTACGCTTTTTGGGGCGACACGCTGGCGCAATACCTGGACAGCCGGCTGGCGGGTGACGCGGTGCCGGTGGTCGTCAACCTCGCGTCGCAGGAGTATTTCAAGGCCGCCGGTCGCAAAGCCCTGGCTGCGACAGTGGTCGACTGCGTGTTCGAGGAGTGGACGCGCGGGCAATACAAGGTGATCAGCTTCTTCGCCAAGCGCGCGCGCGGCCTGATGGCGCGCTGGGCGGTGCAGCACAAGGTCGACACGGTCAGGAAACTCGAACGCTTCGACGCTGAGGGCTACGAATTTGACGCCGGCGCGTCCACGCCGGGCCGGCTGGTTTTCCGCCGCCGCGTCGTCGAATGAGCCGCTTGACGATTGGGCTGCTGGTATTGGCCGGTAGGGGTTGACTCGCGGCTGACAAGGTTCCCGGCCGCTGCCAGAATGCAGCGATGAGCGCGCAAGCCGTCACCGCTGAACTCAGGCAATGGATCGTCGAGCAGGACCAGTCGGGTTGCCGGCTTGAAGACATCCTGGCTTCGATGCGCGCCAGCGGCTGGGCCGATGAGGTGGCCGTCGCTGCGCTGCACAGCACGCTGCAGCCGTCCGTCGGCCAGCGAGGCATCGCGCCGTCGGTTGTCGCACGACCTGCTGTCGCGCTGCCCGAGCCGGCGTTGGCGGGGTCGCCCAGCCATGTCTGGGCCGGCGACCGACAGGTCAGCATCTTGCTGACGCTGCAGCATCCTCGGGTGGTGGTGCTGGGTGGATTCTTGTCCAACGACGAGTGCGATGCGCTGGTCGCGGCTGCCGCGCCGCGGATGTCGCGATCGGAGACGGTGGTCCACGAGACCGGCGGCAACGAGATCAACGCCGCGCGTACCAGCCAGGGCATGTTCTTTGGCCGTGGTGAGTCGCCGCTGTGCGAGCGCATTGAAGCCCGTATCGCCGCGCTGCTGAACTGGCCGGTGGTCAACGGCGAAGGCCTGCAGGTGCTGCACTACCGCCCTGGCGCCGAGTACAAGCCTCACCACGACTACTTCGATCCGGCCCAACCCGGCATGGCCGCAGTGCTGGCGCGGGGTGGGCAGCGCGTGGGCACCTTGGTGATCTACCTTAACACCCCGGATCAAGGGGGTGGGACCACTTTCCCGGATGTCGGTTTGGAGGTAGGGCCGATCAAAGGCAACGCTGTTTTCTTCAGCTATGACCGGCCGCAGGCTGCCACCCGGTCGCTGCACGGCGGCGCGCCGGTGCTGGCTGGCGAAAAATGGGTGGCCACCAAATGGCTGCGGGCGGGTGAGTTTGTTTGACCCGGTCAAAGGCTGCGGGCGGGCTTGTCAACCGGGCGCTGAGCCGTCGCGTTAAAATTTTTTTGCTGAAGCAATCCGCTTCTTGCACTTTCAGGAAGAACACCATGAACAAACTCATCGCTGCATTGATTGCCGCCACCTTCAGTTTGGGTGCATTTGCGCAGGCTGCCGCACCGGCGACACCTGCTGCACCGGCTGGGCCGTCGGCTCAGCAGTCGCAGTCGGCTGCCGAGCCGACCAAGAAGGCCAAGAAAGCCAAGAAGGCGAAGAAGGCCAAGAAGGTCAAGGCCGCTGCAGCCTGAGTTTGACGCTCGCCGGTCACGGATCGGCTTTGCCTGAAGCCCGGCACTTGCCGGGCTTTGTTGCGTCTGGGCCGCGCAAGATGGTTTGTCGCGTCCAGCTTTGCGCTCACAGCGTCACTGTTTCGCCGTGCTGCGGTACCCGCGCCGCCCAGCCCAGTTCGTCCTTGATCCGCAGCCGCAAGGTGTCGGCGGCGTCGGGCTCGCCGTGCACCACGAAGGTTTGTTGTGGCTTGCTGGGCATCTGTCGCAACCAGGCCATCAGCTCGTCGGCATCGGCATGGCCCGAGAAGCCCTCCAGCGCACTGACCGTCGCGCGCACCGGCACATAGTCGCCGTGGATCTTGACCTCGCGTGCGCCGGCCACCAGACGCGCACCGCGGCTGCCGCCGACCTGGAAGCCGGCGAACACGATGTGGTTTTGCTCACCTGGCGCCATGGCCTTGAGGTGGTGCAGCACCCGTCCACCCGTGGCCATGCCGCTGGCCGAGATGATCACCGAGGGATAGCGTGACGCCGCCAGTCTTTGCGACTGGGCGGCTGTGGCGATCAGCCGGACGCCGTCGCACAGCGCGCTGATCTCGCGTTGCGGCACGCGCAGCAGCTTGCGGTGCTGGCGGTAGAGCTCGGTGGCCAGATTGGCCATCGGGCTGTCGACAAAGATCGGCAGCGAAGCCGGTATCTCACCCGCCTGCTTCAGTCGCTGCAGCACCAGCAGCAGCGCTTGCGCGCGCCCCACCGCGAACGATGGGCACAGCACTTTGCCGCCGCGATGGATGGTCTCGCGGACGATGCGCGCGAGCTCGGCCGGTGCGGCTTGACTGGCCTCCAACGGATGGCGGCGGTTGCCGTATGTCGATTCGACCAACAACACATCAGCATGGGGCAGCGGCTGCGGCGGTGGCATCAGCAAGTCTTGTTGGCGGCCGATGTCGCCCGAAAAACCCAGCGTGCGGCCCTGGTGCGACAGCGAAACCGCGCAAGCCCCGAGCAGGTGGCCGACCGGCGTGAGCCGAACGCTCACCGGGCCCAGTGTCAAGGTCTGGCCTGGCGCGAGCGGGACGATCTTGGCGATCGCCTTTCGTGCATCGGCCCGGTTGTAGAGCGGCAGTGCTTTTTCGTGCCTGGTGTAGCCGTAGCGGTTGGCGCGGCGGGCATCCTCTTCCTGCAAGTGAGCGCTGTCGAGCAGCAGCACCTCGGCGAGGTCACGCGTCGCTGGCGAAGCGTAGATTGGACCCCGAAACCCGGACTGCACCAAGCGCGGCAGCCAGCCGCTGTGGTCAAGGTGGGCATGACTGAGCACCACGGCGTCGATCTCGTTGGGCGGCACCGGCAGCGGCGCCCAGTTGCGCTCGCGCAGTACCTTGTAACCCTGGAACATGCCGCAATCGAGCAGGATTCGCTGCTCGCCGAGGGTCACCAAGTGCCGGGATCCGGTGACGGTGTCGGCTGCGCCGAGGAACTGAATCTGCATGCTGGACTTCTGAGAGTTTGCTGGCTCTCAAGTCGACCTCTTGCAGCCCCGGGTCGGCTTGCTCCACCGCAAGAAAGCGGTCTTGCAGGCCTCAGCGGTCGCCTTGGCGGGCTTGGTACTCGAAGAACATCTGTCCGCCAAACGCCAGCGTGCCCATCAGCACCGTGCCGCCCATCAGCAACGCGAGCACGACGCCGATCACTGCCCCCCAGCCGCTGTGCTGGACTGCTTCGCCAGGGTTGAAGCGGGCAGACCATTTCTCGTCAGAGCCCAGTCCTGTGACGATGGCCGTCAGCATGCCCGCCGAGAGCATCAGCCCGAGAAACGGGATCAACAGCCAGGCAACATGGTCGTCCTGCCCCAGGTTGTGCATGCGCAGTGCGCCGGCCGCACCCAGCAGCGTGGGCAAGGGGTGCAGCCAGGCCAGCAGGTCGCGCTTGCCGTGCAGATAGAAGCGATGGGCGCCCAGGCTGCCCAGCACCAATGCCAGCCAGGTCGCCAGGGTCTTGGATTTGTGCGTCATGCCGGCAGTCCATCAGACGCCGGTGCTGGCCGTGCGTGGCCGTGGCCCAGCGAGCGCTGCATCAACACCACATCGAGCCAGCGGTCGAACTTCCAGCCCGCAGCCTTGAGCACACCGCAGTGCTCGAAGCCCAGCGCTGCGTGGACGCCGATCGAGCCGGCGTTGTCCGCATCGCCGATCACCGCGAGCATCTGCCTGGCGCCCGCGGCCTCACAGCGGCCGACCAACTCGGTCAGCAGCAGCCGACCCAGACCTTGGCCGCGGGCTTGAGCAGCCAGATAGATCGAGTTTTCCAGGCAAAAGCGGTAGGCGCGTCGCGGCCTGAAATGGTTGGCATAGGCATAGCCCAGCACATGGTCGTCGACCTGGGCCACCAGCCAGGGCAAGCCCTTGGACAGCACATCGTCGCGGCGGCGCGCCATCTCGGCCTCGTCGGGGGCTTCGATCTCGAAGGTGCCGGTGCCGTGCAGCACGGCGTGGGCATAGATCGCGGTGATCGCGGGCAAGTCGCCCAGGGTGCTTGGGCGGATCAGCAAGGCAGGAGTGTTCATCGTCTGTGCAGTGTCGGTCAAGCTGGGTCACTCGGCTTGCGGCGTCGCAGTTTATAATGTTTGGTTTTCGGCGACGGCCGGTGGCAACACCGGCGTATCTTCGGCGTCGAGACCTTGATGTTCAGAGATTCGGACCCCGTACTACCGGACTAGCGGGCATCTGGGCCTCTGGGCATCAAGACACAGCGCTGCGGCATTGCAAGGCTTTTTTGAGAGCCTGTGCTGTCCGCAGTGAACCTGATGGGTCGGCCCTGAGTGTCTCCGGGGCAGGCCTGTCGCCCACGAATTTATTTGGAAAATCAACATGGTCGTCATTCGACTCGCTCGTGGCGGCGCCAAGAAGCGCCCGTTCTACAACATCGTGGTCGCTGACTCGCGCGAACGTCGCGATGGCCGCTACCTCGAGCGCCTCGGGTTCTACAACCCGATGGCCGCCGGTGGCGAGCAGCCGCTGCGCGTCGCACTCGACCGCGTCAGCTACTGGGCAGGCGTGGGCGCGCAGTTGTCGCCCACCGTCAAGCGCTTGGTCGGCGATGCCGCCAAGGCCCAAGTTGCAGCGGCTGTGCCAGTCGCCGCCTGATCGGTTTTGAAGGCCTGCGCTGCCCGCTGCCATGACGCCGCCCGGCGACGCTGACGAGCTGGCCTTCCCCGACGACGCGATCGAGGTTGGCCGTGTGCTTGGGGCCTGGGGTATCAAGGGCGGGATTCGCGTCCAGCCCTTCTCCAAAGACCCGGAAGCCCTGCTGTCGGCCAAGCGCTGGTTCATTCGGCCGCCAGAAGGGTTGGGCGCGAAGCTGGGCGTGCTGTCTTTTCCACCTTCTTTGCGCGTCACGCACAGCAAGGTGCACGGCGACAGCGTGGTCGCCACGGCGCAGCAACTGCCCGACCGCAATGCCGCCGAGGCGATGCAGGGCGCGCGGATCTTCATTTCGCGATCAAATTTCCCCAGCGCCGGTGACGGCGAGTTTTACTGGATCGATCTGATCGGCTTGGCCGTGGTCAACCGCCAGGGCGAGGCGCTGGGCACGGTGACCGACCTGATCGACACCGGCGCCCACAGCGTGTTGCGACTGCGGCGTCCCGACGCGGTCGAGGGCGCTTCGCTGGAAGCCAGCGAGCGCTTGATCCCGTTTGTGGCCGCTTTCATCGATGACGTCAGTCTGGTCGAGCGCCGGATCACGGTCGATTGGGGCCTTGATTTCTGACCTCAACCCGCCGGCCACGCTGACGCCGCGTTCGATGCGCTTCGACGTCATCACGCTGTTTCCCGAGTTGTTCGGCCCGCACCTGACGCAAGGCATCACGCGCCGCGCGTTCGAGACTGGTCAGGTCGATGTCCGCCTGTGGTCGCTGCGCGACTATGCCGACGACCCGTACCGCCGCGTCGACGACCGGCCGTATGGCGGTGGTCCGGGCATGGTGATGCTGGCCGAGCCCTTGCAGCGTGCCTTGGCCGCGGTGCGCGGCGAGCGACAAGCCGAGGTGCCTGTGCTGCACTTCACGCCCACCGGTGCGCCACTGACCCAGGCCAGGGTGGCGGAGATCGCTGCCGGTCCCGGCGCGGTGCTGCTCTGTGGCCGCTACGAGGGCATTGACCAGCGTTTCATCGACGCCCATGTCACGCTCGAGCTCAGCCTGGGCGACTTTGTGCTGTCGGGTGGCGAACTGCCCGCGCTGGCGCTGCTCGACGCGGTCGCGCGCTTGCAGCCTGGCGTGCTGACCGCAGCGTCGCACCAGCAGGACAGTTTCTCGGCCGATGGTCTGCTCGATTGCCCGCACTACAGCCGGCCAGAACTGCTCACAAGCGACGCGGGGGTTCAGGCGGTGCCGCCGGTGCTGCTCAGCGGCCACCATGGCCAGATCGAACGCTGGCGACGCGACCGGTCGCTGCAGCTGACGGCCCAGCGCCGGCCCGAGCTGATTGAGGCCGCACGCGCCGCCGGCAGGCTCT
>JBILYN010000404.1:0-4195 GCA_044377715.1 Aquabacterium sp.
TGCGCTGGGCAGCGCGAGCGGTCCCTTCTGGCCACAGCCGCTGGCAATGACCACGCCAGCCAGCAGGCCAGCGATCCGACCGGCTCGCTGCAGGCTCGCTACACTCGTTGAAGGCTTCATCTGCAGGATTCTACCGATCATGACCCACATCACCCCCCCGGCCACGCCGATATCCGACAGCGAATTCAGCCGCTTGTCGCAGGCCGCGCTGGCGGCGATCGAAGCCAGCGTCGACCAGTGGCTGGACGACGACGTGATCGACATCGACAGCCAGCGCACCGGGGGTCTGCTCGAGCTCAGCCTGCCGGGCGGCAGCAAGATCGTGGTCAACACCCAGCCGCCCTTGCGCGAGTTGTGGCTCGCCGCCAAGGCAGGCGGCCACCACTATCGACATGTGGCAGGCTGCTGGCTCGACACAAGAGATGGCAGCGAATTTTTTGCGTCGCTGTCACGCCACGCCAGTGCACAGGCGGGCCAGACGCTGTTGTTCAACCCACCTTGACGCGTCGGCCCATCGCGCGGGCTTAGCGAAACAGGTCCAGGATGCCCTTGCGCTCGGTATCGCTGGGGCTGCGCGGCACCTTGTCGTCCAGACCGACGCTGCTGATCCCCGCGCCTGGACCGAACTCGTTGAACATCCAGTCGCCTGCGCGCTGCGTCAGCCCTTCTGGCACCTCGGGCTGTTGCTCGGGCAGCTTGCGCAGCGCGTGGGTCATGTACTCCATCCACACCGGCAACGCCAGACCACCGCCGGTTTCGCGATCGCCGAGCTTGCGCGGGTTGTCGTAGCCAATCCAGACCACAGCTGCCAGCTTCGGCTGGTAGCCGGCAAACCAGGCATCCATGGAGTCATTCGTGGTGCCGGTCTTGCCGGACAAGTCCATGCGTTTGAAGGTCTGGTAGACCCGCGCTGCGGTGCCCGAGCGTGCCACCTCGCCCAGCAACTGGGTCATCACGAAAGCGTTGCGCGCGTCGATCACCCGGGCCGACTCGTCGATCACTGGGGGCGCGCTTTGCTGCAGCAAGCGGCCCTTGTTGTCGGTGATGCGGGTGATCAACATCGGGTTGAGGCGGTAGCCACCGTTGGCAAACACGCTGTAGCCACTGGCCATCTGCAAGGCGGTGACTGAACCTGCGCCCAGTGCCATCGTCAGGTACGCCGGATGCTTGTCGGCTTCGAAACCGAAGCGCGTGATCCAGTCCTGGGCGAAGTGCACGCCAGTCGACTGCAAGACCCGGATCGACACCATGTTCTTCGACTTGGCCAAGGCCGTCTTGAGCGGCATCGCGCCCTCGAACTTGCCGTCGTAGTTCTTCGGCTCCCAGGGCTGACTGCCGGTCGTGCCAGCGTCGAAAAACAGCGGCGCATCATTGACCACGGTCTGCGGCGTGAAGCCTTTTTCCAGCGCAGCCGAGTAGATGAAGGGCTTGAAGCTCGACCCAGGCTGGCGCCAGGCCTGGGTGACATGGTTGAACTTGCTCTTGCCGAAATCGAAGCCGCCGACCAACGCGCGGATGCCGCCAGTATGGGTGTCCATCGCCACGAAAGCCCCTTCGACCTCGGGCAACTGGGTCAAGGTCCAGTCGCCTTTGGGACCGCGTACCGCGCGCACGATCGCGCCGCGGCGAATCTGCTTTTGGGGCTCGGCTTTGTCGACCAGGCCTGAGCCCACTGGCTTGAGGCCTTCGCCGCTGATGGTGATGCTTTCGCCTGATTGCAACACGGCCACCACCTTGTTGCGGCTGGCTTCCAGCACCACGGCGGCTTTCAACTCGTCGTTGTCGGGGTGGTCGGCCAGCGCCTCGGCGATGCGAGTGTCCAACTCTTTGGGGTCTGCGGGCAGGTCGACATGGTCTTCCGGGCCACGATAGACCTGGCGCCGCTCGTAGTCGAGCAGACCACGTCTGAGCGCCCGGTACGCCACCGCTTGGTCCGATGCATCGACGGTGACCTGGACGTTCAAACCTCGGGTCGTGGTCTCAAGCCCGTACTGACTGAAGATCAGTTGGCGCACCGCCTCGGCGACATACTCCGCGTGCACTGCCACTTCACTGGGTGGGCGCAGTCTCAACACCTCGTTGCGCGCCAGTTCGGCTTGATCTTCGGTGATGAAACCGTTGGCCTCCATGCGGTCAATGATGTACTGCTGACGCCGCGTGGCCCGCTTCGGATTGGACACAGGGTTGTAAGCCGACGGCGCTTGCGGCAGGCCGGCCAGCATTGCGGCCTCGCCGATGGTGATCTCGGCCAGTGGCTTGCCGAAGTAGATCTCGCTGGCCGCCGCAAAGCCATAGGCGCGCTGGCCTAGGAAGATCTGGTTCATGTAGATCTCCAAAATCTGCGGCTTGGTCCGCTGACTCTCGATCTTGAGTGCCAGCAAGACCTCGTAGATCTTGCGGGTGAAGGTCTTCTCGGTTGAGAGGTAGAAATTCCTGGCAACCTGCATCGTGATGGTCGACGCGCCCTGGCTCTTGACCTTGTTGAACTGCGCCAACCCGGCGCGGATCACGCCCAGGTAGTCCACGCCGTGATGGCGGTAGAAGCGGGCATCTTCGATCGCCAGCACCGCCTCTTGCATCACCTTCGGGATCTGCGCGATCGGGGTGTAGATGCGCCGTTCCTCGCCGAACTCGCCCAGCAGCACGCCGTCGGCCGATATCACCCGCAGCGGCAGCTTGGGCCTGTAGTCGGTCAGGCCGCTGACTTCCGGCAGGTTGGGATAGGCCACGGCCAAGGCCACGCCCAGCAGCATCGCGCCCGTCAGCAGCGCCGCCAAGCCGGCAGCAAGCAGCCAAGCCAGCGGTACAAGCAAGGTTTTCACCAAGCTGCGCTTGGGGCTGGCAGGGGGCGCTGTCTTGGCAGCGCGGGGCGCCGCTGGCGCGGGCTCGGTGTCGCTCATGGAGCGCCAGAGTGTATCGAACGTGATTCGCTGGCCCGGCGCCTGGATTGAGTTGCCCTCGGGATATTTCAACGCGACCCGCTGGCGCCACTGCGATGGGCGTTGGGCGGCGCGGGCTTTGCTGCTAGCATCGTCTCAACTATTGAGGCGATGTCAGCCTTGTCGGTCGTTGGGAGACGCCCTGTGAGTTTTTTGGACCGGATGCTGGGCCGCCAGCCCGCGCCGATGATCGGCCTGGACATCAGTGCCTCGAGCGCCAAACTGGTAGAACTCGGCATGTCTTCGGCTGGCGACTATGTGCTCGACCGCATCGCCAGCGAACCCTTCGAGAAGGGCTGGGTCAGCGATGGCCAGATCGAGAACTTCGACCAAGTCGCGGCCACTGTTCTCAAGCTGATGGCCAAGAGTGGTAGCAAGACCCGGCTGGTGGCGATGGCGATGCCGCAATCGGCGGTGATCACCAAGCGGATCCTGTTGCCGGCTGGGCTGCGCGACGAAGAACTCGAACTACAGGTCGAGTCCGAGGCCAACCAGTACATTCCGTTTTCGCTTGACGATGTGAGCCTGGACTTCTGCGTCATTGGGCCGAGCCCGAACTCGAGCGCTGATGTCGAAGTGCTGATCGCCGCTTCGCGCAAGGAGCGGGTGCAGGACCGGCAAGGTCTGGCCGAGGCCGCAGGCCTGAAGCTGGTGATCCTCGACCTCGAGAACCATGCTTCATTGCTGGCGATCAGTCGATTGGTCGCCAAGTTGCCGCAGGGCGGCCGTGACGCCTTGGTCGCCCTCTTCGAAATCGGCGCCGACAGCACCAGCCTGAAGGTGCTGCGTGAAGGCGAATTGCTCTACGACCGTGACCAGGCTTTTGGCGGTTCACAGCTCACCACCCTGATCTCTCGCCAATACGGCATGTCTGTCGACGTGGCCGAACAGCGGAAACGCTCCGGTGACCTGCCCGAGGACTTTGCCACGGCCATTCGCGCGCCATTTGTCGACACCCTGTCACAGGAGATCGGCCGCGCCTTGCAGTACTTCTTCACCAGCACGCCGCACCACCGAGTGCACCACGTGATGCTCGCTGGTGGCAGCGCCGCACTGCCTGGCCTGGCTGACCGCGTCACCGAGCTGACCGGGTTCACTGCAAACGTGGTCAATCCGTTCGACGGCATGAAGACCGGGCCTGCCGTGCGCGAGGCCAGAGTGCGCAAGGAGGCCTCTTCCTACCTTACCGCCTGCGGCCTTGCGATGAGGAGGTTCTTGCCATGATTCGGATCAACCTGCTGCCGCACCGGGAAGCC
>JBILYN010000405.1:0-4187 GCA_044377715.1 Aquabacterium sp.
GAAGCCGGCCGCCCCCCGTGGGGATCAAGCCCAAAGCCACATTTGCTCAGGAGCGCCCCAAGGCCGGCCGAAGCCGGCCGCCCCCCGTGGGGATCAAGCAAAGTGGCAAAGCCACATTTGCTCAGGAGCGCCCCAAGGCCGGCCGAAGCCGGCCGCCCCACGTGGGGATCAAGCAAAGTGGCAAAGCCACATTTGCTCAGGAGCGCCCCAAGGCCGGCCGAAGCCGGCCGCCCCCCGTGGGGATCAAGCAAAGTGGCAAAGCCACATTTGCTTGAGAGGACGCACCATGAAGGTCGTGGTGATCGGCGGCGGTGCGGTTGGATCGGCGGTGGCGCTGTTTCTCAAGCGCCTGGGCGGTGCCGACGTGGCCGTGCAGGTGATCGAGCCAGACCCGACGCTGCGTCAGGCCTCGTCGGCGCTGTCAGCCGGGTCGATACGCCAGCAGTTCAGCAACGCGGTCAATGTGCAGATGTCGCGCTTCGGCCATGAGTTGCTGACCCAGGCCGACGAGTGGCTGGGGGTGGACGGCGCGCCAGTGGCTCTCGGTTTCGTGCCGGGGGCTTACCTTTTTTGCGCCACCGACGCCAACGCGCTGCGTGCAAACCACCGCGTGCAACAGGCCGAAGGCGTGGCGGTGGCGTTGCTGACATCGGCCGAATTGGGCCAGCGCTTTGCTTGGCTGCGCTGCGACGACTTGGCGCTGGCCAGCCTAGGCTTGGCCGGCGAGGGCTGGTTCGACGGTGAGGCTTGGGCGCGCGCCATGGCGCACAAAGCGCGTTCGCTGGGCGCGCAGTGGCGTCGGGCAAAAGTCGTGGGCCTGGAACGCCGCGGCGCGCGGCTGCAGGCCGCTGTTCTAGACGACGGCAGCCGGGTCGAGGCCGATGCCTTCGTCAACGCCGCAGGGCCTTGGGCCGGCGCGGTGGGCCGATTGGCCGGACTCGACGTGCCGGTGCACGCGAGGCGGCGAACGGTGTTCGCGCTGCGCTGCCCGACCGCGCTGCCGCAAACACCGCTGGTGGTCGATCCCTCGGGCGTCTGGTTCCGCAGCGAAGGCAGCAGTTTCATCGCCGGTTGGTCACCCGGCCCGGATGACGAGGATCCCGACGACCTGCCGCTGGAGCCCGACCTGGCGCAGTTCGAGCAAAAGCTCTGGCCTGCGCTGGCGCACCGGGTGCCAGCATTCGAGGCCTTGCGGGTCCACCGCGCCTGGGCCGGCTATTACGAGGTCCACGCTATGGACCACAACGCGATCATCGGCCCGCACTCGGACTGCCCCAACCTGCTGCTGGCCAACGGCTTCTCGGGCCACGGCCTGCAACATGCGCCGGCGGCCGGCCGCGGCGTGGCCGAGTGGATTCTGCACGGCCGCTACCAAGGCATCGACTTGTCCGCGCTGGGTTGCGAGCGCGTGCTCGCGAAGCGACCCTTGGTCGAGCAAGCGATCATCTGACCCAGCCCTCTCGACCAGGGCTCAGGCTCAGCCCCGCGGCAGCGACCCGCCCAGTTCGTCAATCGACCCGCCCTGCTGCGCCAGCAGCGCTTCGAGCGCGGGCAGCAGTGGCCCCAGGCGCTCTTCGAGCGCATCGCGCACCGTGTCGACCAGCACCTGGGTGCTGCGCTCAATCTCGATGTTGAGCGCATCGCCTTCACGCTTGTCGCCGAAGGTCGTCATGCGCAGCGTCTCGGGGATCAGCCAGATCTCGAACCAGCGCTCGCGCCGGTCGGCCTCGGCAATCGTCAGGCTCGCACCGTTGATCGCGACATAGCCCTTGGCGAACACATAGCGCATGTGGCTGGCAGGCACGCCGATGCGCAGCACATGGTTGTTCTCTGGGCGTCGCAGCGAAATCAGCTGGCCCTGACAATCGACATGGCCGCTGATCGGGTGGCCGCCGATTTCGGCGCCGTCGCGCGCAGCGCGCTCGACGTTGAGCCGGCTGCCGGGCAGCAGCGCGCCCAGCGAGGTCAGGCCCAGGCTTTGCTGCATCACGTCGAATCTGGCCCGCCCGGGGCCAGGCAGCTCGGTGACGGTCAGGCACACACCGTCGCAGGCCACGCTCGCGCCGATCTCGAGACCCTGGTCGAAACCGGGAGCGAACGCCAGCTCGAAGCTGCGCAGACCGGGTAGGTCGGTGATCGTGGCGACCTGGGCCACGCCTTGAACAATGCCAGTGAACATCAGGCTGCAGCCTCTTCTTGCCTATCGAAGAGAACAGCTTACCAGCGCGCCGCAGTGCCAGGCCAGCACAGCCTCACAACACCTCGAAGCGCCAGACATCGCCGGCGACGACGACGCGGCCGGCAGTCGGGTGCGCGAAATGCGTGCCCAGTACGATCGGCCGGTCGCGCGCGCAGCAACTCAGGAAGTGGCGCCGCGTCGTCCGCGCGAGTTCGCCGTCGCTGTCGAAATTGACGATCCGGTCGGGCTCGCTGCACTGGATCGGGTGGTGCATCAGATCGCCGGTGATCACCGCATGCTGGCCTTCGGACTTGATCCGCACGCTGACATGGCCCGGCGTGTGGCCGGGTGTGGACTCGAGCCAGACCTCGTCGGTCAGCCGGTGGTCGGTCTCGACCAGGTCGGCCAATCCCGCGTTCAGGATGGGCCGCACCGAGTCGCCCAGGATGTCGTCGGGCTCGGCATCGCCATGGGCCTGCAAGGGCTGCTGCGACCAGTGCTCCCACTCCTTGCGGGCGAACAGGTAGCGCGCGTTGGCGAAGGTCGGCACCCATTGGCCGCCGACCCAGCGGGTGTTCCAGCCGACATGGTCGACGTGTAGATGCGTGCACAACACCGTGTCGATCGTCTCTGGCGCAAAGCCGGCGTCGGTCATGTTCTGCAGAAACGGATTGTTGAGCTGGTTCCAGCCCGGGTTCTCGCGCTTCTTGTCGTTGCCGACACAGGTGTCGACGACGATGCGCCGACCTGCAGACTCGATCACGAAACAGTGGATCGACGACAGCAGCCGGTCCCGGTCATTGGCAAAGTGCGGCTTGAGCCAGGCATGGCGGGCAACCAGATCGGCCGGCGGGTCTTTGAAAAGAAACTTCGGCGACGTCGGCACCGGCCCCATTTCGACGACCTGAGACACACGGACCTTGCCGATCTGCCAACTGTTCATGATGTGAGATTCCAAAGGATAAAGAGGTTTGAACGCGTTTGAAACAGTATCGCCGCTTCAAGCTCGACCCGTTCGTTTCGGCGCGGCAGCAGACCGCTGTGCTGGGTCAGCAGCACGCCACGGCGCAGCTTTGCCTCCCAAACCCGTCTGGCTCACTCGGGAACAGTACCGCAACAGTTGACCTGCGATGACTGCATCACAAAGACGCGGCTGTCGAAGGCCATCTGCAGCATTGAGGGGCCCATGGATAGCGTTATGCACGGCCTTCTTTGCGGCCCAGACCTTGGGCGATGAAGCTAAGCACCAAGGTATTGAGCGAAACGCCTTCGGTCTTTGCGCGAGTCGTCAGCTGCGCATGAATCGACTTTGGAACACGAGCAACGAACTTTCCTGATGCAATCCCGCCGCTGTTGGGAGCGGGCACTGGCAAGGTCTTTGCTCTGAGGGCTGCAATCGTTTCCTTGAGCGCGTCTTGTCCGTTTCTCAGCACTTCCTCGACGGTCTCGCCGTCAGAGATGCAGTCCGAGAAGTCCGGATAGGCGATGAGAAACCCGCCTCCTTCGTCTGACGTGAGGGGGCGAATCTCGAAGGGGTAGTCAGCTAGCTTGCTCATGGGTCATGCTCCGTCGATGAGTTCGAGGAATTTTTTAAGGTAGATCGGCTTGATCGGACGACGGGCAGGCACGGGGAGCGTCTTGCCATCGGATCGCACGAAGACGCAATGACTGCTGCCATCGTGTCGCCAGTCGATCCCCTTCTGTTGCGCTACGGTTTGAAGTTGCGCAATCTGCCAGTCCAAGCGGTTGCGACGCATCGCAGCCAAGAGCTTGGTGGCAGTGTTCATCAATAACGATGGTACTGCGGGCAACATCACAACGCAAGCGCTGCGCGATGGTGATCCATGTGGCGGAACCGCTTGTCCCGATGCCATGCTGAAGCCCTGCGCGCCAACGGACGCATCGATTTCAGATTGGCTGAGCGCGACTTTGCCTCCCGTATCCCGACTCGCTCACTCGGGAACCCGACACCTACTTTTTGCCGGCCTCGGTTGTTGGGGTCGGGTGA
>JBILYN010000407.1:0-4185 GCA_044377715.1 Aquabacterium sp.
GACAGCATCACCACGCCCGTCGTGGCCAACCCGATCGCCAGCAGCGTCACCCATCCGGGCAACTCGTGCAAGAACAGGGTGGCAAACACCGCCACTTGCAGCGCGTCGGTCTTGGAGAACGCCACGCCCACCACGAAGTTGCGCTGCTTCATCGCCAGCAGCAAGAACGCCGTGGCCGCCAACTGGCTCACCGCGCCCAGCAGCACCCAGGCAAAGTAGCCCGCATGCCACACCGGCACCGGCGCTGCCGTGGCGGGCAGCGCATGCAGCGTCAGCACCCAGGCCGCAGCAAACGGCAGCCCGTACAGAAAGCGCGCCAACGTGGCACCCAGCGTGCCCGCCTGCGCCACCAGCGAGCGCTGCGCCACGTTGCGCGCCGTCTGCGCAAGTGCGGCCGCCAGCACGATGGCGATCCAGGCCCAGGCAAGCACGGTGCTGGTGTCGGGGGAGGTTGCGGGTGACATGGTGCTGGGAGCATAGGGCCTGTGCGGGCCAGCCTTGCCGTGCCAGTGGCTCTCTCCCGGAGATCAGGATCACCTGGCCGGCCCGAAATTGGCTTTCAGTTTTTCTTCGCTGGGCACCCAGGAAATTTCAGAAACTGATCGAGTTCAAGTGATCACGCCAGCCTTGGCATCGCGTCAACCAATCGTTTTCGACGCGATCGTGATCACATGGCCAGCTTGGCCGATACCAGCCGGTTGATGCTGACGCCTTGTTCGGCCGCCTCATGCAAATGTGTGGCTTTGCCACTTTGCTTGATCCCCACGGGGATGGCCGGCTTCGGCCGGCCTTGGGGCGCTCAGTGCCAAGTGCGCGCTGCACCGGTCCATCCCCTACCTCGACAGCCAAGTTGCCTTGGCTCGAGGTGCCACCGTGAAAGAAAAGCAGTTGCCGCAGCAGGTCGCGCTCAACCTGGAAGTCAAGCGCCTGGCGGCGGAACGCGCGGACTTGATAGCCAGTCTGGGTGACTGGCCTCAGGCGCACCGGGGCCATGACCATGGCCGTATCGTGGGGAAACCCGCACAGAAACTTGACCAGAAGAGCAAACTATTTTGTATAGTTTCGTATATTTTCGGCAAAATTCAGCCGAATTTCTGCAGGAAACCCAACATGCTTCTCGAATTTCGGGTCCGAAACTTTCGATCCATCCGCGACGAGCAGGTGCTGAGCTTGGTGGCCTCGACCGCTACGGAGCTGGCTGAAACGCACCTAGCCGAGACCGGCCTGAAGGCGTCGCCGGCGGTTGTCCTCAGCGCCGTGGTGTACGGCCCCAACGCCAGTGGCAAGTCGACGCTGCTGCTCGCGCTGAACTACATGCGGGCCGTGGTGGCCGAGTCGGCCACTGGCATCCAGCTTGGGCAGGTCTTCAACGTCCAGCCCTTCAAGCTCGATGAAGCCTTCGGCAAGGAGCCCACGAGCTTCGAGCTGACCTTCATGCTCGAAAACGTGCGCTACCAGTACGCCTTCGCGATGACGCCACAACGCATCGTCAGCGAGTCGCTGCTGGTCTACCGCACCGCCAAGCCGACACAGTGGTTCAGCCGGCAGCTGGCCGATGATGGCGAAAGTTACGACTACGAGTTCAGCACCTACCTCACCGGCTCGCGCAAGCTGTGGCAGGACAGCACGCGGCCCAACGCGCTGTTTCTGTCGACCGCGGCCCAGCTCAACAGCGCCTTGTTGGGCCCGGTCTTTCGCTCGATCGTCAGCAGCATCGTCTACCTGCCGGCCGGCACCAAGCTGAACTACGACCTCACCACCGCGATGCTCGCCACTGACGAAGGGCGCACCGCCGTGCGCGACTTCATGTCGGCGGCCGACATCAGCATCGCCGACGTGCAAGCCGTGGCTCGCAAGGGGTTTCGTGAACAGCTGCTCTTTCATGCGGGCGGCGTGGCGCATGCCGGCCGCGAGGAGGGCGAGTTTCTCGTGCCCGTCTTCCAGCACGCCACGCCCAATGGCGCGGCCAGCTTCGAGTTGCACGAGGAATCCGACGGCACGCAGCGCCTGTACGGCCTGGTGGCCCCGCTGCTCGACGTCCTGAAGGATGGCCGCACTCTAGTGGTTGACGAGCTCGACGACAGTCTTCACACCCTGCTGGTGCGCCGGTTGATCTCGATGTTTCACGACCCGGTGCTGAATCGCCACAAGGCGCAGCTGATCTTCAGCACGCACGACACCTCGTTGCTCGACCACACGCTGTTCCGGCGCGACCAGATCTGGTTCACCGAGAAGGACGAAGACCAGGCTACCCGCCTGTACCCGCTGACCGACTTCAGCCCGCGCAAGCACGAGGCCTGGGAGCGAGGCTACCTGACCGGGCGTTACGGCGCCGTGCCCTTCTTTGGCGATCTGCCCGACATCCTGCAGCACACGCCAGCGCCGCGCAGCCCGGCGGAGTCTCAGCGCGGCCAGGCGGCCACGGCTTGAACACGGCGCGGGCTGAGAAAATGGCGTCTACCCATTTCCGAAAGGCGTGAAGCCATGAACATCAATGCGTCCATCATCGACCAGCGCCTAACGGGTGTTTTGGACGAAATTCGCAGTTCAGCGCAGGCCCAACTGAATCTGACGGATGCGACTCGGCTGAAGTCGCTCGCCTTTGTCTACCTGTGTGCCAAGACCGTGCTCGATCTTGACGTCGACGAAGCTTTTGATTGTCTGACGGATGGGAGTGGTGATTTCGGCGTCGATGCCATGCACGTAACGGAGGAGGTTGACGGGGAATTTGTGGTCACCCTTTTTCAGGGCAAGTACAAAGGCAAGCTTGAAGGTAACTCGAACTTCGAGGAGAACGGTGTGTTGGCATTGATCAATGCCATTCGCCATATATTTGATCCAGCCGCCGAGCTTGGGCGTATCAATGATCGGCTGAAGTTCAAGGTGGAGGCTGCGCGTTCGCTCATTCGCGATGGTTTTATACCCAGCGTGCGCGCCATTGCCTGCAACAACGGCCTGAAGTGGAATGCTTCGGCCCAAGACGCGATCGACCGGGCTGGCTTCGGCGATCAAGTTACATGGGAGCATGTCAACCATGATTTCTTGATCGGAATTTTGCAGCGCATGAGGCCGGTGGACGATACGCTGCGGTTCCAGGGTCGAGCCATCGTGGAGGACATGAATTTCAGCCGGGTCTGTATCGGGCGCATGCCCGTCACAGAGTTGGCGAACCTGATGAGCACGCACGGCGAAAAACTGCTGGAACGAAATATCCGACGCTACCTTGGTTTGCATGGAAACCGTGTGAACGAGGGAATTCGCAGCACCTTGCAATCAGAAAGCCCGCAGAATTTCTATTTCTTCAACAATGGCTTGACTTTGGTGTGCAGTGATTTCTCATACAACGCATTGCAAGCTGGCGATTATCAAGTTCGCGTCGAGAACCTGCAAATTGTCAACGGCGGTCAGACTTGCATGACGATTTTCAAGACGCTGGAGACCATGAAGGCGGCAGGCAAACCCCTGCCGACCGAGGCCAGCGTTCTGGTGCGCCTCTACAAGTTGCCGAAAGACAACGAAGACATCGTGTTGCGCATCACCCATGCGACGAACAGTCAGAACCCCGTGGACTTGAAAGACCTGCGGTCCAATGACGAAGTTCAGCAGCGCTTGGAAAACAGCATTCAAGCCTTGGGTTTTAGCTATCGGCGCAAACGGACTGACGGGGCTCCGAAGCCCATGGACATTACTTCTGGCGCGGCGGCCGAAGCCATTTTGGCCGTTTGGCGTGTGGCGCCGCATCAGGCCAAGTTTCTGACCCGAGAGCACTTTGGAAAATTATACAAAGAGATATTTCAAGAGGGTTTGAATGGGTCGCAAGCCATAACTGCCGTACTTCTGTATCGAATTGCCGAAAATCATCGCAGGCGGCCGACCGGAGTCGATCCACTGTTTGTGCGCTATGCCTCTTGCTTCATCGCCATGCAGATGGGGCGGCGTTTGCTGAAGGCGCTTCAACTGCCGCTTGAAAAGCTTGATCACACCGTTTTCACCAAAATTCAAGGTTTGATTGAAACCCAAGGCGAGCACTATTTCTCGGCTTCGGTCAAAGATGTTGGGCTTGCGCTCAACGCTCTTTATGGCGTGCAGGACATCTCGATGCAGCAGTTATCAGCGACCTTCAGGCGCGGCGACCTGATCGAGCGCTTGAAGGGCTTGAACATTGACGGCGATGCTGCTTCTTGA
>JBILYN010000406.1:0-4185 GCA_044377715.1 Aquabacterium sp.
CGCTTGGCAAAGGCCAGGGAATCGCCGGCACCAGGTACTCGAAAAAATGCGTACATGCCACCCTGTGGCGTGCCAGACAGCACGCCCGGCAACGCGGCAAGCGCCGGGCACAGCGTGTCGCGGCCGCGCCTGAGCCGCGCCACCAATTGCGGCACAAACTCCTCGGCAATGCCCAGTGCTGCCAAGCCACCGCGCTGAACAAAAACCGGCGCGCAAGAGCTGTTGAACTCGATCAGCTTGCTCACTGCGTCCAAGTGGCCGGCCGGCAACACCAACCAACCCAGCCGCCAGCCTGTCATCAAGAAACTCTTGGAAAAGCTGTGCACCACCACCAAGCGGTCTTGCGGGCTGGCGATGTCGAGGAAACTCGGTGCAGCACGACCGACGCCAAACCAGACCCGGTCGTAAACCTCGTCGGCGACGATCCAGGTACCGGTTCGGCGGCAATGGTCGAGCAGCGTGCGCTGCTCGTCGCTTGTCATGGTCCAGCCGGTTGGGTTGTTGGGTGCGTTGAGCAAGAGCACCCGGGTGGTCGGCGTCACGGCGGTGATCAAGCGTTGCAAGTCAAGCCGCCAAGCGCCAGCGCTGTCGGGCGCCAGAGGTACCCGAACCACCCGCGCGCCCAGGATCTCAGGCTGCGCCGGCAAATTGGGCCAGACCGGCGTAACCACCACCACCTCGTCAGCGGGATCGATCAGCAGTTGCATCGCCGTCATCAGCGCTGTGACCCCCGACGACGTGACCACGATCCGGTCCGGCCCCGGGTCACCGTGCAGCCCGGCCGTGTAGGCACGCAAGGCCTCGCGCAGTTCGGCCAAGCCCAGGTTGTGGCTGTAGAAGGTCTCGCCGCGCAGCAGCGAATCGGCTGCCGCGCGACGCACCGGCTCGGGCGTGACCTCGTCGCTTTCGCCAAACCAAAATGCCAGCACGTCGGGGATCCCCAAACCGGCATTGGCGACCTCGCGAATCTGGCTGCCTGGCAGCCGGCCTATCGCCTCACGCATTGGGGACTTGCTCCTTCGAAGCTTGAAAACCTACAACCCGCCAAGGTCGACCAAGGCGTTGATCGATCGCAAAAATCAGACGCTTGAAATGCCTGCCGCTGCGTCCAATTCAGGATCACGGGCCTTGTTTCCAGGTTCGCGGCAGGGTTCGACAACCGTAAATTGTAAGGAGTTCAGCATGTTCTTCGTACCCATGACACGAAGCAGCGCCGAGTTGGCGCGCTCATTTGATCGCATGTTCGATGACAGTTTCTTTGAGCGCTTCCTGACGCCGTCGAGTACCGACACCGCCTCAAGAGCCGGTATTCGGAGCCCGACGCTGGATGTGACCGAAACCGAGCACGGCTACACCATCAAGATCGACTTGCCGGGGATGGGCAAGGAAGATGTCAAGATTTCGATCGATGGACGGCGCGTGATGCTGGAAGCTGCCAATGCACGCCAAGAGGAGAAAAAAGACGGTGAGCGCGTGGTCTACAGTGAACGCTCGGCAACCAACTACGCACGCAGCTTCACGCTGCCGATGGAAGTGGATCAGACCGAGTCGAGCGCCAAAATGGATCAGGGCGTGTTGACGCTGGCGCTGGCCAAGCGGAGTTCTGCGCAACCCAGGCAACTCAGCATCAGCTGATCAGGCGTTGATGGGGGTGACTCGGTCGATCTGGTCGAGTGGCCAGCGGGGTCGCACGTCGAAGGCATAGTCCATCGACGCTGTGGCCGTGCCGCTTTGCAAGCGCATCGCCGCGGCCAACGCGATCATCGCACCGTTGTCGGTGCACAGTTCCAATTCGGGATAGTGCACCCGAAGTCCGCGACGGGCGGTGGCCTCGTTGAGTTGCCTGCGCAGTTCCGCGTTGGCGCCGACACCGCCCGAGACCACCAGCCGCTTCAAACCGCATGACTTGAGTGCGGCCAATGATTTTTTGACCAGCACCTCGACGATGGCGGCTTGGGTGCTGGCCGCCAGATCGGCCAACTGCTCAGCCGTCGGCGACAAACCCAGCTTGCGATGTTGGGTCAGTACGGCGGTCTTCAGTCCGGCGAACGAAAAGTCCAGGTTGCCGCTGTGCAGCAAAGGTCTGGGCAGCGAGTAGGCGTCGGCCCGGCCCTGCACCGCCAGTCGTGCCAGCGCTGGACCTCCAGGGTAGTCCAGACCCAGCAGCTTGGCCGATTTGTCGAAAGCTTCGCCCGCCGCATCGTCGATGCTCTCACCCAGCAAGGTGTAGCGCCCCACAGCATCGACCCGCATCAGTTGGGTGTGCCCGCCTGAGACCAGCAGCGCGACGAACGGAAACTCGGGCGCATCGGTCGATAGAAACGGCGACAGCAAATGCCCCTCCAGATGGTGCACGCCCAGCGTGGGCTTGCCCAGCGCAGCCGCCAGCGCGCAAGCCACACCAGCGCCGACCAGCAGCGCGCCCGCCAGCCCAGGGCCGCGCGTGAAAGCCACCACATCGACCTCGGCCAGCGTCGCGCCGGCCTCTCGCAGAACTTGGCGGGTCAGCGGCAGCGCGCGGCGGATGTGGTCACGCGAGGCCAATTCCGGCACCACACCGCCGTAAGCCGCGTGCATCTGCACCTGGCTGTACAAAGCGTGTGCCCGCAGTTGGGGCAGGCCCATGGCCTGGGTACTGACCAGCGCCACGCCGGTTTCATCGCAGGAAGACTCGAAGGCCAGCACGTTCATCCCGAGCGAGTGTAGTGGCCGCTGCGTTGGCGCGGCCCAGGTCACTGCGGCGACAAAGCCCCAAGCCGCGGTTGGCCACAATCCACGAATGGGAACCCTTTACCTTGTACGCCATGGCCAGGCATCGTTCGGCGCCGCCAACTACGACCAGCTCAGCCCCCTGGGCGAGCGCCAATGCCTGCGCCTGGGCGAGTACTTCCGCGCCAAAGGCAGGCGCTTCGGCACGCTGATCAGCGGCACGCTGATGCGTCAGCGCCAGAGCCTGGACGCGATCACTGCTGGCCTGGGCTTGACCCAGCCTTCGCTGCAATTGCCCGGCCTGAACGAATACGACAGCCATGCCGTGATCAGCGCCATCCACCCTCAGGCGCTACCCAAGCCCGACACGCCTGAGCAGTACCGCCAACACTTCCGCGTGCTGCGCCAGGGTCTGGCGGCCTGGATGGCGGGCCAGACCGAGCCCAAAGGCATGCCGAGCTACGTGGATTTCCGCGCCGGCGTGGCCGCTGCGCTAGACCATGTGCGTGAGCATTGCGAAGGCGAGGTGCTGATGGTCTCAAGTGGCGGGCCGATTTCCACCGCGGTGGGTCAGGTGCTGGGCACCACGCCAGCGACCACGGTCGAGCTCAACATGCGGCTGCGCAACAGCGCGGTCACCGAGTTTGTCTTCAACCCGAAGCGCCACATGCTGCTGAGCTACAACACGCTGCCGCATCTGGAGGCCGACGAGCACGCCGACTGGGTCACCTACACCTGATCAGCGCCTGGTCTGCAGTCAAATCAGGTTGATACGCCGGGCCTGCTCGGTCAGTTCCTCGCGGAACATGGGGTGGGCGATCGCGATCAGCTCGCGGGCGCGTTGATGCGCCGATTTGCCGCGCAACTGCGCCACACCGTACTCGGTGACGACGTAGTTGACATCGTTCTTGCTGGTACTGACATGGGTGCCCGGCGAGAGCACCGGGACGATGCGGGAGATGGTGTCGCCCTTGGCGGTCGATGGCACGACGATGAAGGCCTTGCCGCCGCGCGAGCGGTTGGCTGCGCGGACGAAATCCGACTGCCCGCCGGTGCCCGAGTAAGGCAGATGGCCCAGGCTTTCGGAGCCGCATTGGCCCAGCAGGTCAACCTGAAGGCTGGCGTTGATCGCCACCAGGTTGTCGTTGCGGCCGGCCAGCATGGGGTCGTTGGTGAAGTTGACCGGATGAATCTCCAGCGCCGGGTTGCGGTCCATGAAACGGTAGAGCTTGGCCGAGCCTAGCGCGAAAGTCGCGATCATCTTGCCTGGCAAGTAGTTCTTGCGACGGTTGGTCACCGCACCGCTCTCGACCAGGGTCATGATGCCGTCGCCAATCATCTCGGTGTGGATGCCCAGGTCGTGCTTGTGCGTGAGCTGCATCACCACCGCATCGGGGATGCCGCCATAGCCGATCTGCAACGTCGACCCGTCCTCGATCAGCTCAGCGACCTGCCTGCCGATGGCCTGCTGCACAG
>JBILYN010000125.1:0-12294 GCA_044377715.1 Aquabacterium sp.
GAAATCCTTCGAGTTGGTCGAGCACGCAAATCCAGGCCATGCACTGGCTGCAACGGGCCAATCTCAAAAGCGCGCGCGGCTGGCGGCTCAAGATGGGCCTGCGCGAGGTGTTCGCCCATGCGCGAACCCACAACGATGCCGAGCAGGCCAAGGTCGACCTCAAGCGCTGGATCAGCTGGGCGCGGCGCAGCCGGCTTGACCCATTCAAGCGGCTTGCCACCACCCTCAAGCAGCACTTTGACAGCGTCATTCGCGGCATGCTCGACAACCGATCCAACGCCTTTGTGGAGGCCATGAACGGCGTGTTGCAGCAGGCCAAGCGGGCGGCCCGCGGCTTCAGAACAGCGACCTCCTTCATCGCCATTGCCTACTTGAGGTTGGGCAAGCTGACACATCTGCCGGCCTCTCCCTTCGTCCGCGCGACAGCTCGCGCAGCTACCTAACGTCATAAATGAGCGCCTATCGTTCCACATGAAACGGCATAGAGCCAAAATAGGCAGGCGTTGCCCTCATGCGCGTGGCACAAATATCCTGAAGCCCTAAGTGGGTGGCAGAGAATTTCTGCCCACTGACTGGCTCACTGGGGCATGGACGGCACGGCGGGTCTGGCAGGCCTTTGGGGTCGAGGGACGCGGGCGGCATTCCGCGTCACGGCTGTCGTTCAGGCGAGGAAGGCGTCGGCAGTAATTTGACGCGCCCGCAGGCAGACGTCGTCGCCCACCCGGTAGACGTCCTCGAAGCGCAGTGCGATGGCCTGAGACAGTTGTTGCAGCGCTGGCAGTGCGGCGATATCCCGGCCTGGTCCTAGAAGCTTGGGCGCCAGGTATACCAGCAACTCGTCGACCAGTCCGGTCTGCAGCAGCGCGGCGTTGAGGGTTGCCCCAGCTTCCACATGCAGTTCATTGACGCCGTCGGTCGCGAGCTTGCTGAGCAACGCCGGCAGGTCAACGCGGCCCTGGCCGTCAGAAAGCAGCAGCAATTCGGCACCGGCAGCGCGCAGTCGGGTCATCCGAAGGGCCTCGTCGCGCGCACCCACGACCAGCGTGCGGCCCGGTCCTTGTAAAAGGCGGGCGGTCGGTGGAGTTGTAAAGCCGGAGTCCAGCACCACCCGCAGCGGTTGCTGTGCGACGTCAAATCCTCGGACGTCAAGCCTCGGATCGTCATCGCGCACGGTGCCTATACCGGTCAGCACCGCACCGGCCCGCCGACGCCAACGGTGACCGTCGGCGCGTGCGGCCTCACTGGTGATCCACTGGCTGCTGCCGTCGGGCAGTGCTGTGCGGCCATCGAGCGAGGCGGCGATCTTCATGCGAATCCAAGGGCGTTGTCGCTGCACGCGCGAGAAGAATCCGATGTTGAGTTCGCGCGCTGCGTTGAGCGTTGTGCTGGGCTCTGCCAGGTCAACCGTGATCCCTGCCGCGCGCAGGCGTGCGATGCCTTGGCCTGCCACTTGGGCATAGGGATCGGTGCAGGCCACCACCACCCGGTTCAGCCCTGCGGCGATCAAGGCGTCGGCGCAAGGCGGTGTGCGGCCATGGTGAGCGCAGGGCTCAAGGCTGACCCAAGCCGTGCCGCCGGCCAAAGATCGCCCAGCCGCCGCCGCTTGCCGTAACGCCATCACCTCCGCATGCGGGCCGCCGGCGTGCTGGGTGAATCCTTCGCCTGCTGGTTGGCCCTGGGCGTCGCGCAGCACGCAGCCGACGCGCGGGTTGGGCTCAGACAGACCTATCGAGCCTTCGGCGAGCTTGATCGCATGCAGAAGAAGTTGGTGGTCGGTAGTGGAAAGCGGCATTCAGGGCTGCAGGTGAGGGTGGGCGTTGCCGTTGACGATCTCGCAGCTTGGATTGTCGGCTGGTCAGACCACGGTGGCGCGCCTGAGCTGGAAATTCTGACGGACCCGCTTGGACGAGGCCCTTTTGCAGAGGCGCGACCGAGGAGGCAACGGGCGTCGCTCGAGGGCCCTAATCGCTCGTTCGTGCTTGCGCTCGGCGAGAGACCGATTGCGGAGGGCCGGGCAGTCCGGCCAACTGCAGGTCGGCCGTTGGTTGGTTGTGAGGCTAGTGCACCACCGAGACCAAGCCCGACAGCGCGGGGTCTATCCCTGCGACGACAGTGTCGATCCTGACAGACTGCTCTGAGCCGGTTCGATCGGTCCACAAAACTTGCACGGTCACGACCTTGTGCGGAGTGTCGGTCCCGGTACTGACTGTTCGAACCAGGCGGTAGCTGGTGTTGCCGGCGCCGTACGCCTGAGGGTATGGGTCGACCGTGCGGCTGGCGATATGGTCCCAGGTTGAGTTTCCCGTTTGGACGGCATTGAACAGGCGCAGGTTTTCGATTTCTTCGGTGGCGATGTGTGTGGCCTCTGTGCGTTGCTCGGCCATGTCGACGTTGAGCCGCATCGTCGACTGCACGTTGACCAAGGACAGCATGCCGAAAGCCATCACCACCAGTGCCACCAGCGCTTCGACCAGCGAGACGCCATGATGTTGTGACGGGTGCAGGGTTCTTGCCATTGCGTCACTGCAAGCTTGTCAGATTCCATCCGCCAGGCACACGGACGAAGGAGCCATAGCGCAGACGGATGATGTCCAGCAGTTCCTTGTTATAGCTGAGGTTCGGCGCAGCCGTGGCGGTGAAATCTGTCGCCGACACCATGGCACCCTGCAAGCTCGCCGCATCTGCACCTGCCGCCCAGGCAATGCGGTTGGCATGGACGAATCCAAAGATCCTGGCGTTGGCCGATACCGTGAGCGTCCCGTTGACGATCAACATCATCGGGTCCACTGCATTGCCCAGAGCGCCGGCAGTGTCGAGCGTCAGGTCGCCCTGCACCCAAATCGTATTTCTGGGGTGACCGGCCAGCACAGGGCCCAGGTTTGACGAAGTGCAGACCCCTGTGCATGCCATGCGCACCACGCCAGGCTGTCGCTGGTAGGTGACGCGGTCCATGCTGAACAGCGCCGCAAACCCGGCTTCGTCGGTCACTTCCGGCAATGTTGCCGGCTTGTTCGCATCACCCATGCCGGTGATCGCCCCGTTGGCAGTCAGCACGGCGACTGGCGCTTTGGGCAGCGCGCGCAACAGGCCTATCGTCGTCTGCGTGCTGACCAGTGCATCGACGATGGGTCTGTCGTCAGTCTGCGTCAGGCATGAATTGGCGCCAGATCCCGGCGTGGCGCATCCCCGTGCAAGCAGCGCCAGCGTGCCAGGACGCACGGCGTTGCCCGGCAGAAGGAACCTGACGCTGAACGCGCTGCCCAAGCCATCGGTGAGCGGGATCGCGGGGTCGGGGGTGGCCATACTGGGGCAGATGCAGGCCATCTCGCCGGCGCCGGTGAAAACGCAGGCCGGGCGCAGCCATTGTGCGAGCGGTGCGCCGCGACGGATGACGTCGTAGCCATTGTCAATCGACTCGGTGAGGTAGCGGCGGCGGAAATCACTGTTGGCTTCATCGATGCTGGGCTGGCAAGCGCTGTCGATCCGGCCTGCATTGAGCATCGCCAATGTCCAGTCCTGCGCGGCGTCGGCGGCATGCATCGCGCGGGCAGCCTGGTAGCTGCTGCTGGAGATGCGTTGTTCGAAAATCAGGTTGCGGTTGGTGTAAGCCGCGACCAAAGCCATCACGAAGAACAGGATCAACACCACGGTCAAGGCGGCAAAGCCTGGTGCCGCCGGCTTGGCATGGTCGGATCTATCTGCCTTCATGGCGAACAAGACAGCGCCACCACATCGTTGCGCAAGCCGATGGTGTTGCTCAGGCGGCGCTGGACCGTGGCGTCGTGAACCGCTTGCGCGCTGATCACCAGCGTGACATATCGCGAGTGCTGAACCAACGGGCATCCCCCTGGGCCCGCGGCAGGACATGGCGCACCGCAGGGCAACGCAATATTCTGGGTATGGAGCATGAGCTCGAATCGAGTGACCCTGAGTACATCACGGTCGGTCAGCGCCTGCCAACTGCCGCCGATCAGCGTTTCAATCATGTGATCGGTGGTGTTGAGCCGGAAGCCGATCCGCTCGCTGGCAGAGACGATGCCTGCGTCGACGCCAAACGATCCTGTCTCTTCGTCGACGGACCGCGAGTACACCAGCCCGGTACTTCCCAGACTTGTGGTGTCCTGGTACGGGTTGGACACATCGGCGGCGGTCTGCGCCCACACATAGCGGTAGGCGTTTCCCCAGTAGCCAGCCCTGCGCAGGTCGCGGGAAATCAGGTCTGCGGCCGCGCGAAGATCTTGCTGCACCTGGGCTTCGAGCAGCAGTCGGCGGTTGTCGCCGAGTTGGCTGGTCAGCAACAGCGTGGCACCGGCTGCGATGAACAAGCCGATCGCGATACCGATCAGCAGTTCGACAATGGACATTCCACGCTCAAGGCCATGGCTTGCTCGCATCGCGCCCGGAGCCTCGGGCCGGCGCATTGTCAAGCACTGGTGATCATGGGCGTGCCCTGCGCCCGCCCTCTGGTGATGAACTCTCTGGCGATCGACTCGCGTCCCAGGGGCGTGGCCCTTGGCAACAGGCATCCGCAGATTTCGATGGGTAGCCTCTAGCTTGGCCGCCGTGAGACCGCAGCGACTCGGTACATCTGGGCGACATTGAGCCGTGGCTGGGTTCATTTCACCCAGCAGGGATCGGGTGATGGGTTGACCACGTTGGTGCTGGCCAGCGAGCTGTAGCGAATATTGCCGCCTTCAACCAGCAATCTGAAGACACGGCACCGGCCATCAGAGAATTGAGGCGATGTTGATTTCGCTGTCGCGACCGCGGTGTAGCTTGACGCGTTGGTGCTGCCCTCGGCCATGGTCAGCGCATAGTGATCCGCGGCTGAGACCGGGCTGCTGGCGCCTGGCAGATTGCTGAGCGCAGCCTGGTAGCTTGGGTTGTTGGCACGCCAGCGTTCCTGGGCTTGGGAGATCGCGGCCAGAGCGGCCATCGCGTCAGACCTGCGACTTTTTTGGATGGCTTCCTGGAAACTTGGCCAAGCCAGCGTTGCCAAGACAGCGATCACCGCCAGAACGACCGTCAGCTCGATCAGGGTCATGCCGGTGTCGTCTTGCCGGAGGCCTTGATGCTGCGTCATTTGTTCATTATCAGCAGGTGTTGGCACCGATTCGACCGGCATGTTTGTCATTGGTCGCTTGGCTTCTCTTTTCGAGGCGAATCCCCCTCGATTGCGGGGGTGATCAGGCGCAGGGTTTCAGTCCGTTCAGACCGGCGCTTGGGGTGCAAGACCGCACCCTGCCCATGATGTTGACGATCTGATGGATGGCGCGGCCTTCCCGATCTTCGACCCGCAGCGTGGCCGTCGGCGTCACGGTGCCCTTGCCTGGGTCGAACAGCAGCGAACGTTGAACCGGCGCGAGCGTGATGCCTGAAGCACCAGACTGCTCGGCCAAGCGCAGCAGCGTGGCACCCGCATCACATTGGGCTTGGCCAGCACCATCGCAGCGACAGGCGTTGGCCGCGCCAGTGTGAATGACGTAACAGCTCTCAGCGCCATTGATCGACTGCAGGGACAGCCTCAGCGGCTGGCCGCTGGCCATCGCTTGCGATCGGGCAAACTGGATGTCGGTCTCCAGCAGTGCGGCGGTGGCCCTCAATGCCTGGCCGGTACGCAAGTCTTTGAGCATCGGTACCGCGCTGCCCAACAGCACTGTGCTGATGGCCAGTGAGATCATCAGTTCGACCGCCGACAGTCCGTTTGAGGGCTTGCCATTGGCCCGAGTGACCAAGTTGGCTGGATGAAAAAGTGTTGCGGCCATTCGCTGCTCCAAGGATGTGCTTCGGTGCACATACTCTAGAAACTCGCAGCGTCGGGCGCTTCGCCCCTGCGGGGGGAATTCCGGCTTGCTGAGGGGGGGCGGGCTGGGTGGGCTGCGGAATCCCTCTTTTGGGGGGTGTGACCGCAGCGTGTTGACGAGCGACTGCGGGTCAGATGTCCCGGATCAGTTGCCGAAACTCGTCCACATCCTCGAAACTGCGGTAGACCGAGGCGAAGCGGACGTAGGCTACCTTGTCGATGCGCTTGAGTTCGCGCATCACCAGTTCACCCAGTCTTGCGCTGGGAAGCTCTCGTGCGGCAGTGGCGAGCAGTTTGTCCTGGATGCGATCGATCGCTGCGTCGACCTGCTCAACGCTGACCGGTCGCTTGCGCAGCGCCAGCATCATCGACCCGCGCAGTTTGGCGGGATCGAATTCGACCCGCGCCCCGTCCTTCTTGACCACCGCCGGCAGCGCCACCTCGGCGCGTTCGTAGGTGGTGAAGCGTTTGTCGCACTTCAGGCAGCGGCGACGACGTCGGATGACGTCGCCTTCGTCGGACTCACGAGTCTCGACGACCTGGGTTTCCTCGTGACTGCAGTACGGGCAGCGCATTTGGATGTTCCGGTACGCGCTTTGCTGAGGGCGAGTTCAGCGGTAGACCGGGAAGTCGCGCGTCAGTGCCGCCACTTTGGCGCGCACGGCGTCGATATTGGCGGCGTCGTGCGGCTTGTCCAGCACGTCGGCGATCAGCTCGGCGGTCTGGCGCGCCTGGGTTTCGAGGAACCCGCGGGTGGTCATCGCCGGCGAACCCAGACGGATGCCGCTGGTCACCATGGGTTTTTGCGGATCGTTGGGGATCGCGTTCTTGTTGCAAGTCATGTGAGCGAGCCCCAGCACGCTTTCGGCCTCTTTGCCGGTGATGCCCTTGGCGCGCAGGTCGACCAGCATCACATGACTCTCGGTGCGGCCCGAGACGATGCGCAAGCCGCGCCGCACCAAAGTCTCGGCCATTGCGGCGGCGTTCTTGATCACCTGCTGCTGGTAGACCTTGAACTCGGGCGCCAAGGCCTCTTTGAATGCCACCGCCTTGGCGCCGATCACGTGCATCAGCGGGCCGCCCTGGATGCCCGGGAAGATGGCGCTGTTGATCTGCTTGGCGATCGCGTCCTTCATCAGGATCAGGCCGCCTCGCGGGCCACGCAAGGTCTTGTGCGTGGTCGACGTGACGACGTCGGCAAACGGTACAGGGTTGGGGTAGACGCCTGCGGCGATCAGGCCGGCATAGTGCGCCATGTCGACCATGAAATACGCCCCGACGGCCTTGGCCACCTTGGCGAAACGCTCGAAATCGATGTGCAGCGAGTAGGCCGAAGCGCCGGCGATGATCAATTTGGGCTTGTGCTCATGGGCCAACCGTTCCATCGCGTCGTAGTCAATGGCCTCGTTGGCGTCCAGCCCGTAGCTCACCACCTTGAACCACTTGCCAGACATGTTGAGTGGCATGCCGTGGGTCAGGTGGCCGCCTTCGGCCAGGCTCATGCCCATGATGGTGTCGCCGGGCTGCAGCAGGGCGAAAAACACCGCTTGGTTGGCCTGCGAGCCCGAATTGGGCTGCACATTGGCGTTCTCGGCACCGAACAAGGTCTTGAGCCGGTCGATCGCCAACTGCTCGACGACATCGACGTGCTCGCAGCCCCCGTAGTAGCGCTTGCCTGGATAGCCTTCGGCGTACTTGTTGGTCAGCTGTGTGCCTTGCGCCTGCATCACCGCTGGCGAGGCGTAGTTCTCGCTGGCGATCAGCTCGATGTGTTCTTCCTGGCGGGTGTTCTCGAGCGCGATCGTGGCCCAGAGTTCGGGGTCGACGTTGGCGAGGGTGGATTGGTTGCGGTCAAACATTGCGGGCAGTCCTGTCGAGGGGGGTTGGCCCGCCGATGCGCGTTTGCCACTGCAACACAGCATCCATCATCGGGCTGCCCAGGCGCACGGCTGGTTCGGCGGTGGCATGCTGAGCCACCCTTGGCAGGGCCGTCTTGCGCTCCACGGTGGTGGTCCACCTCGGGCCGGGAGGCCCTATCGCCAGTCGCACAAGAGTTGGAAGTGTAGCGGAGCGCGTTCAGCGCAGCAGCTGCGCGACACGGGCAGCTGCGTCGGGCGAGCTTGCGGGCGTTGCCGGTGGCATGGCGGGCGCGGGCGGTGCAGCCGAGGTCGATAAGTTCGACACATTCACGGCCACGCTGCGGCCTGCTGCCACCTGGCGCAGGTGGCTTTGTTCACTGAGTACTTTGCCGACGTAGCCGCCGTCGTCACCGACGGTGGCCGCGCCGAGGTAGGCCCGCAGTCCTGCTTCCAAGCTGCCCGCGCGGCCGATGCACTCCTTGAGCACCTGCACCCCGACCCTCAGATTGGCCACTGGATCGAACGCCGCCTTCACGCCGCCAAACGCATCGTATTTGTTGTTGTGAACCTGGGTCATCACCTGCATCAAGCCTTGGGCGCCCACTGCGCTTTGGGCAAATGGGTTGAAACTTGATTCGACGGCCATCACCGCCAGAATCAGCGTCGGATCCAGACCGAGTTTGTGACCAACGGACCAGGCTTCGAGCACCAATCGGCTGACGGGTTCGGCCGCCACCCGATACCGTCGCGACAGCCATTGTGCGATCGCGGCCTGTGGACGCGGCAAGGTCTTGGGGTCGGCCGCCGTGGCTCGATCGACAGCGCCTGGCTCGGGTTCGGGTGTCGAGTCATCGGCCGATTCGCGCGCTTCCTGGCGAGCCAACAACCATTCGAGAGCGTGATGTTCCGTCAGCGTGCGGATTTCCTCTCGGCCACCCGTGAACAGCATCGCACCTACCACGCACAGTCCCACCAGCGCCAGCGAGTTATGGCTGACATCGAGCAAGCCTGCACCCACATCGCGCAGAAACACCCGCATCGAGTCAGTGCAAGTTCTGGCTGCAGCGCGCAACTTGGCTATCGCGGTCACCTCAAATCACTCCTGATTCTTACGGCAAGTGTTCCTGGCGGTGCAGGCAAGGCCTGCGAACACGAGGCCGATAATGGTTCGGACATTGCAGGTTTCGGCAGTGGCAACGAAGACGGGGCGGGTTGAGGGAGACGGGTTGGCCGACACGCTCAAGCTAAAATAATGAGGGTAAACCCTGAAATTTAGGGTTGAGCGGCGATTCTAGGAAGTCTTGTCATAACCGGTCAATCATATCAAACACGATTTTCACAACTTTTTCGTATGAAATACCGAGACCTGCGTGACTTTGCCGCTCAACTGGAGCGCATGGGTGAACTGCACCGCGTCGCTGACACGGTGTCGCCCCAGCTTGAGATGACAGCCTTGGCCGATCGTGTGCTTCGGGCGGGCGGACCGGCCTTGTGGTTCGAGCACGCCGCTGGGCACAAGGTGCCGGTGCTGGCCAATTTGTTCGGTACGCCGCGTCGCGTCGCACTTGGCATGGGGGCGACCGAGGTGTCGCAGTTGAGAGAGATCGGCAGCTTGCTGGCCCGGTTGAAAGAGCCCGAGCCACCACAGGGATTGAAAGATGCGGGCCGGTTGGTCCAGATGGTCAAGGCGGTGTGGGACATGAAGCCTGTGCGGCGGCGCGATGGGCCTTGCCGTGAGGTGCAACTCGTGGGCGACGAGGTCGACCTGACACGCTGGCCTATCCAGACCTGTTGGCCGGGTGATGTCGCGCCGCTGATCACTTGGGGTCTGGTGGTCACGCGAGGACCGCAGGCGATCGAGCGGCCACGGTTGCGCCAGAACATCGGCATCTACCGGCAGCAGGTGATCGGGCCGCGCGAGGTGATCATGCGTTGGTTGGCGCACCGCGGCGGCGCGCTGGATTTCCGGGACTTTTCGCGCGCCAATCCTGGCCAAGCGTTCCCGATGGCCGTGGCCTTGGGTGCCGACCCGGCCACCACGCTGGGAGCCGTCACGCCTGTGCCCGACACCCTGTCGGAGTATCAGTTTGCTGGCCTGCTGCGAGGCAGTGCGACCGAGGTGGTGGACTGCGCCGTTGGCGAATCCGGTCGCATGTTGCAAGTGCCGGCCACCGCCGAGATCGTGTTGGAGGGCCATATCCCGGTGGCCGAGTCTGGCTACGAAGGCCACAGCGAACACGGCGTGCCGGTCAAGGAAATCGGGGGCTATCTGCATGCGCTGGAAGGTCCTTACGGTGACCACACCGGCTACTACAACGAGCAGGATTGGTTTCCGGTGTTCAGGATCAACCGGTTGACGCACCGGCGTGACCCGGTCTACCACTCCACGTACACCGGCAAGCCGCCGGACGAGCCGGCGATCCTGGGGGTCGCGCTCAATGAGGTGTTCGTGCCTATCCTGCAGAAGCAGTTTCCAGAGATCGTCGATTTCTACCTGCCGCCCGAAGGCTGCAGCTACCGTATGGCGATCATCTCGATCAAGAAGGCCTACCCCGGCCACGCCAAGCGCCTGATGTTCGGGCTCTGGAGCTTCCTTCGGCAATTCATGTACACCAAGTTCATCGTCGTCACCGACGACGATGTCAACATCCGCGATTGGCAGGATGTGATCTGGGCCATCACCACGCGCATGGACCCGGTTCGCGACACCACCTTGGTCGCGCAGACGCCGATCGACTATCTCGATTTCGCGTCCCCTGTCAGCGGCTTGGGCGGCAAGATGGGACTCGATGCCACCAACAAGTGGCCTGGCGAGACCGCTCGAGAATGGGGACAGGTGATTGCGATGCCTGCCAACATCACCCGGCTTGTCGATGGGCTGTTCGAGGCTGTGATGCGGCCCTGAGGGTCGCTGGAACCGGCGATCGACTGAGGAACCCAGGGTTATCAATTTCTTCTTGCATCTCAGCTGAATTCGCAGTATCGTTTCTTCGCCTCCTCGTGAGGCACTCAAGTTCGTGCAGTCTCTGCATGAAACGGGGCCCCGGACTATATTTCTCCGGATCCCCACATGGTGGCCATCGGCCGCCCGACCCCCTCGGACCGCAAGGCTCGAGGGGGTTTCGCTTTGAGGGGCGGTTTGGTCCTGAGCTCGATTTGGTCTACAAGATGCACGAAAGAGGGTCCCCCCGATGAGCAACGCCACACTGGACATCCGCCGCGGCCAAGGCCCGCACGGCGCTGCGGTTGCCGAGGTCTGGCTCAATCGCCCCGAGGTTCGCAACGCTTTCAACGACGGCGTCATCACTGAACTGACCGCTGCCTTCCGCGAACTTGGCGCCGACCCAAGGCTTCGCGCCATCGTGCTGGGCGGCCACGGCAAGGCGTTTTGTGCCGGTGCCGACCTGTCGTGGATGAAGGCCATGGCCGGCTTTAGCTGGCAAGATAACCAGGCTGACGCGGCGCGGCTGGCCGACATGTTGTGGACTTTGTACAGCTGCCCGGTGCCCATCGTGGGCCGCATCCAGGGCGACTGCTACGCCGGCGGCATGGGCCTGGCGGCTGTCTGCGACGTGCTGGTGGTCGCGCAAGGTGCGCACTTCTGCCTGAGCGAGGCGCGCCTGGGCCTGCTGCCAGCCACCATTGCGCCGTATGTTGTTCGCGCATTGGGCGAGCAGGTTTCCAGGCGCTACTTCGTCACCGCCGAACGCTTCACTGCTGATCAGGCGCAGGGTTTCGGCTTTGCGCACGAGGTCGTCGCTGGTGAGCAGTTGGACACCAAGGTCGCCGAGGTGGTGGCCATGCTGGTGGCCAACGGTCCGCTGGCCTTGCGGGCGTGCAAACAGCTCGTGCAAGACGTTGCGGGTCAGCCCATCACGCCTGCACTGCGGCAAGAAACTGCTCGCCGAATTGCCGATATCCGCGCCAGCGAAGAAGGGCGTGAAGGGGTGCAGGCTTTCTTGCAGAAGCGCGAGCCAAGCTGGCGTTGAACGAAGCGCCCGGCCGCGCCGAGTGCCAAGCCTAGTCGTACCCCATCCGCTTCTTCATTGCCTGGTCGATCCAGACACGCGCGTAGACCGGGGCGGGGCGCCCGCCGCCGCCGCGCAGCTCGCCGCCGTAGTTCTTCACCCAAGGCCACCAAGCGGGCATCGCCGCCAGCGGTTCGTAGTAATCGGTCCAGTCAGGGTGCATCGGGTAGGCGAACAGCTCCGCGTGCCCACCGTAGTACGACTTGACGATCGCGGCCGTGTCGATCGAGATGTTCAGCGCGCGCCGCACCCGAATGTCGTCGAAGGGCTTGGTGTCCATGCGAAGCGACAGGTAGCTGCCCGAACCCTCGACCCATTGCGACTTCAGCGCCGGTGCGGAGCTGCGCTTGATCGCCTTCGGGCTGGCCACGAACAGCTGGTACGTGCCGACGACGTCGTCAGCGACCAGTTCGCGCGCTGCCATCACGCCCTTTTTTTCCGGGAACATCACGCCCTTGCGCAATTTCACGTCGAGTTTGAGCGGCTCGGCCCATTGCCAGCTCTCGGCGAGCTCACCGCGCATCGCATCCGAGGGGATCCAGTTGTTGTCGCGGAAATCGTATTTGCCGCCGCGGTGCTTCGCCTTCGAGAGGTCCGCCGAAAA
>JBILYN010000408.1:0-4178 GCA_044377715.1 Aquabacterium sp.
AGCCGCCCATGACCCACTCGAGCTCAAGGATCACCGACTTACTCACCATCAGCGGCTGGCCCGACTAGATGAGGCGCCGTGCTGCCTGGTGTTCGCGCTGCGCCTCGGCGTCAGTCTCGTCATTGGTTCTGACCTGATCTTGCCAGAGGCAGTTGCCGGACAGATGGCTGGTTTTCGGTCTTGCGGAGCGACGAAGCTCGGCGGTCGGCGCCGCTCGCGCGACCGAGGCCGCTCAAAAAATGCAACAATAAGCTTTCTGATTCTTTTCCCAATAAAAAGTTTAATAAATACTCCCATCCGTCGTGCAAGGCTCTAAGCTCTCCCCTGATGCCCTGAACGCCCGCCGGCGCGACGCGGTGTCGCTGCGTCTGGACGGGCAAACGCTGGCGCAGGTGGCGCAGGCCACAGGCTTGAGCGTGCCCACGGTGGTGGCGGCGTTCAAGGCGTATGGGGCCGGTGGCTGGAGCGCGGTCGACGCTCGCCCTCGCGGGCGCAGGCCGCACAGCGAGCGCTTGCTCGGCGTGAACCCCGAGGCAGCGTTGGTCGCTGAAGCTGCATTGCTGCAGGCCTGGCTGGGCGCGCCACCGGTGGGCGACATCGCAGGCTCAGCCAGCGATCGCTCAACCGGCCATCGCGGGGGCGTTTGGACGCTTGGTCTGGCAGGCGAGCACTTGGCTGGCGTTTCGCCACAGCTCGCGGCGTGGACCGCCGCGCAGCGTGAAGCCTGGGTGACCAAGCAGTGGCTGCGTCACGGCCTGAGCACCACGCCGGCCTGGGAGCTTGGCCGCAGCGAGCGCTGCGCCGAGCTGAGCGACTGGTGGCGCACGCAATGGCCGGGCTGGCGCGAGCAGGCGCGCGCCGCAGGTGCCAAGGTGCTGGCGCTGACCGAGCGGTCTTTGCCGTCCCCGCATGCGCCGGCCTGTCAGTTGGTGGCGCACACGCCGCGGGGCAGCCCTTGGTGGCGCGCCACGTCGGCTTGGCCGACGCACAGCGACTGGCTGACTTTTGTCCAGGGACTTCGATCGCAGGCGGGCGGCCCGCTGTGGCTGGTGACATCGAACCGCTGGCTGTCCCGCGCCCCCGTGTTGAGCGCCTGGCTGGCCGCTGAAGGCCACGATGTCCGCTTGATCCATGCGCCACAAGCGCAACCCACCAGCAGTTTTCAGCCCCCCACAAGGCGCGACATGAGCTCATCTGCCACCCAGTTGACCCACTTGCAACAGCTCGAGGCCGAGAGCATCCACATCCTGCGCGAGGTGGTGGCCGAGGCCGACAAACCGGTGATGCTGTACTCCGTCGGCAAGGACAGCGCGGTGATGCTGCACCTGGCGATGAAGGCTTTTCACCCGGCCAAGCCACCGTTCCCGCTGCTGCATGTCGACACGCGCTGGAAGTTCAGCGAGATGTACGCGTTTCGCGACCGAATGGTCGAGGCACTGGGGTTGGAGTTGCTGGTGCATGTCAACCCCGAGGGCATCGCCAAAGGCATCAACCCCTTCACGCACGGCTCGGCGATCCACACCGACATCATGAAGACCGAAGGGCTGAAGCAGGCACTGGACGCGCATGGCTTCGACGCGGCGTTTGGAGGTGCGCGACGTGACGAGGAGAAGAGCCGCGCCAAGGAGCGCATCTTCTCGTTCCGCACCGCGCAGCACCGCTGGGACCCGAAAGACCAGCGCCCCGAGCTCTGGCGCCTGTACAACGCGCGCAAGCATCCCGGCGAGTCGATGCGGGTGTTTCCGCTGTCGAACTGGACCGAGCTCGACATCTGGCAGTACATCCACCTCGAGAACATTCCGGTGGTGCCGCTGTACTTCGCTGCCGCGCGCCCGGTGGTCGAGCGCAATGGCACGCTGATCATGGTCGATGACGACCGCATGCCGCTGCGCCCAGGCGAGTTGCCGATGATGAAGAAGGTGCGCTTCAGAACCTTGGGTTGCTACCCGCTGACGGGCGCGGTCGAGTCCGAGGCCGACACGCTGCCGGCCATCATCCAGGAGATGCTGTTGGCCACAAGCTCCGAGCGCCAGGGCCGGGTGATCGACCACGACGGCGCGGCGTCGATGGAAAAGAAGAAACAGCAAGGGTATTTCTGATGTCACACGCCTCCAGCCTGATCGCCACCGACATCGATGAGTACCTGCACGCGCAGCAGCACAAGGGCTTGCTGCGGTTTATCACCTGCGGCAGCGTCGACGACGGCAAGAGCACGCTGATCGGGCGGCTGCTGTACGAATCAAAGCTGCTGTTCGAGGACCAACTCGCCGCGGTGGTGGCTGACTCGAAGAAGTGGGGCACGCAGGGCGATCAGATCGACTTCGCGCTGCTCGTCGACGGCCTGGCGGCCGAGCGCGAGCAGGGCATCACGATCGACGTGGCCTACCGCTACTTCAGCACCGAGCGGCGCAAGTTCATCGTTGCCGACACGCCCGGCCATGAGCAGTACACCCGCAACATGGTCACCGGCGCGTCGACGGCCGATGGCGCGGTGCTGATGGTCGACGCGCGCAGGGGCATCCTGACGCAGGCGCGCCGGCACAGCTTTTTGGTGAACTTGCTGGGCATCCGCCATGTGCTGGTGGCGATCAACAAGATGGACCTGGTGGACTATGCGCAGCAGACCTTCCAGCGCATTGAGCAGGACTACCGCTTGTTCGCCGAGAAGCTCAGTTTCGAAAGCCTGACCTTCGTGCCGCTGTCGGCCTTCAAGGGCGACAACGTGATCGAGCCCAGCGCGCGAATGCCTTGGTACCAAGGCCCGACGCTGATGGGCTGGCTAGAGACGGTGCCGGTCGACACGCTGCGTCTGCGCCAGCAGCCGATGCGCCTGCCGGTGCAGTGGGTGAACCGGCCGAACCTGGATTTCCGGGGCTTTGCGGGCACGTTGGTGTCGGGCCAGGTGGCGGTGGGCGAGCGCATCCGGGTGCAGCCGTCGGGCCGTGAGTCCACCGTCGCGCGCATCGTCACCAAGGACGCCGACCTGCCGCTGGCCGTGGCAGGCCAGGCGGTGACGCTGGTGCTGGCCGACGAGATCGACATCTCGCGCGGTGACGTTATTTCGGCCGCAGCGGCGCCAGCCGAGGTCGCCGACCAGTTCGAATGCAGCATCGTCTGGATGGACGACGAGCCGCTGCTGCCCGGGCGTGCCTACGTGATGAAGATCGGCGCCAACAGCGTGAACGCGACGGTGACGGACATCCATCACCAGGTCAACGTCAACACCCTCGAGCAGATGGCCGCGCGCCGGCTCGAGCTCAACGCGATCGGGGTGTGCAAGCTCAGCCTGGACCGGGCGGTGCCCTTCGACGCCTATGCGGACAACCGCGACACCGGCGGCTTCATTCTGATCGACCGCATGTCGCACCGAACCGCCGGCGCGGGGATGCTGCACTTTGCGCTGCGCCGCGCACACAACATCCACCGGCAAGCGCTGGACGTCGACAAGGCCGGCCGCGCGGCGATCAAGGGCCAGAGACCCTGCGTGGTGTGGCTGACCGGTCTGTCGGGTTCGGGCAAGAGCACGATCGCCAACCTGGTGGAAGGCCAGCTGCTGGCGCAGGGCCGTCACAGCTATTTGCTCGACGGCGACAACGTACGCCACGGCCTGAACCGCGACCTGGGCTTCACGCCCGAGGACCGGGTGGAAAATATTCGCCGCATCGCCGAGGTGGCCCGGTTGATGGTCGACGCAGGGTTGATCGTGTTGACGGCCTTCATCTCGCCCTACCGCGCCGAGCGCGAGATGGCGCGCGCGTTGCTGGGCGAAGGCGAATTCATCGAGGTGTTCGTTGACACGCCGCTCGCGCTGGCCGAACAACGCGACCCCAAGGGGCTGTACGCCAAGGCCAGGCGCGGCGAGCTGAAGAACTTCACCGGCATCGACGCGCCTTACGAGCGGCCGCCCCATCCTGAGCTGCACATCGACACGACCACCTGCACAGCCGAGCAGGCGGCGCAGCGGGTGATCGAGTTGCTACGGCAGACCGGCGCACTGGGTTGAGATTGCCCCGGTTCAGCGCATCATGTTGTGTTTGGCGAGTCGAATCACTGGGGTAACTACGGACTCAGCGCTGCGCTGCTTTCGGGGAATCTGGTTTAACGTAGTGCATGACCTGGGTCATAGCGCCTTCAGACGCTGTGAAACGGATATTCACTCGATGCTGCGCTGTCCTGTC
>JBILYN010000126.1:0-12271 GCA_044377715.1 Aquabacterium sp.
GACGGCAGGACCCGCCGGTGGCCACCGGCGCTTGAAGGCAGGACCCGCCGGTGCCCTCAAGCGAGCCTCTATTCACCCTGGCGCCGGCCCGGTAGTGCCCTGCTACGGCACACTGGCGGTTTTTTGCCGAGGCAGCGCCGAATGACTCCATCCACGATACCGACCACCCTTCTCGGCCACAGCGACCTGCGGGTGACCCGCATCTGCCTGGGCACGATGACTTTCGGCGAGCAGGTCGACCAAGCCGGTGCTTTCGAGTTGCTTGACCACGCGGTGGCGCGCGGCATCAATTTCATCGACACCGCCGAGATGTATTCGGTGCCGGGACGGCGCGAGACCTATGGCTCGACCGAGGCCATCATCGGCCATTGGCTGGCAGCTCGACCGGGCATGCGTGCGCGCATCGTGCTCGCCAGCAAAGTGGCTGGGCCGGCGCGCGGCATGGACTGGGTTCGCAACGGCGCCGACAACCTGACGGCGGCCGACATCGTCCAGGCCTGCAACGACAGTCTCAAGCGCTTGCAGACCGATGTCATCGACCTCTACCAGATCCATTGGCCGAACCGCAATGCGCCGGCTTTCGGCGTGGTCTACCTCGACCCCGCCAAGGACCGCGAGTTCACGTCGATCCGGGTCCAGCTCGAGGCGCTCGCCACGCTGGTCAAGGCCGGCAAAGTGCGTCACATCGGGCTGTCGAACGAGACCGCTTGGGGTCTGGGCGAGTTCGTTCACCAGGCCGAACTGCACGGCCTGCCGAAGGTGGTGTCGGTCCAAAACCCCTACGCGCTGGTCAACCGCGTGGTCGACAATGGGCTGGACGAGAGCTTGCTGCGCACGGGTGTCTCGCTGCTGGCGTACAGCCCGCTGGCCTTCGGCGCGCTGACCGGCAAGTACGATGCACCGGGCTTCGATCCGGCCCAGCCCGCCTTGGGTCGGCTTTCTCGCTTCGAAAGCATGCGCAAGCAGCGTTGGGGCAGGGCCGACACCTTGGTCGCGGCGCGACGCTACAACGCGCTGGCGCGAGAGCACGGCCTGACGCCGACCCGGCTGGCGCTGGCTTTTTGCTACACCAGCTGGCGCGTGGCGAGCACCATCATCGGCGTGACCACTCGGGCCCAGCTCGATGACGACATCGACGCCTGGGGCACGACGCTGGCGCCTGAACTGCTGGCCGCGATCGACCGCATCCGCTGGGAGATCCGCGACCCGGCGCAGTGAAATGGCCAGGAAGGAAAAGCACGTCAGCGAAACCCCGGCGACGCAGCGGCTGCGCGCCGCCGGGGTGAGCTTCACCGAGCATGTCTACGACTATGTCGAGCATGGCGGCACCGCGGAGTCGGCGCGCTCGCTGGGCTGGCCCGAGCATGCGGTGGTCAAGACCTTGGTGATGCAAAACGAGCGCGCCGAGCCGCTGATCGTGCTGATGCACGGCGACAAGCAGGTCAGCACCAAGAACCTGGCCCGCGCGATCGGCGCCAAGAGCGTCGAACCCTGCAAACCTGAGGTGGCACAACGCCACAGCGGTTACCAGGTCGGCGGGACCTCGCCGTTCGGCGTTCGCAAACCGATGCCTGTGTATGTCGAAACATCGGTGCTGGCACTGCCCCGGTTGCTGATCAACGGTGGCCGCCGTGGTTACCTGCTGGGGATTGCGCCTGCGGTGCTGCTCGACTTGCTGGAAGCGCAAGCCGTTGATTGCGCGATTTGACCTTGGCCGAATCCGGCCTTTTCACGGGTTTGGCGATGACCTTCGTACGGTGTTGAAGGCCAGAGATTTCACACCACCAGCCTGTGGCGTATCGGCTTGTGATGGCCAAATTGCGGGGCTCGCCATGGGCTCGCGGGCTGCTGCTGTGGGTGCAGCAATCCTGGTCGCAGCGGTATCGCCATTGGGCGGCCGCTGATCGCTGGACCACCAGGTGGCCCCCAGCACGGTGGCGATCGTCGCGAGGTTTGCCGCCCAAGGCAGCATCTTGAGAGTCGGAGAATGTTCCATGTCGGAAAGTATCGATGGCGTGGCGCACTGCCTCAAGGTGCCAGAGACCCCTGGGTGAGGGGCCGAGCCCGCGTTCGCGGGGGCAGCGCTGCGCAGTAATGCCGCTTGTCGTCGACCGAGCGGGCGAACAGGCTGAAGTCACCGGACATACCGCGCTGTCAGGCGCTGATGACGATGGTCTGAGCCCTGGCGGGCTTCGCTGAATGGCGCAAGCCCAGTGCAGCCGCGTATCGGCTGTGGCATCATCCGGCCCCCCGAACGATCGCCGCTTTGCGCGGCTTGAGCGACCCAAGATGGACTTGAAACTGCCGATCACGATTCACGACGAACTGGACGAGGAGGTGATTGAATCCACCGGTGTGCTCGACCTGGCCAGCGGCGAAATCCGCGATGTCAAATATGTCGACTTCGACCCCGAGCTTGGCGGATTCCCCGCCGAGAGCCAGGACTACGATTTCACCTGTGGCACCTTGAGCAACGGCAGCAAGGATGTGGAGTTCCGGATCGAGGTCGATGTGGTCGGCCGCAAATACTCGATCACGCCCAGCGAGTTGCTGGAGCTCAAAGGCCGCGCGGCCAAGCTGTTCACCGCGCCGCCAGGCGGCCATCCGCCGCCAGAGCCTGCGGCCAAGACCTTCGTCAAGCGCGGGCGCAAATAGCTTGCTGGACCGGTCGCTCAAGCATGGCGAGGCGACCTCACCCATGAGAGCGGCAACTGCAGTGCTCAGGCTGCTGGTCGGCCTGGCCTTGACTGGTGGGTCGATCAACGCACTGGCTGGCGAGGTGTCGGTCGCGGTCGCGGCCAATTTCGCTGGCCCCTTGGCCAGGATCGCCGAGGGCTTTGCCGCCGCCACCGGCCACCAACTGCGGGTCTCGGTGGGGTCTACCGGCAAGTTCTACAGCCAGATCGTCGCCGGTGCGCCATTCGATGTCTTGATCGCTGCCGACGAAGAAACGCCGAAGAAGCTGATGCTGCAAGGCCATGCGGTGACCGGCAGCGCGGTCACCTACGCCATCGGCCAGTTGGTGCTGTGGAGTGCACAGCCTGGTCTGGTGGACGACCAGGGTGCAGTGCTCGCGTCAAGCCGGTTCAGCCGATTGGCGCTGGCCAACCCCAAGCTCGCGCCCTATGGTCAGGCAGCGATCGATGTGCTGAAGGCCCGTGGTCTGACCGCGTCGGTCAGGCCCAGGTTGGTGACCGCTGAGAGCCTAGGCCAGGCTTTCCAGTTCGTCGCGACCGGCAACGCCGAACTCGGTTTTGTTGCGCTGTCGCAAGTGATGGTGCCGGGCAAGCCGGCAACCGGTTCGCACTGGCGGGTGCCGCAATCGCTGTACGCTGAAATCCGGCAGGACGCCGTGCTGCTCAGGGCCGGCGAGTTCAAGCCGGCCGCGGCCGCTCTGCTGACCTGGCTCAAATCCGCACCAGCCCAAGCGGTGATCCAGGCCTATGGCTACCGCCTTTGACTTGGCTCAGTGCTTGTGCTCGGTCGGCGCGCCTAGCGCTTTGACGGGTGCTTTCACGGCAACGGTCTCTTTCTTGCCGTCCTTGCCTTCGATCACCAGGGTCAGTGCCACGGAGTCGCCGGCCTTGAGCGGCGCTTTCAGGTCCATCAGCATCACGTGGTAGCCGCCGGGCTTGAGTTCGACCGCTTTGCCTGCGGGCAGGTCCAGCGCTGCGATGGCAGCCATTTTCATCGTGCTGCCTTCCATCTTCATCTGGTGGATCTCGACCACGCCGGCGGCGGGCGAGCTCACCGATAGCAGCTTGCCGCCCTGGGTGGAGGTCAGCTGCATGAAGGCGCCGGTGGCTTTTTGCTCAGCCACGGTGCCACGCACCCAGGCGTGCTTGACGCTGGTCTGCGCCAACGCGGGCAGGGCGATTGTTGTGGCCAGCGCGGCGCTGGCGATCAGGTGGACAGCGTTCAATTTATGCATCCTCGGTTCATCGGCGGGCTGATCTCGTGCGAATTGGGCCACGACCCACCGGGCACGGTCCGACTGCGAGCATAGCGTCTGGCCGCTGCGCGTGGCGGCGGCTTACACTGTTCGTCCAGAAGGTTCAGGTCAGGTACCGATGCGGCGCCTGACGATTGCAAACTTCACCACAAGCCAATCTGCCATGGACTTGGTCTACAGCTACAGCGCCCTTCTGATCGCCTACTTGGTCGGTTCGCTGTCCTTCGCCGTGATCGTCAGCCGCGTGATGGGTCTGTCCGACCCTCGCAGCTATGGATCGAAAAACCCTGGTGCGACGAATGTGCTGCGCTCGGGCAACAAGTTGGCGGCGGTGCTGACCTTGTTGCTGGATGCGCTCAAGGGCTACGCGCCGGTGGCGCTGGTCCAGCACTACAGCGCCAGGCTGGGTTTCGAAGACACGACTCTTGCCTTTGTAGGTTTCTCGGCTTTTCTGGGGCATCTGTTTCCGGTGTTCTTCCGATTTCAAGGTGGCAAGGGCGTTGCGACGGCGGCCGGTGTGCTGCTGGCTTTCGAGCCGCTGCTAGGCCTGGCCACGCTGGCGACCTGGGGCGCGGTCGCGGCGCTGTTTCGCTACGCTTCCTTGGCCTCGATGGTCGCGGCCTTGCTGGCGCCTTTCTTCACGCTGCTGTTTTTCGACCGGCCGATGCTGGCGATGGCGGTCAGCGCGATGGGCTTGCTGCTGATCTGGCGCCACTGGCGCAACTTGGTCAATTTGATCGCCGGCAAGGAATCCAAGATTGGCGAGAAAGCCGATCCGACCGAACGCAAGCGTCGGCGGCGGATTCGGCACAAGCACGACGACCGCGCTTCAAGCAATTCATCCCACCGTTCAAAAGGAAATTAGAAATCATGGTCCAGCGATTTGATGTCGGCGCCCGCATGTCCGAGATGGCTGTGCACAACGGGGTTTGCTATTTGGCCGGCCAGGTGGCCGTGGAGGGGGAGCCCGACATCGAAGGTCAGACCCGCGAGGTGCTGGCCAACATCGACGCGCTGCTGGCCCGAGCCGGCACCGACAAGAGCCGCATCCTGCACGCCCAAATCTTTCTGGCCGACATCGCCGAGTTCCCCGCGATGAACAAGGTCTGGGACACCTGGGTCGTGGCCAACCACACGCCCACCCGCGCGACGGTTCAGGCCACGCTCGCCCGGCCCGAGTGGAAGGTCGAGATCGTCATCACCGCGGCGCTGTAGCCCGCGGCAGACTAAAGGCCCAGCCGGGCCAGATCGCCACGCCCTTGCCGAACCAGCAGCGGCTGCTCGCCTGTCAGGTCGATCACTGTGGTGGCCTGCATCGGGCAGGCGCCAGCATCGATCACCGCGGCCAGTAATTTCTGGAATTGCTCGCGGATCTCCTCGGGGTCGTTCAGCGGGTCGGTCGCTCCCGGCGCGATCAAGGTGGTCGCCAGCAGCGGCTGGCCCAGCTCGGTGAGCAGCGCTTGTGTCACCTTGTGCTCTGGCACGCGCAGGCCGATGGTGCGGCGTGACGGGTGTGACAGGCGCCTCGGCACTTCTTTGGTCGCGTCGAGGATGAAGGTGTAAGGCCCGGGCGTGCCGAGCTTGAGCAACCTGAACTGGCGGTTGTCGACCTGGGCGTAGCTTGCCAGTTCAGACAGATCGCGGCACAGCAGCGTGAGGTGGTGCTTGTCATCGACCTGGCGGATGCGGCGCAAGGCCTGGGCCGCGACCTTGTCATCGAGGTGGCAGACCAGTGCGTAGCTCGAATCGGTCGGCACTGCGCAAACGCCGCCGCTGTGCAGCAACTGCACCGCTTGCTTGATCAGCCGCGGCTGGGGGTTGTCGGGATGGACTTCGAAGTACTGCGACATGCGCGCTGTCCGTGAGCAGGGGAAGCGCTGACTCTAACGCCGGCGGTGAATCCGACGCATTGTCCAAGTTGCCGAGCGTCGTTCACGCTCTCAAGCAAATGTGGCTTTGCCACTTTGCTTGATCCCCACGGGGGCGGCCGGCGTCGGCCGGCCTTGGGGCGCTCAGTGGCAGCTCATGCGGCGCGCCGAACCCGGTGCGTCAGCGACTGCCACACCGGCGACACCGCTGCCGGCAGGTCGGGCAGACCGCCCAGATCGATCCGGCTCTCAAGAGGTGAGTGGAAATCGCTGCCGCGTGAGGCCAGCAGGCCGAACTCCTGGGCCATGCCGGTGTACTTGACCGTGTCTGCATGGCCATGGCTGCTGGTCAGCAATTCAACGCCCTGGCCGCCATGGGCCTTGAACTCGGAAAACAGCGCAAATTCCTCGTTGACCGTGAATTTGTAGCGCGCGGGATGAGCGACCACCGCGACGCCGCCGGCCTGGGTGATCCATTGCACCGCTTCGCCCAGTCCAGCCCAACGGTGCGGCACGAAGCCTGGTTTGCCCTCGGTCAGGTAGCGCCGAAAGACTGAACCCGTGTCGGGACAGACGCCCGTGTCGACCAGCCAGCGCGCGAAATGGGTGCGTGACATCAGGTCGGGGTTGCTGACATAGCGCAGCGCACCTTCAAACGCGCCGCCGACGCCGACCTGGGCCAAGCTGTCGGCCATCGCGCGCGCCCGCTTCAGGCGGCCGCCCCGGGTCCGGGCCAGGCCTTCACGCAGCGCCAGGTCGTCGGGGTCGAAGCCCAGGCCAACGATGTGAACGGTTTCGCCGGCAAAGGTCACCGACACCTCGACCCCGGTGAGGAAATCCAGCCCCAGCGATTGCGCGGTGGCTTCGGCCTCGGCCAGGCCGCTCGTCTCGTCGTGGTCGGTCAAGGCCCAGAGCGCGACGCCGTTGGCATGGGCCCGCTCGGCCAGGGCTTTGGGCGTGAGCGTGCCGTCTGAGTAACGGGAGTGGCAATGCAAGTCGGCGTTGAGGTGGTGCACGCCGGTATTTTCGCCGCTGGCGGCCGGCCTTGCTCGTCAGGGGTCAGCCCGAGACCACGCGCACCGGTGCGCGCTGGGGTTCGGGCTCGGAGTCGAAGCGATCGAAACCGGTGTAGCAAAGAAAATGCCGGTTCGCGGCGCGGCCGAACAAGCTCATGCCCAGTTGCTCGGCCAGGCCATGGCCCATCGCGGTGACGCCGTTGCGCGAGACGATGATGGGCACACCCATCTGGGCCGACTTCATCACCATCTCGCTGGTCAGTCGGCCTGTGGTGTAGAAGGTCTTGTCAGCGCCCGCCACGCCGTGCAGGCCCATCCAGCCGGCGATGGTGTCGATCGCGTTGTGGCGACCCACGTCTTCGACAAACATCAGCAGTTCGGCACTGCAGAACAAGGCGCAGCCGTGGACCGAGCCGGCTTTGCGGTGGATGCTGTTGCGCTGTCGCATCTGTTCGAGCAGCGCATGCAAGGTGGTCTGGCGTATGCGTGCCTGGCTGGCGTCGGGCAGCCTCACCGAGCCCAGTTGCGACATCATGTCGCCGAATACCGTGCCCTGACCGCAGCCAGTGGTCACCACCCGGCGCGCGGTTTTCTGGGCGATGTCGGCGATGCCAGCATGGGTCTTGACCGCTGCCGCGCCGACCTCCCAGTCGACCGTGATCGACTCGATCTCGGCCACCTCGGTGATCAGCCGCTGGTTCAACAGGTATCCCAGCACCAGCAACTCGGGGCTGGCACCCAGCGTCATCAAAGTCACGAGTTCGCGTTTGTCGACGAACAAGGTCAGTGGTCGCTCGGCCGGGATGTGGATGCTGCGACGCTCACCGTACTCGTCGAGGATGCTGATCTCGCGCAGCAACTCGCCCTGGGCTGCCGTCAGCCGTGGCGCGCCCGGCACCGGCTGCGGACAGCTCGGTGCATCGAAGGCCAGCGGTGGCAGCGGGTCGGCCAGCATGCGCTTGCCGTGACGCCTTACTTCTTGGCCACGGCTGTCTTGACCGCGGTCGATGCGGCGGGTGCCGGCGCAGATGCCGCACCAGCGGCCACATAAGGCCCTGGGTCGGCGCACGGCGGTGTGGCAACCGGTGCTGATGCCGGTTTGCCTGCTTTCTTGGCACTGGCCTGGTAGGTGCCGGCTACCTTGTCCATCGATAGGCAGAGCTTGAAGGCGTCGACCTTGCCGGCGTGGGCAGTCTTGGCAGCGGTTTCAGCGGCCTTGGCCTTGGCCTCGTCGCCGGGCGCTGGCAGCTTGGCCAGTGCGGACCAGCCCATCAGCGTGCCGGCCAGGGCCAGCAGCGTGGTTGCAGCAATGCGCTTCATGGAGTCTCCAGCTTCGGTTGGTCGTGGTCGGTCAGGCTTGGGGCGCGGCCAGAGGTGCCGGTTCTTGCGAGCGCTTGGCTGGTATCTTGCCAGCCTTGACGTCGTCGAACCACAGCTCATGGTGCTCCTTGGCCCAGGCCTCATCGACATAGCCGGTTCGCATGGCCTGGTAAGCGCCTTTCATGCCGATCGTGCCCATGTAGATGTGGCCTGCGAACATCGCCAGCATCACCATCGCTGCCGCCGAATGCACCATCTGCGCGATCTGCATGTCAGGGCGCAGGTAGGCCATGCCGGGGATCAGCTTGTCGAGCACCAGTCCCGAGGCCACCACCAAGCCGCCCAGCACCAGCATGCCCAGCCAGAAGACCACTTTCTCGCCGGCGTTGAACCGGTGTGAAGCGACTTCCTGGCCGCCGAACATGCCGCCGAGCCGCATCATCCAGGCCAGATCATCCTTGCTCGGCAGGTTGTCCTTGACGAAGGTGATCAGCATCAGCAACAGCGACACCGCAAACAAAGGGCCGGCAAAGTTGTGCGCGGTCTTGAGCGCATAGCTCAAGGCTCCGAACAGCGTGCCGCCGAGCACCGGCAGTAGCAAGAACTTGCCGAATGACATCACCAGACCTGACACCGCCAGCGTCACGAAGGCAATCGCGTTGGACCAATGGGTCGCACGCTCGAAGGGCGTGAAGCGCTCGATCACCCGGCCGGTGTCGACGCCATGGCCGCCGAGCGGGCCTCGGCGCCAATAAAACAATGCCAGTGTCAACAGCGCGATCAGGATCAGCGAGCCGCCGTAGGGGATGATCCACTGGTTGCGCACCTGGCGCCAGGCTTCGCCGGCGTTGTTCAGGCGAACGCCGGGGTACTGGACCATGGGCTGGATCAGCACCCCTTGTTCGGCCCCAGGCAGGTTCGAGATGCCCGGCGTGCTGCCAGAGTCTCGCGCCGCGCGCCACATCGGTGCGTTGTTGCCCGGTTGGCTCTTGGCGCGCTCGGCATTGCTGTCGCCAGGCTTGGGTTCGGCCGCGGCGACATAGCCCGCGGGCGGCGCTTTGGGATCTGCGCTGGACTGGGCCAGCACCGGCCCCGCGACGGCGGTGATGGCGGTGATGGCGGTGGCCAGCACGGCACTGGCCAGCCATTGATGCATCAGTTTTTGCATGTCCACTCCTTGGCCGATGGCGCTGTCAAGGCGTGATCGGCGTGCGGGAATACTCGTTCTGGCCCTGCGAGCGCTTGCGCAGTTGCTGCTCCCAGCTGGTCTTGTCGCCGACCTGCCAGCCTTTGGCAACGAAGTCAGCGCGCGCGCCCGCCCAGGGCTTGTCGTCGGACTTCAGCGTGGCTGCGGTCTGGGCTTTCTCGGCGCAAGCGCCGAGCAACAACGTGGCGGCCGCCAGCGCGAGTGTGTAGGCGGTCTTCATGATTTGGTCGCAGGGCTTTGGACGCTGCCGCCCGGCTTGCCGTAAGCCGTGCCCCAGCCCCAGACTTCGCTGCCCTTGCCGCGCGTGAGCACCCGGTTGCGGAAGATGTCGGCGACCACGTCGCCGTCGCCGCCCAGCAAGGCCTTGGTCGAGCACATCTCGGCGCAGGCCGGCAGCTTGCCTTCGGCGAGCCGGTTGCGGCCGTACTTTTCGTACTCGGGGTCGCTGCCGTTGGCCTCGGGGCCGCCGGCGCAGAAGGTGCATTTGTCCATCTTGCCGCGCAGGCCGAATGCACCGTTGGTCGGGAACTGCGGTGCGCCGAACGGGCAGGCGTAGCTGCAGTAGCCGCAACCTATGCAGATGTCCTTGTCGTGCAGCACCACGCCTTCGTCGGTGCGGTAGAAGCAGTCGACCGGGCACACCGCCATGCAGGGTGCGTCGCTGCAGTGCATGCAGGCCACCGAGATGCTTTTCTCGCCGGGCACGCCGTCATTGAGGGTGACGACACGGCGGCGGTTCACACCCCAGGGCACGTCGTGTTCGGCTTTGCAGGCGGTGACGCAACCGTTGCACTCGATGCAGCGCTCGGAGTCGCAGATGAATTTCATGCGGGCCATGGAGGGTCTCCTTCTAGGCGAGTTCGATCTGGCAGACGGTGGTCTTCGTCTCTTGCATCATCGTCACGCTGTCATAGCCGTAGGTGGTGGCGGTGTTGACGGCCTCGCCGCGGATCACCGGCATCGCCCCGTTGGGGTAGTAGGCCGCCAGATCCAGCCCGCCCCAGCGGCCCGAGAAGTGGAAGGGCAGGAACACGGTCTCGGCGTCGACCCGCTCGGTGACCTGGGCCTTGACCTTGATGCCTTTGAAGCTGGGCAGGTCGCGCATCGTCGGGGTCTTGACCCAGACGTCGTCGCCGTTGCGGATGCCGCGGTCGTTGGCAGCCTTGGGGTTGATCTCGACGAACATCTCTTGCTGCAGTTCGGCCAGCCAGGGGTTGGATCGCGTCTCCTCGCCGCCGCCTTCGTACTCGACCAAGCGGCCACTGGTCATGATCAGCGGGAAGGTCTTGCCTATGTCCTTGTTCTTGTCCTGCACGCTCTTGAACAGCGTGGGCAGGCGCCAGAAAGCTTTCTTGTCGTCGTGCGTCGGGTACTTGGCGACCAGGTCGGGGCGGGTGCTGTAGAGCGGCTCGCGGTGTTGCGGGATCGGGTCAGGGAAGTTCCAGACCAATGCGCGGGCTTTGGCGTTGCCGAACGGATGGCAGCCGTGCAGCTTCATCACCACGCGGATGATGCCGCCTGACGAATCGGTCTTCCAGTTCTTGCCCTCGGCGGCTTTTTGTTCGGCCTCGGTCAGGTCGTCCCACCAGCCGAGCTTCTTGAGCAGCAAGTGATCGAACTCGGGGTAGCCGGTCGTCAGGTCAGCGCCCAGCGAGTGCGAGCCGTCGCCTGCCAGCAGCGACACGCCTTCGCGCTCGACACCGAAGTTGGCACGGAAGTTACCGCCGCCGTCCATCACATGCTTGCTGGTGTCGTAGAGGTTGGGCGATCCGGGGTGTTTGAGCTCGGGCGTTCCCCAGCAAGGCCAGGGCAAGCCGAAGTAGTCACCGTCCAGCGAGTAACCGGTCTCCTTGTCAATGCCGCCCTTGGCTTTGAGCGTCTTGACGTCGAAGACGTTCATGTTGCGCATATGGGCCTTGAGCCGCTCCGGGCTCTGGCCGGTGTAGCCAATCGTCCAGACGCTGCGGTTGATCTCGCGCAGGATCGACTCGGGCTCGGGCTCGAGCATCCCGGCCTTGGCCGGCACCATCTTGTAGTTCTTGACCAGTTCCTTGTCGAAGCCCAGCTTCTGGGCCAACTGGAACATGATCATGTGGTCGGTGCGCGACTCCCACAGCGGCTCGATCACCTTCTCGCGCCACTGGATCGAGCGGTTCGACGCGGTGACCGACCCGCTGGTCTCGAACTGCGTGGCTGCGGGCAGCAGGTAGACGGCGCGGTTCGGATTCTGGTTTTCTGCCTTGCCGGTGACCGGGGGCATCGCCGCCATCGCTGCGGTGGCCGACGGGAAGGGGTCGATCACGACCAGCAGGTCGAGCTTGTCCATCGCCTTCTTCATTTCGAGGCCGCGGCTTTGCGAGTTTGGCGCGTGGCCCCAGAAGAACAGACCACGCAGATTGCTTTCCTGGTCGATCAACTCGTTCTTCTCGAGCACACCGTCGATCCAGCGCGACACCGTCATGCCCGGCTTGCCCATCATGCCAGGCGCGTACTGCTTCTTGATCCACTCGAAGTCGACGCCCCAGGCTTTGGCGAAATGCTTCCACGAGCCTTCGACCAGGCCGTAATAACCGGGCAGGCTGTCGGGGTTCGGACCGACATCGGTCGCGCCCTGGACGTTGTCATGGCCACGGAAGATGTTGGTGCCGCCGCCGCTCTTGCCGACGTTGCCCAGCGCGAGCTGCAGCAGGCAGGAAGCGCGCACGATCGCGTTGCCGATGCTGTGCTGGGTCTGACCCATGCACCAGACGATGGTGCTGGGACGATTCTCGGCCATGGTCTTGGCGACCTTGTAGCAGGTCGCTTCATCGACGCCGCAGGCCTCTTCGACCTTGTCCGGCGTCCACTTGCTCAGGCACTCTTCGCGCACCTTGTCCATGCCGTAGACGCGGTCAGCGATGTACTTCTT
>JBILYN010000008.1:0-36223 GCA_044377715.1 Aquabacterium sp.
GCGGTGCCGGCGCTACCGGCCAGCGCCGCGAGCGGCGTGGCCACCGGCAAAGCCCAGCGCACCTTGCTGCCGAGCGGCGTGCGGCTGCAGATCGACTTGGCCGAAGGCCGGTTGCTGCGCGACGTGATGCTGGCACCGACACCATGAAGCGCTTGCGCCACAGACCGTCCCGGGGCGCCGCCTTGCTGGTCGCGATGGTCTTGCTGACGGTGGTCGCGACGCTGGCCTCGGGCATGGTCTGGCAACAGTGGAAAGCGGTGCAGGTCGAGTCTGCCGAGCGCAGCCGGGCCCAGTCGGGCTGGATCTTGCAGGGCGCGCTCGACTGGGCCAGGCTGATCCTGCGCGAAGACGCCCGATCCGGCCGTGCCACCAGCCTGAGCGAGCCCTGGGCCACGCCGCTGGCCGAGGCCAGGCTGTCGACTTTTCTGGCCACCGACCGCGACCACAACGCCGACGAAGGCCCGGAGGCATTCCTGGCCGGAGGCATCACCGACGCCCAGTCGCGCTACAACCTGCGCAACCTGCTGCTCGACGGCAAGCTGGTGCCCGCCCAGCAGGCGATGCTAGAGCGCCTGTGCACCGGCGCAGGCCTGCCCAGCGAGACAGCGGCGCTGCTCGCCAACGGCTTGCTGGCCGCGAGCCTGGCAACCGACAGCAACGCACCGCTGCCGCCGCAGCAGCTGGCAGATCTGGCCTGGCTAGGGTTGGACGCGGCGACGATCGCCCGCCTGGGCACGGTGGTGGTGTTGCTGCCGGTGGCCACGCCGGTCAACCTCAACACCGCGTCGCGCGAGGTGCTGGCCGGGGTGATCGCCGGGCTGGACTTGGGTGGCGCGGACCGTCTGGTTCAAGCCAGACAACGCCAGGCCATGCGCAACCTGGCCGACGCCACCGATGTGCTGGGCCGGGGTGTGACGCTCGAGCCGCGGGATGTCGATGTCAAGTCGGCATTTTTCGAGATCCGCGGCCGGCTGCGGATCGACCAGCGCGTGCTGACCGAGCAAACCCTGGTCGAACGCCGCGGCGGCCTCGAGGTGGTGGCGATCCAGCACCAGCGCGTCGCCGACCTGAGCCTGCTGCCGCGCTGAACCCGCCGCGATGTCGACCGATCGCCTGCTGCCGCACAATCCCGCCACCGCTTGTCCAACGACAGGTCGCGACCAGCCGCCATCGGCCACCATCGCACTTGCCACTTTGCCCTCCACCGTGCCCGCCGGCAACCCGCCGCCAACCCCGCCATGGCCTTGCTCGTGATCCTGTTGCCGGCGCTGCGTGCTGACCCCGTGGTCTCAGCGGCGGCTGAGCCATCGGGCGCTACGACGCTGAGCTGGCTGCTCAGCGAAGACGGCATCGCACTGACGCGGCAGGGCGAATCGGCGCCAGCGCTGTGCCCCAAAGCCGACAGCGTGGTGGCTGTGCTGCCGGCCGACGCGGTGGCCTGGCACCGGCCGATCTTGCCGCGCGCACCGGCCAACCGGATGCGTGCGGCCTTGGCCGGTGTGCTGGAAGAGCAGTTGCTGGCCGATGACGACCAGGTGCATCTGGCACTGGCCCCTGACGCGACACCGGGCAAGCCTGGCTGGGTGGCGGCGCTGAACAAACCGGGCCTGCGAGCCCAACTCGCCGCGCTCGCCGCTGCCGGCCTGTCGGTCGACCGCCTGGTGCCTGCGCTCGCACCAGCGCTGCCGCCCGAAGGGCTGGCCGCGGGCGCAGCCGGCAACGAGCCCAGCGGCCACTTCTTCAACAGCCACGACGCATTCGGCGCCGATGTGCAATGGCTGGCGCTGCGCGATGCCGACAGCGCACTGTGCGTGCCGCTGGCCGGCAGCCTGGCGCGAAACCTGCAACTGCGCTGGAGCGCACGCGGCGCGCGATTTTCGGCCACACCAGCCGCGGCAGCGGCAGCCGAGCGCTGGCTCGGCACAGCAGTGGCCGTGAGCAGCACCGCCGAGCAGGCCCTGGCGGCCTTGCGCTCGCGCTGGAACCTGTTGCAGTTCGACCTGGCGCCGCAGCGCCGCGGCAGCATGGCGCTGGGCAAGCTGGCGCGGCGGTTGCTCAGCCCAGCTTGGCGGCCGGCCAGGCTGGGTCTGCTGAGCTTGCTGCTGCTGCAATTGGCGGCCATCAACCTGATGGCCTGGCAGCAGCAGCGCGCGCAGACACAGCTGCGCGCCGCGATGGACGCGCTGCTGCGCAGCAGCCATCCGCAGGTGCGCGCGGTGCTCGACGCGCCGCTGCAGATGCAGCGCGAGACCGCCGCGCTGCGCGCCGCCGCAGGCGTGCCCAGCCCGGACGATTTCGAACCCATGCTCGCCGCCGCCGCGGCCGCCTGGCCGCCAGGCCAGGCACCCGCCGCGCAGCTGCGTTTCGAGCCGGGACGGCTGAACCTGAGCGCCGTCGGCTGGCAAGCGCCCCAAATCGATCAACTGCGCCAGCGCTTGCAGGCCGCCGGCTGGGCCCTCGAAGCCGCCGAAGGCCGGCTGCTGATCCAACGCGCCAAACCCACCCCGCTGCCATGACGCTTGCCAAAGATGCCAAACCGGCCGCAGCCCTTGCCGCGCTGCGCGACCTGCAGTCGCGCTGGGCCGCGCTGAGCGCGCGCGACCGCCGGCTGCTGACCTTGGCCGCGGCGCTGCTGGTCGGCCTGTTCCTGTGGTCGCTGGCAATCGCACCGGCCTGGCGCAGCTTGAGCAGCGCGCCGGCCCAGATCGACCGGCTCGAAGCCCAGCAACAGCAGATGCAGTTGCTCGCCAACGAAGCAGCAGCGCTGCGCGCAGCGTCACCGGTGAGCACCGAGCAAGCCCATGCCGCGCTGACCGCAGCCACCGGGCGACTCGGCGCACCGGGCAAGCTCAGCCTGCAGGGCGACCGCGCGCTGCTCTCGCTCAAAGCGGTCAACCCGACCCAGCTTGGCGCCTGGCTGGCCGAAGCCCGCGCCGGCGCAAGAGCCCGGGTGGTCGAAGCCAGCTTGACCCAGACCAGTCCCGGCTTGTACGACGGCAGCCTGACACTCGCGCTGGGAGCCGGCCGGTGAGCCTGCCGCGACAGGCCGCGTCCGAAGCTGGGCGCTGGCAGCGCGCCCAGCGCATCGGCCGGCGCTGGGGCCTCTGGGGCGGCTTGCTGGGCGCCATCGCCGGTCTGGCCTTCAACGCACCGGCGCAGTGGCTGGCCGACGCGCTGCACCAGGCCAGTGGCGAACGGCTGTTGCTGGCGCAGGCGCGGGGCAGTCTGTGGGACGGCAGCGCGGTGCTGGTGCTCACAGGCGGGACCGGCAGCCACGATGCCTCGGCACTGCCAGGCAGGCTGGCCTGGAAGCTGCGGCCCGATGGGCTGGGGCTGGCGTTCACTGCGCGGCAAGACTGCTGCATCCAGGACGGCCTGCAACTGCTGTGGCAGCCCGGCTGGCGCGGCTACACGCTCAAGCTCAAGCCCTTGGGTCCGGCCGGGTCGGCTGAGGCCCAGCCCGTGATCGGGCGCTGGCCTGCGGCCTGGCTGAGCGGCCTGGGGACGCCCTGGAACACGCTGCAGCTCGGCGGGCAGCTGCAGTTGGCCAGCCCCGGCCTCAGCCTGCAATCGGTGCAAGGCCAGCTGCGACTCGACGGCGCGATCGCGCTCGAGTTGCATACCGTGTCGTCCAGACTGTCGTCGCTGGCCAGCCTCGGCAGCTACCGCCTCAGCCTGCAAGGCCGCAGCCCTGACGGCGGGGCCACCAGCCTACAGCTCGAAACCTTGGAAGGCGCGCTGCGCCTGAGCGGCAACGGCCAATGGACTGGCAACGGGCTGCGCTTTCGGGGCCAGGCCCAGGCGGCCGAGGGCTTGGACGCGGCACTGTCCAACCTGCTCAACATCATCGGTCGGCGCCAGGGCGCGCTGTCCGTCATTTCGATCGGATGACTCCCATGAAGACCTCGCGACCGCAGCGCAACCCGGACCGACCGCAGACCCGCGGGCCGATCCGCAGCCTGGCCTTGCTGAGCGCCGCGCTGACGCTGCCGCTGTGGCCCGCCACAGCCCAGGACACGGCACCTGCCAGCACGGCCGCGGTGCGCCGCAGCGCGCTGAAAGCCAGCACGCCGGTGACGCTGAACTTCGTCAACGCCGACCTCGAAGCCGTCAGCCGCGCTTTTGCGCTGATGATCGATAGACAGATCCTGGTCGACCCGCGCGTCAAGGGCGTGATCACCGTCTACAGCGAACAGCCGATGCCGGTGCGCGAGGCCTACCTGCAATACCTCGCGGCCTTGCGCGGCCTGGGTTTTGCCATCGTCGACAACGCCGGCCTGCTCAAGGTGGTGCCAGAAGCCGACGCCAAGCTGCAGACTGGCACGGTGTCGGTCGGGCCGGTCAACCAACGCGGCGACCAGGTCATCACGCAGATCTTCCGCCTGACCCACGAAAACCCGAACAACCTGGTCGCGGTGCTGCGTCCGCTGATCAGCCCGAACAACACGATCAACGCCAACCCCGGCAACTCGACGCTGGTGATCACCGACTACGCCGACAACCTGTCGCGCATCGCCAAGATCATCGCCGCACTCGACCTGCCTGCGGCCACCGACGTCGAGGTGGTGCCGCTGCAACACGCGATCGCCTCCGACCTCGCCGCGATGGTGCAAAAACTCGGTGACGCCAGCACAGCGACAGCCCCCGGCGTACCGAACACCGGCGTGTCGGTGCTGGCCGATTCGCGCAGCAATGCGCTGATCATCCGCGCCGCCAACCCGGCCAAGCTGGCCAGCATCCGCGCGCTGATCGGGCGTCTGGACCGGCCCGGCCTGAGCGGGCCGGCCGGCACGATCCATGTCGTCTACCTGAAGAACGCCGACGCCGCCAAACTGGCTGCGGTGCTGCGGGCGGCTTTTGGCGGCGGCGCGACCAGCCCTGGCGTCAGCAGCAGCGCTGCAACCACCAGCCCCCCCGCTGCGGGCGTGGCAACGACGCCCAACGCACCCTCGGCCCAACCCAGCACCGGCGGCTTCATCCAGGCCGACGCGGCGACCAACTCGCTGGTGATCACTGCGGCCGAGCCGCTGTACCGGCAGATACGCGGCGTGATCGACCAACTCGACGGCCGCCGGGCCCAGGTCTTTGTCGAGTCGATGATCGTCGAGATGGACGCCAGCAAGGCTGCCGAGCTCGGTTTCCAGTGGCAAGGACTGCTCGGCAGCAAAGGCGACCGCTTCGGCCTGGCCGCCGGCACCAACTTCGGTGCCAGCGGCAACAACATCCTGACCTTGTCGCAATTGGGCAACGGCAGCACCGGCCTGTCCCCCAGCGCAGCGACCAACGGGCTGAACGTCGGCTTGCTGCAAAAAGTCAACGGCGTCTACACGCTGGGCGCGCTGGCGCGATTCCTTGAAACCGTCTCGGGCACCAACATCCTGTCCACACCCAACCTGGTGGCGCTGGACAACGAGGAAGCCAAGATCGTCGTCGGCCAGAACGTGCCCTTCGTCACCGGCAGCTTCACCAATACCGGCACCAGCGGCAGCACGGTCAACCCGTTCCAGACTGTCGAGCGCAAGGACGTGGGCTTGACGCTGAAGATCAAGCCGCAGATCGGCGAGGGCGGCGTGGTGCGGATGACGGTGTTCCAGGAGAACTCCAGCGTGGTCGCCAACTCCACCAGCAACGCCAACGGCCCGACCACCAACAAGAGCTCGGTCGAGACCACCATCGTCGCCGACGACGGCCAGATCATGGTGCTGGGCGGGCAAATGAAAGACCAGTACGACGGCGGGCAGGACAAGGTGCCGCTGCTGGGTGATCTGCCAGGGCTGGGCAACCTGTTTCGCAGCGAGAGCCGCAAACGAAGCAAGTCGGTGCTGCTGGTGTTCCTGCGGCCAGTGGTGCTGCGCGACGCACAGACCGCGCAGTCGCTCACGCTCGATCGCTACGAGGCGATCCGCGCCGAACAGCAAGGCGCACAACCGACACCCAGCCAGGTGATGCCGATCAACGCCGGGCCGGTACTGCCCCCAGCCAAAACCGACAAGCCGGGTGCTGCGGCCAGCCCGGCGCCTACGCGTTGAACCGGCTCGGCTCGGCATGAAACACCCCCTGCCCTACGGCTTTGCCAAAGCCCAGCAGATGCTGCTCGAGGACGACGGCCGCGAGCGCGTGCTCTGGGCCACCGACAACACCGCCCCCAGCGCGCTGGGCGAGGTGCTGCGCCTGCACGCGGTGAGCCGGGTCGAGCACGAAGACTCGGCCGTGCTGACCGATCGCATCGCCCGCGTCTACGCCAGCGGCGAGTCGAGCGCGGCCACCGTGGTCGGCGAGGTCGAGAGCGAAGTCGATCTCTCAAGGCTGCTGCAAGACCTGCCGGCGGTCGAGGACTTGCTCGAAGCGGCCAACGACGCACCGATCATCCGCATGCTCAACGCGCTGCTGACGCAAGCCGCCAAGGACGGCGCGTCCGACATCCACATCGAACCTTACGAGCGCAGCAGCGCCGTGCGCTTCCGGGTCGACGGCACGCTGCGCGAGGTGGTGCAGCCCAATCGAGCGCTGCACGCCGCGCTGATCTCGCGCCTGAAGATCATGGCCGAGCTCGACATTGCCGAAAAGCGCCTGCCGCAAGACGGCCGCATCAGCCTGCGCATCGGCGGACGCGCCATTGACGTTCGCGTCTCGACGCTGCCGTCGGCGCATGGCGAACGCGCGGTGCTGCGCCTGCTCGACAAGAGCGAGTCCAAGTTCACGCTAGAAGCCCTGGGCATGAGCGGCGAGGTGTTGCGCTCGTTCAACCGGCTGGTGCACCAACCCCACGGCATCGTGCTGGTGACCGGGCCTACCGGGTCGGGCAAGACCACCACGCTGTACGCATCGCTGGGCCGCATCGACACCACCAGCACCAATGTGCTGACGGTCGAAGACCCGATCGAGTACGAGCTCGCCGGCATAGGCCAGACCCAGGTCAACGCCAGGATAGACCTGACATTCGGCAAGGCCTTGCGCGCGATCCTGCGCCAGGACCCGGACGTGATCATGATCGGCGAAATCCGCGACTTCGAGACCGCACAGATCGCGATCCAGGCATCCCTCACCGGCCATCTGGTGCTCGCCACCTTGCACACCAACGACGCACCGAGCGCGATCACCCGCTTGATCGACATGGGCGTCGAGCCCTATCTGCTGAGCAGCAGCCTGCTCGGCGCGCAGGCCCAGCGCCTGGTGCGCAAGCTCTGCCCGGCCTGCAAGCGGGTCGACGGCGACGGCCGCTGGCACCCGGTGGGTTGCGCCGCCTGCGGCCAGTCCGGCTACAAAGGCCGCACCGGGGTCTACGAGCTGATGGTGGTCGACGATGCGCTGCGCGCGCTGATCCACGGCCGCGCTGCCGAGAGCGAGTTGCTGGCCGCGGCCAAGACCGGCGGCTTCGTGCCGATGCGCGACGACGGCGCGCGCTTGGTCGCCGAGGGCGTGACATCGTTCGAAGAGGTGTTGCGCGTCACGCGCGACTGAAAGCGCCAACAGCCCATGCCCGCCTACACCTTCGATGCGCTCGATGCCCAAGGCAAGCCCCGCACCGGCGTGCTCGAAGCCGAAAACGCCAAGGCCGCGCGCTCGCAGCTGCGCGCCCAGGGCCTGGTGCCGCTGGGCGTGCTGGCACTGGCGGCCAGCGTGCAAAGCGCCGGCGCCTCACGCTGGTCGCGACGGGTGTTTGGCAGCACCGGGCTGGCGGTGTGGACGCGCCAACTCGCCGGCCTGGTCGGTGCCGGGCTGCCGCTAGAGCGCGCACTGACCGCGTTGTCCGACGAAGCCGACTCGCCGGCCCAGCGCGACCTCGTCGCCCACCTGCGCGCCGAGGTCAACGCCGGCGCACCGTTTGCCCGGGCGCTGGGCAGCGCCCCGCGTGAATTCGACGATGTCTACCGCGCTGTGGTGGCCGCGGGCGAGGAGAGCGGCGCGCTGGGCGCCGTGCTCGAGCGCCTGGCCGACGACCTCGAAGAGCGCCAGGCGCTGCAAGCCAAGCTGCTGGGCGCTGCGCTCTATCCGGCCATCGTCTCGCTGATCGCCTTCGTGATCGTGATTTTTCTGGTCACCTACGTCGTGCCGCAGGTCGCGAGCGTGTTCACCAGCAACAAGCGGGCGCTGCCCTGGTTGACCACCGCGATGCTGGGCCTGAGCGCATTTGTCAGGCAGTGGGGTTGGCTGGTGCTGCTGGCCGCTGCAGGCGGTGGCGTGGCGCTGACGATGGCGCTGAAAAAAGAACTCTTCCGCCAGCGCTTCGACGCCGCCTGGCTCGGGTTGCCGCTGGTCGGCCGGGTCGCGCGGGGCTACAACGCGGCGCGCTTCGCCAGCACGCTGGCGATGCTGGCCAATGCCGGCGTGCCCATTCTCAAGGCGCTGCAGGCGGCGGCCGAAACCTTGGCCAACCGCGCGCTGCGCGCCGACGCGCTCGAAGCCCTGGTGCAGGTGCGCGAGGGCGCGCCGCTGGCATCGGCGCTGGCGGCGAAGAAGCGCTTTCCCGGCCTGCTGGCGATGTTCGCGCGCTTGGGCGAGCAGACCGGCCAATTGCCGCAGATGCTGGACCGCGCCGCACGCCAACTCAGCGGCGAGGTCCAGCGCCGAGCGATGGCGCTCGCGACGATCCTCGAGCCGCTGCTGATCGTCGTGATGGGCGCGGTCGTGATGCTGATCGTGCTGGCGGTGCTGCTGCCTATCATCCAGCTCAACACCTGGGTCAAGTAGCCGATCGAACTGGCATCGGGCCGGAGCCCTCGCTGGCGAACCGATCCCATCAAATTTTCTGGTTTTTTGCTACCAAATACGCTGTTTTTATGCTACTTTCGGTAGCAACCATGCAATCTGTTCAAAAAATCTCAGTCTCCCTCGATCCGTCCATGCTCGGTTTCATCGACCGTTACGCGGCGACGCATTCGGCCAAAGGGCGATCGGCTGTCGTTGCCAAGGCCTTGCAGTTGCTGCAGCGCGTCGAACAAGAAAGCGCGCTGGCAACGGCTTACGCCCAGAGCGCCGAGCACGACCAGCGGGTCGACACAGCCTTCGCCGGCACGGTCAACGACGGCTTGGTCTCGGCTGACGCCGCCTTGGCAGCCCGCGATGAAGCGTGGTGATGTGGTCTATGCAAATCTGGACCCTAGCTTGGGTTCAGAAACTCAAAAGACCCGCCCTGTGCTGATCGTCAGCAACGATGCGGCCAACCGCGCGGCGGCGCTGGTCACCGTGCTGCCGCTCACGTCCGATGTCTCGAAAGTCTTTCCATTCGAGGTCAAACTGCTGGCATCGGACACCGGCTTGCCCAAGGACAGCAAAGCCATGGCGCAACAAGTCCGCAGCTTGGACAAGCGGCGCCTGGCCAAGACGGTATCAGGCCATGTGCCAGCGGCGCTGATGACCGCGGTCGACGCCGCCTTGCGGCTGCACCTGGGCTTGTGACCTGAACCCGATCAACACCTGGGTCAAGTAGCCGCTGCAGCCCATTCGATCGCGCTGCTGAAGATCCCCAGCATCACCAGCGCAGTTGCTCGGGCGAAACGCCCAGCGCTGCGGCCAGTTTGCCACGCGTGGCAGGTTTGAGCTTGGCCTCAGCGGCCTCAAACTGCGCCACCGCCGACTGCGACACACCCAGCCGCTGAGCGACCACGGCCTGCGTCAGCCCCAGATGCTCGCGCCATGCCCGCGCGGGGCTCCATCCCTGGTCCATCGCCAGGTTGACCACTGCGTTGGGCACCAGGTCGCGGTCAGGATCAAACCGGCGCATGAATTCGGCATAGGGCAGAACCACAAACGCCGGCAGACCATCCGCGCCCAAAATGGTTTGAAACTCAATACCTGCGTTCATCGCGCTTGCTCACTTCCTCGATGCTGACAATGCGCACCGCGCCGTCAAAGTCAAAAAACACCCGATAGCTTCCGACCCGAAGGCGAAATCCAAACTCGTGCCCTGTCAGCGCTTTGACGTTGCGAGCTTGGGCCAGGTCTGCCAGTTCGGCGGTGACAGCCCGCCTAAGCTCAAGCCCCACCGAGGCCGGCAGCTTTCGCAACTGACGCTTGGGCCTTGGTGCGCTACTCGATCGAGTTCATGCTCGAAATAATAAGTTTTCATAAGTTTCAAGTCAATCACCGATCCGCCTCAAGTCCACGCCATGGCAGACCACGTGGATGCCTTGAAACGCCATGAATTCAAGCCGCTCGCTGCAGCAGCGCGCGTTGGCGTTCGGGCGGCGCGTGTGGAAGCTGTCGCCGCTGGGCGGCCGCAGTGTCAGCCTGCCACGATGCACCATCGCCGCGCAAGCTCAGGTCAGACCCTGAACTCTCACCCGGCATGGCCGGCCATCTCAAGAACCGAACAAGACCGTCGCGGCGACGCGCTCGCCGCGCTGAAAACGCAAGAAGCGCTCTGTCGAGCGCTTCTGCAGACTCGCCCGGCATCACCCGGGCGCTTCACATCACTTCTTGCCGACTTCTCCGGCAGCCGGCATGTCGCCCTTCTTGATCGCGTCCTTGGTCTCGGCCTTGACTTCGGCCTTGGCCTTGGTCGACTTGGTCTTGGGCTCGTTGACCTTCTCGCCGGATTCGATCGCATGCGCCTTGTTGGCCGATGCGGCGTCTTTCTTGACCTCGGCACGGTCCTTGGTCGACTTGGCCTTGGGCTCTTTGGTCATTTCACCAGACGGAATCGCACGCGCCTTGTTGGCCGATGCGGCCTCTGATTTGACCTCGGCGCGCGTGGCCTGGGCAAAAGCCGATGCGCTCAACTGCGACAGCACGACAGCGGCAATGAAGACAAATTTGTTCATGGTTCAACTCCCTGGGATTTCGGTGGACAGATGAGCGAATGCCCATCACTTCAGGCAGATTCTGCGACCTGACCCACGCTAAACGCCCTGCGCGACCCTCGAGTTGACCCCTACAGCGCCATGCTTTCGTGCAAATTGCTCCAACTTGACAAGACGCAAAAAAGCCGCCCTAAGGCGGCTTTTGGACTGAAGCGCAAGGCCGTGGACCGGTTGCCCGGCCCAAGCCTTGTCGCTATCAGAAGCTGTGGCGAACGCCGACGCCGTAGCCGGTCGACTTGAAGCCGCCAACAGCCAGCTCGGCAGCCGTAGCTGCCAAACCGCCACCGACGGTCGCAGCGCCGCCAGGCGAAGCAGCCGTGCCAGAACTGTTGTCGACTTGGCCGATCTGGGCGTACAGCGCGGTACGCTTGGACAGGTTGTGGATGTACTCGGCAGCAACCAAGGTCGAGTCCTTGTTCTGCGTGGCAACAGAGCCAGAAGCATCGCCGCGAACGTAGCTGGCCTTGATCTCGCCGGCACCGACAGGAACCGAAACGCTCAGTTGGGTCGTGGTGTACTTCAGCGCGCCGTACTTATGCTGGTTGAACAGGCCCAAGACCTTGGCCACACCGAAGTTGTAAGAACCGCCGATGTTCATGACCTTGAAATCATTGACGGTAGCGGTCTTGGTCTGAGCAAGGCCGATCGCGACGTTGATCGGACCTTGGGCGTAGCCAATCACGCCAGCGGTCATGCCGTTGCCGGCGGCCTTGACAGCGCCGCCGTCGACAGCGCCGACCTCAGCAGCTGAGAACTGGACCGAACCGTACACACCACCCAGGCCGCTAGGCAGGAAGTAAGCGGCCATGTTGTTGGCGCGCACGACCGTGCCGGCACCGGAACCCATGGTCGAAGCAGCGCTGGCGTACAGGTTCAGCGAGTTGCCCATGCCGTTGGCACCGTAGACGTCAAAAGTGGCGTTCAAGATAAACGGGCTGGTGTAGTCGCGGCCGAGGCGGACTTCGCCGAACTTGCCGCTCAGGCTGACGGTCGAACGACGCTGGAAGTCAAAGCCGCCGTTGGCGTTGCCGCCGAGGCCGACGCTGTTGTCCATGCCGCCTTCGATCCAGAAGCTGGCGCTCATGCCGCCGCCAAGGTCTTCAGTACCGCGGAAGCCCAGACGGTTGCTGTTCATCTGGTTGCTGTCCAGCTTTTTTTGCTCATTCGAGCCGTTTTTCCAAGAGTTGGCGCTCAGGTCAACGACACCGAAAACGGTGACCGACGACTGGGCCGAAGCGGCGCCAGCGAACGCGCTGAGTACGGCAAATGCGACGAGTGACTTTTTCATTTGGTAAATCTCCTAGGTTGAACAAGAGGTCCCGATCCCGAAGGAAACCCTCTCACCGGGAGCGGTGGGGGCCGGTCAGGCCAACATCCTCATCGGAAGTTGTGTGTATTGCACCAGAGTGGGGGCTTTTCGCAAAGCATTAAGCCCTGAAAATGTGCCAGCTGTTGTCTTGCTACAACGCAAGCGTGGCAAGCAGCGCTGGGCTATCCTCAGTGGATGCCGACCCTGGACGATGTGACCCTGGACGATGTACTCAGCAGCGCCGATCAGGCGCTGCGCACGCTGACCCGCAGCGCGCACGCGGCGCGGCCAATGCCGCTGCCAGCCCAAACCGGCGCTGCGTTGGACCCGGCGCAGCGCAAACTCTCGGGCGCGCTGATGCGGGTCAACCATGTCGGCGAGGTCTGCGCCCAAGCCCTTTACGCGGCCCAGGCCTTGACGGCCCGAACGCCTGAGCTGCGCGCCCAGATGCTGGCCGCAGGCCGCGAGGAGACCGACCACCTGGCCTGGATAGAGCGCCGGCTGGCCGATCTGGGCGACCGGCCCAGCTGGCTCAACCCGCTGTGGTACGCCGGCGCGTTCGCGATCGGCCTGGCCGCCGGACGTGCCGGCGACCGCGTCAGCCTGGGTTTTGTCGTCGAAACCGAGCAACAGGTCGAAGCCCACCTGGCCGGCCATTTGCAGCGCCTGCCGGAGCAGGACCTGGCCTCGCGCGCGGTGGTCGCGCAGATGAAGGCCGACGAAGCCCGACACGCCGACCAGGCCTTGCAGGCCGGCGCCAGCCCAGTGCCCGCGCCGGTGCGCTGGTTGATGCGGGCTGCGGCAGGTGTGATGACGCGGGTGGCCCACGTCGTCTGAATCGGTCAGATATCAATGATCTCGTGGCTGGTGCTGATCTCGGCAGTCTTGCTCAGCATGATCGTCGCCGAGCAGTATTTCTCGTGCGACATCGCGATCGCCCTGGCCACCGCGGCCTCGGCCAGCTTGCGGCCGGTGACGGTGAAATGCAGGTTGATGCGCGTGAAGACCTTGGGGTCGGTGGCGGCGCGGTCGGCCTCGACCTTGAGCTCGCAGCCCGTCACCTCGTGGCGGCCGCGCTTGAGGATCAGCACCACGTCATAAGCGGTGCAGGCGCCTGCGCCGGCGAGCAGGGTTTCCATCGGCCTGGGCGCCAGGTTGCGACCGCCGCCGTCGGGCGCACCGTCCATCGTCAACAGGTGGCCGCTGCCGGTCTCGGCCACGAAACCCATGCCGCTGCCGGGCACCCAATGAATCTTGCATTCCATGGTCTGGCTCTTTCAGGCGCTGCCGCCTGTTGGTGATCGGTGATTTCGTGCGGATCGCACCGAAGCCGTGCATCCGCGCCCCAGGCTCTGGAGCGTGCTCCCTAGACCTGATGACCACATCATATTGCGGCGCAGCAATCTAGCAGCTAGACTCCACTTGTTGGTCAGTGGCGCGGGAAGACAGGCTGCTGACCTTGCAAGTTGTCTCCTCCACCTCCTTGATTGGTGGATTCAGCCCGGGGTGCGAACCCTGGGCTTTTTTTTGGCCAGCCCTCTTGCCAGCCCTCCTGCCAGCCCGCGGCTATCATGCTGCGCCGCACAAGATCAGGAAGCCCAGGAGACAGCTGCCCATGGCCCGCGCCAAGACCATTCCCGCGTCCCACCCCGATTACCTGAAGAAGATCCTCACTGCGAAGGTCTACGATGTGGCGATCGAATCCGCGCTCGAGCCGGCGCGCAGCCTGTCGCGCCGCATCGGCAACCCGGTGCTGCTCAAGCGCGAGGACCAGCAACCGGTGTTCAGCTTCAAGCTGCGCGGCGCTTACAACAAGATGGTGCATCTGGCGCCCGAGCAGTTGGCCCAGGGCGTGATCTGCGCGTCCGCAGGCAACCATGCCCAGGGCGTGGCGCTGTCGGCGAAAAAACTAGGCTGCCGCGCGCTGATCGTGATGCCGGTGACCACACCGAAGCTCAAGATCGACGCGGTGCTGGCGCTGGGCGGCGAGGTGGTGCTGCACGGCGACAGCTTCTCAGACGCCTACGACCACGCCCTGGGGCTGCAGCGCGACCAGGGGCTGACCTTCGTCCACCCCTTCGACGACCCCGACGTGATTGCCGGCCAGGGCACGATCGCGATGGAGATCCTGCGCCAACACCAGGGGCCGATCACGGCGATCTTTGTCGCGATCGGCGGCGGCGGGTTGATCTCGGGCGTGGCTTCGTACATCAAGGCCGTGCGGCCCGAGATCCTGGTGATCGGCGTTCAGACCCGCGACTCGGACGCGATGCTGCGCTCGGTGCAGGCCGGCCACCGCGTCACGCTCGCCGATGTTGGCTTGTTCTCGGACGGCACGGCGGTCAAGCTCGTCGGCGAGGAGACTTTCCGCCTGACCCGCGAACTGGTCGACGACTTCGTCGTCGTCGACACCGACGAGGTCTGCGCAGCGATCAAGGATGTGTTTCAGGACACCCGAAGCATCCTGGAACCGGCCGGCGCGATGGGGGTGGCAGCGGTCAAGCAATATGCGGCTCGCCACAAGCTCAAGGGCAAGACCATGGTGGCGATCACCTGCGGCGCTAACATGAACTTCGACCGGCTGCGGTTTGTTGCCGAACGGGCCGAATTCGGCGAGCAACGCGAAGCGCTGTTCGCGGTGACGATCCCCGAGGAGCGCGGCTCGTTCAAGCGCTTTTGCGAGTTGCTGGGGCCGCGCTCGGTGACCGAGTTCAATTACCGCATCTCAGACACCCATCTAGCCCATGTCTTTGTCGGCGTGACGATCGCCAAGCGCGAGGATGCCGACAAGATCGCTCGCAACTTTTCGCGCCACGGCTTTGCCACCGTCGACCTGACCGATGACGAACTCGCCAAGGAGCATGTGCGGCACATGGTCGGCGGCCGGGTCGGCGGCGCCTCGGGGCTGGCAGCCGACGAGCGGCTGTTTCGCTTTGTCTTCCCTGAGCGGCCGGGTGCGCTGATGAAATTCCTCTCGAGCCTGCACCCGGGCTGGAATATCAGCCTGTTCCACTACCGCAACCAGGGCGCGGATCACGGCCGCATCCTGGTCGGCATCCAGGTGCCTGCGGGTGACGCGTCAGCCTTCGACGCTTTCCGCGAGGCGCTGGCCTACCCTTGTGTCGAGGAAACCGACAACCCGGTGTACCAGCTGTTCCTGCGCTGACTCAGGCCGAGAAGCTCGATCCGCAGCCGCAGGTCGTGGTGGCATTCGGGTTCTTGATCACGAACTGCGCACCCTGCAGGTCTTCCTTGTAGTCGATCTCGGCGCCAGCCAGGTATTGCAAGCTCATCGCGTCGATCAACAGCGTGACGCCGTTCTTGCTCATCTGGGTATCGTCTTCGTTGACGACCTCGTCGAAGGTGAAGCCGTACTGGAATCCAGAACAGCCGCCGCCCTGGACGAAGACGCGCAGCTTGAGCTCGGGGTTGCCTTCTTCGGCCACCAGGTCAGCCACCTTGGCGGCAGCACTGTCGGTGAAGACCAGCGGCGGTGGCATGTCGAGCGTGTCAAGGTCGATGTTTTCAGCGACTGCGTTCATAGGTTCTCCAGCGAAGAGGTCGGCACAGGATCAGGCGGCCGACGATTGAATATCCGTGTTTCGCGAGTCGGCCAGCGAAGAAAGTGCTGGCCAAAAAACGCGTTTGCCCCACATGGTCCCACGGGAAGGCTTGACCTTGCAACAGACCGGGTCATCGGCGTCGCATCAAGCACAAAGGCCGCTTGTAAAAGCGGCCTTTGTTTGTGGCCCGAGAGCCAAGCTCCAGCACCTGCGTGCCGGAGCATCGCGCCATCAGCGCTTGCTGAACTGCTTGCGACGACGCGCGCCGTGCAGGCCAACCTTCTTGCGCTCGACTTCACGCGCATCGCGCGTGACGAAACCGGCACGGCTCAGGTCAGGCTTGAGCGTCGCGTCGTAGTCGATCAGCGCACGGGTGATGCCGTGACGCACCGCGCCGGCTTGGCCCGATTCACCACCGCCACGCACGTTGATCTTTATGTCGAAAGACATCTCGTTGTTCGTCAGCATCAGCGGCTGCTTGACGATCATGATCGAGGTCTGACGGCCGAAATAATCGGACACCGTCTTGCCGTTGACCATGATCAGGCCTTCGCCGCGCTTCATGAAGACACGGGCCACCGAAGATTTGCGGCGGCCGGTGCCGTAGTTCCAATTACCGATCATCACCGCTCCTTAGATTTCCAGCGCTGCGATTACCAGCGCTTTGGGCTGCTGGGCGGTGTGCGGGTGTGAGTCACCGGCATACACCTTCAGCTTCTTGATCATCGCGTAGCCGAGCGGGCCTTTGGGCAACATGCCTTTGACCGCCTTCTCGATAGCGCGGCCGGGGTGCTTGGCCTGCATGTCTTTGAAGCTCGTGGCATGAATGCCGCCCGGGTAGCCCGAATGGCGGTAATAGATCTTGTCTTCGGACTTGTTGCCCGTGACGCGGATCTTGTCGGCGTTGACGATGATGATGAAATCACCGGTATCGACGTGAGGCGTGTAAATGGCTTTGTGCTTGCCGCGCAAACGGAGTGCCACTTCGCTGGCGACACGTCCGAGCACCTTGTTGGTGGCATCAAGCACAAACCACTCGTGCGTCACCTCGGCCGGCTTGGCGCTGAAGGTCTTCATGAGGGTCTTTCGGGTTGGGCCGGCACCCAACATGGGTGCCGTACCGCTGACAGCTCTTCGGTGCTTGAAGCCTCAACCTCGGAACCGCTTATCAGGGCGACCTCTCGGTTTTCGTGCAACCAGCTTCTCAGATCTTGCGGCCCGGCACCCAAGTGTCGAGACCTCAAAATCCAATGCGCCACCCCGCCGTCATTAGGGACAGCCGAACATTGTAGCCGCAAGCTGCGGGGTGGCAGGCTTCGCAAGCAGACCCCCGACCGATGGGCCCGAACAAGCTGCGCCGATCAGCAACATGATATAAGGGTTTTTACTTATCTATCAGGCAAAATCCATGACCATCGAATCCAAGCCCTCTGGGCCGGCCGGCAGCGGGGCGGCAGCGATCGAGCGTGCGGGGTCGACGCCATGGCTGCCGATCCGGTCGCTGACACCGCGTCACCGGGATCGCATCCTCGCCCACCTGACAAGCCTGCCCGAACGCGACCGCTACCTGCGTTTCGGCTACACGGCGGGCGACGAGCAGATCGGCCGCTATGTGCAAGGCCTGAATTTCGACCGCGACGAAGTCTTCGGTGTGTTCAACCGGCGGCTGGACCTGATCGCGATGGCTCACCTGGCCTTCCCGGACGCCGGCACGCTAGGCCCGAAGGCCGCCGAGTTCGGTGTCTCGGTCGCAACACATGCCCGCAGCCGAGGCTATGGCGCTTGCTTGTTCGGCCACGCGATGCTGCATGCCCGCAACCGCGGCTTCGACAGTATGTTCATCCACGCACTGACCGAAAACCACGTGATGCTTAGGATCGTCCGCAAGGCCGGCGCGACCGTGGACCGCGCCGGCAGCGAGACTGACGCCTACCTCAAGCTGCCGCACGACACGCTGGCCTCGCGGTTGGAGCAGTGGGTCGGCGACGGCGTTGCCGAAATCGATTACCGACTCAAGCAGCAGGCGCGAATAGTCGGTGGCGTGATCGACACCATTGCAGACCTGAAGTGCGACATCGGCCAGACCACCGGTCGGACCGCCAAGGAATGATGCCGCGAACGTCCGATGCGCCTGCTATCGTGGCTGATGACCATCCGACAGACCGGCCCATCGGCCCCATCGTTTCCGACCCTGTCCGGAGTCGGCGCTTGACGTCCGCCCACCCGTTCACGTGCTTGACGCCGCAAGCAGTGCTCGATGCGCTCGACGATGTCGGCCTGCGTGGCGACGGGCGGTTGCTGCAGCTCAACAGTTACGAAAACCGGGTCTTCCAGGTGATGCTCGAGGATGGCGGCGCGGTGGTGGCCAAGTTCTATAGACCGGGCCGCTGGAGCGATGCGCAGATCGAGGAAGAACACCGCTTCGGCGCCGAACTGGCCGCGGCCGAGGTGCCTGTGGTGCCGCCGCTGCGGTTGCCATCAGGCCAGACCCTGGGCCATGCGTTGATCGAAGGCGAAGCCTTCCGGTTGGCGGCTTACCCGCGCCGGTCCGGCCATGGGCCAGAGCTGGACCAGCCAGAGACGCTGCGCTGGCTGGGCCGATTCATCGCCAGGCTGCACGCGGTGGGCGAGCAGCGAGTGTTCGAGCAGCGCAGAACGCTGGACGCCGCGACCTTCGGCCACGCGGCGCTGGCCAGGCTGCTGGATTTGGACCAGATCCCGATGGCCCAGCTCGGCCCGTGGCGCGAGGGCTGCGAACAGGCATTGGCTGCGGTCGACCAGGCAATGGCGGCGGTGCCGACCCGGATACTGCGGCTGCACGGCGATTGCCACCCCGGCAACATCTTGTGGCGCGACGATGGCGAGGGGCCGCACATCGTTGACCTCGACGACGCGGTGATGGGCCCGGCGATCCAGGACTTGTGGATGCTGCTGTCGGGCAGCCCGGACGCGATGCGCGGCCAGATGGCCGCGGTGCTGCAGGGCTACCGCCAGTTCCGCGATTTCGATCAACGCGAGCTCGCGCTGATCGAGCCGCTGCGAACGCTGCGAATGGTCCACCACAGCGCTTGGCTGGCCGAGCGCTGGAGCGACCCGGCTTTCCCGGCGGCGTTTCCCTGGTTCGGCAACGCCGGCTACTGGGGCCAGCAGACCATCCAGCTGCGCGAGCAGGTCGAGGCGATGGCGCAGCCGCCGCTGGACCTCGACTGGGTGGACTGAGGCGAGGACTGCAAAGCAAGACACCGCCCCCTTCAAGCAGACGCCGTGGAGCCGGCTTTGCCGGGCCTCTGGCGTCGCCGCCTTGAGGGGGGAGGCGCCTCTGGCGCCTCCGGGGGTGGGTCAATTCAAGCGCTGAGCAGCTTGGTCACGCGGGCGACATAGGCCGCCGGGTCGTCGAGCTGGCCGCCCTCGGCCAGCAGCGCCTGGTCGAACAGGATGTGGGCCAGATCGTCGAAGCGGGCGTCATCGCTGGCGAGCTTCTTGACCATCGCGTGCTCGGGGTTCACCTCGAGGATGGGCTGGCTCTTGGGCGCGCTCTGGCCGGCCTGCTTGAGCATGCGCGTCAAGTGGCCACTCATGTCGCCCTCCTCGACGACCAGGCAGGCGGGTGAGTCGACCAAACGGGTCGTCACGCGAACGTCCTTGGCGCGATCGACCAGCGCGGCCTTGAGCTTGTCGAGCGTGGGCTTGAAGGTCTCGGCCACCACCTCGGCGTGTTTCTTCTCGTCCTCGTCCTGCAGCTTGCCCAGGTCGACCGCACCCTTGGCCACGCTTTGCAATTGCTTGCCTTCGAACTCGTAGAGGTGGCTGAGCAGCCACTCATCGACGCGGTCGGTCAGCAACAGCACCTCCAGACCCTTCTTGCGGAAGATCTCGAGCTGCGGGCTGGACTTGGCGGCAGCCAGCGTGTCGGCTGTGATCACGTAGATCGCATCCTGGCCTTCCTTCATGCGCGAGACATAGTCGGCCAGCGACACGCCTTCGTCGGCCTGGGTCGACGCGAAGCGGAACAGCTTGGCCAGACGCTCGCGGTTGGCGAAGTCCTCGCCTATGCCTTCTTTCAGCACTGCGCCGAACTCGTTCCAGAACTTCAAGTACTTGGCCTTGTCGTCCACGCTGTCACTGTCGGCCAGGCTCTCGAGCATGCCCAGCACGCGCTTGGTCGAACCCTCGCGGATCGCCTTGACGTCGCGGCTCTCTTGCAGCAACTCGCGGCTGACGTTGAGCGGCAGGTCGGCCGAATCGATCACGCCCTTGACGAAGCGCAGGTAGACCGGCATCAGCGCCTCGGCGTCGTCCATGATGAACACGCGCTTGACATAGAGCTTCACGCCACCGCGCTTGTCGCGGTTCCACATGTCCTGCGGCGCCTTGGCCGGCACGTAGAGCAGTTGGGTGTACTCGCTGCGGCCTTCGACCCGGTTGTGGGTGTAGGCCAGCGGTGCATCCTGGTCGTAGCTGATCTGCTTGTAGAACTCCTGGTATTCGGCGTCGGTGATGTCGCTCTTGGAGCGTGCCCACAGCGCCGCGGCCTTGTTCACCGTCTCCCACTCGTCCTTCGTGACCTGCTTGCTGGCCTCGGCGTCCCACTCCTCCTTCTGCATCAGGATGGGCAGCGAGATGTGGTCGCTGTACTTGCTGATGATGGACTTGAGCTTCCAGCTCGACAGGAACTCGGCTTCCTCGTCGCGCAGGTGCAGGATCACGTCGGTGCCGCGCTGGGTGCGGCTGATGCTCTCGAGCTCGTACTCGCCGCTGCCCTCGCTGCTCCAGCGAACGCCCAGGCTCGCGTCCAGACCGGCGCGGCGGGTCTCGACGGTGATGCGGTCGGCGACGATGAAGCCCGAGTAGAAACCGACGCCGAACTGGCCGATCAGGTTGGCATCTTTCTTTTGCTCGCCTTCGAGCTTGGACATGAACTCGCGGGTGCCGCTCTTGGCGATCGTGCCCAGATGCGAGGCGGCTTCATCAGCGCTCATGCCGATGCCGTTGTCGCGGATCGTCAGGGTCTTGGCCTCGGCATCGAACATCACACGGACCTCCAGGCTGGCCTGGTCTTCGTAGAGCGCGTTGTTGTCCAGCGCTTCGAAGCGCAGCTTGTCGCAGGCGTCGGACGCGTTGGACACCAGTTCACGCAGGAAGATTTCCTTGTTGGAGTACAGCGAGTGGGTGACGAGGTGCAGGATCTGCTTGACTTCGGCCTGGAAGGCGTGGGTTTGCTTGGTCATGGGCTTGTGGAGGTTGGCGTCGTTGGGGCCGACAGTCGGCGCTTGTGCGTGAAAAGATCTGGCCATAAAACGGCCTGCTGGCAACATTTTGGGGCCGGCGCCCAGCTTTCAAGGTCTGCGCAGCCCGCAGGCGGCACCAGTCATGGCATGCTCGGTGCTTCGCCCGCAAGGCATCAGCCCGTTCACGCCATGGCCGACGCGCCCAACCCTTCTGCCAACCGGCTGTCCCAGCTCAAGATAGACCGCAGCGCGCCGCTGCGTCGGCGTCGCAAGCGTTGGCCCTGGGTGCTGGGCTTGGGGGTGTTGATCGGTGGCAGCGCGCTGCTCGCCATGCCGCGCAAGACCGAGGTGCAGGCTGGCGCAGTGCTCGCGGCCTACCCGTCGCAACAATACGCCGAGCTCACGGCATCGGGCTACGTGGTCGCCCAGCGCCGTGCCGCAGTGGCCAGCAAGGGCACCGGCCGGCTGATCGAGCTGCGGGTCCGCGAGGGCAGCGTGGTCAAGCAGGGCGAGCTGATCGGGCGGCTAGACGCCAGCGACGTGCAAGCGGCGGTGGCCGCCAGCGTGTCAGGCGTGGCCCAGTCGCAGGCGGTCAAAGCCCAGGCCGAGGCAGCGCTCGGCCAAGGCCGGGCTGAACTGGCCAATGCCGAGGTCGAACTGCAGCGCCAGCAGGACTTGCGGGCCCAGAACTTTGTCTCGGCGCAAGCGGTAGACGGTGCCGAGCGCCGACTGGCGGTGGCCCGATCGGCGCTCGCCACGCTGCAGGCAGCGGTCCTCAGCGCCCAGGCCGGCATCGCGCAGAGCCAGGCACTGGTCAAGGTGCAACAGGTCAACCAGACCAACACCGAGATCCGTGCGCCTTTCGACGGCGTGGTGCTGGTCAAGAACGCCAATGTCGGCGACATGATCACGCCTTTTTCTTCGGCCACAGGCACCTCGGGTGCGGTGGTGACGATGGCCGACATGGCCACGCTCGAGGTCGAGGCCGATGTCAGCGAGAGCAACGTCGCGCGCATCAAGCCCGAGCAGTCGGTCGAGATCACGCTCGATGCGCTGCCCGAGATGCGCTTTCGCGGCAATGTCTCGCGCATCGTGCCGACCGTGGACCGGGCCAAGGCCACGGTGATGACCAAGATCCGCTTCGAGATGCTGGATGCGCGCATCCTGCCCGAAATGAGCGCCAAGGTCAGCTTTCTGTCGCGACCCGCATCCAACGAAGACCAGAAGCCGGTGATCGCGGTCAACCCCAAGGCCATCGTCGAGCGCGACGGCAAGAAGACCGTCTTCCGCCTGGTCGCCGACACAGTAGAGGCCGTGCCGGTGACGTTGGGTCGCAAGATCGGCGACCTGCAGGAGGTCAGCGGTGAAGGCCTGAAGTCGGGTCAGCGCGTGGTGCTGAACCCGGTCGAGACCCTCAAGGCCGGCGCCAAGGTGGTGGTGAGCGCCAAATGACGCCCCCGCTGATCCGCATCAGCCAGCTCAGCAAAGGCTATGTGCGCGGCGGCCAGGCTATTCCAGTTTTGGTCGACATCCACCTCGAGGTGGCGCAAGGCGAGTTCGTCGCGCTGATGGGCCCTAGCGGTTCGGGCAAGAGCACGCTGCTCAACCTGATCGCCGGCATCGACAAGCCCGCCAGCGGCACGATAGAGATCGGCGGCGTGGACATCGCCAGCCTGTCCGAGGGCGAGCTGGCCGATTGGCGCGCAGCCAACGTCGGTTTCATTTTCCAGTTCTACAACCTGCTGCCGGTGCTGTCAGCCTTCGACAACGTCGAGTTGCCATTGCTGCTGACCGACCTGTCGTCGCGCGAGCGGCACAAGCGGGTGTCCGCGGTGCTGGCCTTGGTCGGCCTGACCGACCGCGCCGACCATTACCCGAGCGAGTTATCCGGCGGCCAGCAGCAACGGGTGGCGATCGCACGCGCGCTCGTCACCGACCCGGCGCTGATCGTCGCCGACGAACCCACCGGCGACCTGGACCGCAACACCGGCGAGGAGGTGCTGTCGCTGCTAGACCAGTTGGTGCATGAGCTGGGCAAGACCATCGTGATGGTCACCCACGACCCGAAAGCCGCCGCCCGCGCCGGGCGCATGGTGCACCTTGAAAAAGGCGTGTTGGTGGATGAGGTGGTCTAGCCTCATGTTCTTGTTCAAACTGCTGCTCAAGAACGCCTTCCGCCACAAGCTGCGCACCGCGCTGACGATGGTCGGGCTGGTGGTGGCGATCTGCGCTTTCGGTCTGCTTCGCACCATCGTCGACGCCTGGTATGCCGGCGTCGAGGGCAGTTCGAGCACGCGGCTGGTCACGCGCAGCAACATCTCGCTGACCTTCGCGCTGCCGCTGAACTACGGCCAGAGACTGCGCGGGGTGGAAGGGGTTCAACAGGTGAGCTGGGCCAACTGGTTCGGCGGCGTCTATGTCACCGAGCGCAATTTCTTTCCGCAGTTCGCGATCGACCCGACCACCTACCTGCCGCTCTACCCCGAGTACCGGCTGCCCGAGGAGCAGAAGCAGGCCTTCTACCGCGACCGGCAAGGCGCTATCGTCGGCCGCAAGCTCGCGGACAAATTCGGCTGGAAGATTGGCGACCAGATCCCGCTGCGCGGCACGATCTACCCCGGCACCTGGACCTTCAACTTGCGCGGCATCTGGGACGGCGCCGACGCCAAGACCGACGAGAGCCAGCTGCTGATGCATTGGGGCTATGTCAACGAGACGATCCGGCTGAAATCACCGCGCCGTGCCGACGCGGTGGGCGTGTACATCGTCGGCATCGACGAGCCCAACAACGCCGCGCTGGTCGGCCAGCGCGTCGACCAGTTGTTCGCCAATTCACTGGCCGAGACCATGACCGAGACCGAAGCCGCTTTCCAGCTCAGCTTCGTCTCGATGAGCGAGGCCATCCTGGTGGCGGTGCGCGCGGTCAGCCTGATCATCGTTGTGATCATCATGGCGGTGATGGCCAACACGATGACGATGACAGCGCGCGAGCGCCTGGCCGAATACGCCACGCTCAAGGCGCTGGGGTTTTCGCCCGGATTCGTCGTGCGGCTGCTGTTCGGCGAGAGCCTGCTGATCGCAGCGATCGGCGGCCTGGCAGGTGTGCTGCTGACCTTGCCGCTGGCCGCGGGCTTTCGCAGCGCGGTGGGCACGCTGTTCCCGGTGTTCCAGGTCTCGACGCTGACGATGGCGCTGCAACTGGCCGCGGCGCTCGGCGTGGGCGCGGTGGCCGCAGCCTGGCCAGCCTGGAAGATGAGCCGGATCGACATCGTCGCCGGGCTGCGTCAGATAGGCTGACATGCGCGCCATTCCGTTCAGTTACATCGCCCGCAACCTGTGGGTGCGGCGCGTCACCACCGCGCTGACGGCGGGCGGCATGGCTTTGGTGGTCTATGTGTTTGCGACCGTGTTGATGATGAGCGAGGGCATCCGCAGCACGCTGGTGGCCACCGGCCAACCCGACAACGTGATGGTGTTGCGCAAGGGCGCAGGGGCCGAGATCAACAGCGGCATCGAGCGCGACAAGGCCCACGTGCTGTCGACGCTGCCCGGCGTTGCCACCGACGCGTCCGGCAGGCCGCTGTTCAGTCCGGAGCCGGTGGTGCTGATCAGCCTGCCCAAACGAAGCAACGGCAAGCCCAGCAACGTGACGGTGCGCGGCAGCTCCGAGCTCGGCCTGCAACTGCGCCCGGGGGTCAAGTTCGTCGCGGGCCGGATGTTTCGGCCTGGCACCTCGGAGATCGTCGTCGGCGCGGCTACAGCGGCCGGGTTCGCAGGCATAGACCTCGGTGCCTCGCTGCGGTTTGCCGGTCGCGAATGGCTGATCGTCGGCAAGTTCGAGGCCGGCCGCAGCGGCTTCGACTCCGAGATATGGGGCGATGCCGAGCAGATGCTGCAGGCCTTCAGGCGACCGGTCTACTCGGTCGTGCTGTTTCGACTGGCCGACGCCGGACTGTTCGAGGCCACCAGGTCTCGCATCGACGACGACCCCAGGCTGTCGCTAGAAGCCAAGCCCGAGGTCCGCTTCTACGCCGAGCAGAGCGAGGCGCTGGCCACCTTCATCAACATCCTGGGCCTGAGCCTGGCACTGATCTTCTCGATCGGCGCGGTGGTCGGCGCGATGATCACGATGTTCGCGGCGGTGGCCTCGCGCACCGGCGAGATCGGCACGCTGCGGGCACTGGGGTTTCGGCGCAGTGCGGTGCTCACAGCCTTCATGACCGAATCTCTGCTGCTCTCAGCGCTGGGCGGCTTGGCGGGGTTGGCAGCGGCCAGTGCGATGCAGGTGGTCGATGTGTCGACCACCAACTTCCAGACCTTTGCCGAACTCGCATTCAGGTTTGTGCTGACGCCGCAGATCGCTGTTCAGACGCTGCTCTTCGCGCTGGCGATGGGCGTGGTCGGCGGCTTCATCCCCGCCTGGCGCGCCGCAAGAATGCAAATCGTCGACTGCTTGCGCGCGGCTTGAAGCTAGGCCTAAGAACAGCGGCTTGACGCCGCCGCCCCTCAGACCTGCCGGTGGATCAGAGCGTGAACGGGCTGGCGTCGAACTGCTTGAGGTTCAGCGCGCGCCAGACTCGCTCAGAAGTTACCGGCATCTGGATCGCCTCGGCCGCAGCGCCAAGACCTGCGTGGTCGAGCGCATCGATCACCGCGTTGACAACAGCCGGGGTCGCACCGATGGTGCCTAGCTCGCCCACACCCTTGACGCCCAGGCGGTTGGTCTTGCAAGGCACCGAGGTGTCGAAAGCGGTCTTGAAACCCAGGAACCCGTCAACATTGGGCAGCGCGTAATCCATGAAGCTGGCACTTTGCAACTGGCCGGTCTCAGCGTCGTAGGCGACACGCTCGCACAGCGCCTGGCCTATGCCCTGCACAGCTCCACCGTCAACCTGACCGCGGACGATGGTCGGGCTGACGACGCGTCCGATGTCGTTGACCGAGGCATAGGCCACCACCGCCACCTCACCAGTAGCACGGTCGAGCTCGACCTCGCAGACATGGCAGCCGTTGGGCCAGGTCGGGCCGCCCGCCGAACTCGTGCTGTCGACATGGATACGGGCCTCGGGCTGGCGCGCGGCCAGCTCGAACAAGCCTATGCCCAAGTCAGTGCCTGCGACCTTGAAGCGGCCTTCGCGGTACTCGATGTCGGCTGCCGGCGCTTCCAGCGCCTCAGCGGCCAGGTTCTTGGCCTCGTCGATGGTGCGGCGTGACGCCACATCGACCGACGAGCCACCGGTGAACAACGAGCGCGAACCGGCGCTACCGAAGCCGTTGAGACGGTCGGTGTCGCCTTGCAGCACGCGGATGCGGTCGATCGACACGCCGAACACATCGACCGCCAACTGGGCATAGCTGGTCGCGATGCCCTGCCCCATGCCCTGCGTGGCCGAGCCCAGCTCGATGAAACCGTCGGCAGTGACGTTGACCGTCACCCGCTCTTCCATCACGTTGCCGCCGGTCCACTCCAGGAAGGTGGCGATGCCACGACCACGCAGCTTGCCACGGGCCTCGGACTGCGCGCGCCGCGCCGCAAACCCCGACCAGTCGGCCAGCGCCAGGCCCTGGTCGAGAATCTGCTCGAAGGCGCCGCTGTCGTAGGTCTGGCCCATCGGATTCTTGTAGGGCATCTGATCGGGGCGGATCATGTTGCGGCGGCGCAGTTCGGCCGGGTCGAGTCCGAGCTTGCGCGATGCGGCGTCCATCAGCCGCTCGGTCAGGTAGATCGCTTCAGGCCGACCAGCGCCGCGGTAGGCCCCGGTGGGTGTGGTGTTGGTCATCACCGCAGAAAAATGCAGATCGATCACCGGGATGTCGTAAATGCTGGTCGACACCCAAGGCCCGATCAGGACCTGGATCGCCACGCCCGTGCCGGTGGCATAGCCGCCGACGTTGGCGATGCCGCGCACCCGCAGCGCCAGCACCTTGCCTTTGGCGTCGAGTGCGAGTTCGGCCCGACTGACGACGTCGCGGCCGTGCACCGCAGCCAGAAACTCCTCGAGCCGATCGGCACGCCACTTGACTGGCCGCTTGAGCTGCAGCGCGGCAAAGCCCACCGCGATGTCCTCGGGGTAGATGCCGGTCTTCATGCCGAAACCACCGCCGACATCGCCGACCAGCACCCGCACGCTCTCAGCGCTCAGGCCCGGGATCGCATCGACCAGCCCGCCGCGAACCGCTGTGGGCATCTGCGACGACAAGCGAACGACCAGCCGGCCCGCGTCAGCGCTGCCAACGGCGCCGACCGCAGCATTGATGCAGCGTGGCTCGATCGGGCTGGGCGCCAAGCGCTGGTTGTCGACGTCGACCGACACCCGGTGCGCAGCGCCGGCAAAAGCAGCCTCGGTCGCTGCGGCATCGCCATGGCGCATGGCCGCAGCGATGTTGTCTGGGGCTTCGTCACAAAGCTGGGGTGCGCCGGGCCGCATCGCCGCGAAAGCGTCAACCACTGCGGGCAACTCTTGGTAGTCGACCTCGACCGCCTCGGCGGCCGCGCGGGCCTGGTCCAGCGACTCGGCCACCACCGCGACCACCGCCTCGCCGACAAAGCGCACGCGTCCATGGGCCAGCGCGCGGCGCGGTGCCGACACGCCAGGCTTGCCGTCGGGCCTTGGGAAGCCCGACGGCGCAGGCATTGCCTTGACGCCAGCGGCGACCAGGTCGGCACCGGTGTAGACCGCCAGCACGCCGGGCATGGTCTTCGCAGCCGTGGCGTCGATGCTGGTGATGTTGGCGTGCGCATAGGGGCTGCGCAGAAACGCCAAAAAGGTTTGGCCAGGCAGCGAGATGTCGTCGGCGTACTGGCCGAGGCCACGGATCAACGCCGGGTCTTCGATCCGGCGCACCGACTGGCCGCTGCCAAAGCGCGCTGCTTCGAGCGGGGCGTTCATGCTTGCGCTCCAGTCATCGCGGTAGCGGCCTGCTGGACTGCGGCAACGATGTTGACGTAGCCGGTGCAGCGGCAGAGGTTGCCCTCGAGCGCGTGGACGATCTCACCCTCGGTCGGGTTCGGGTTGCCGGCCAGCAGGCAGGCGCTGGTCATCATCATGCCCGAGGTGCAGAAACCGCATTGCAAGCCGTGGCAGTCCATGAAGGCCTGCTGCAGAGGGTGCAGTTTGTCGCCCTTGGCAAGGCCTTCGACAGTGGTGACGCTGCGTCCCTGGGCTTGGACGGCCAGCACGCTGCAGCTCTTGACGGCCTGACCGTCCAGCAGCACCGTGCAAGCGCCGCACTGCGCCGTGTCGCAGCCGGCGTGGGTGCCGGTCAGCGACAAAGGACCGCGGAGCATGTCGATCAGCAACATATGGCTGTCGACATCGGCGCTGACCGCCTGGGAATTGACCTGCAAGCTGACTTTTACCATCTGGATCTCCGATTGACCAATCTCTGAACTATGGTAGCCGATTCGACCAGGATCGGTGCCTGCCCAGGGCGCCACTGGGGCGCTGAACCTTCAGGCCAGCAACATCTTGCTACCCACTGCGATCAAAACCAGCGAGACGGCAGCGCGCAAAAAGTTCTCGGGTGCCCGTGCGCCAACCCAGGCGCCGACCGCCACGCCGGGGACGGAACCCAGCAACAACTGGCCCAGCAACAGCAGGTCGACGTTGCCCATCATCAGGTGCCCGGTACCGGCGACGACGGTCAGCGGGATCGCATGCACGATATCCGTGCCAACCAGTCGCGCAGGTTTCATGCGGTAGGGGTAGAGGTAGAGCAGCATCACCGCGCCCAATGCGCCAGCCCCCACAGAGGTCAGGCTGACCAGAACGCCCAGGACCGCACCGGCCGAAACCGTCAGCCAGGGCTGCGCGCGCTTGAAATCGGTCGGTGCCTTGGCGCGAAGCGCTTGCCCCATCGCATGGGTTCGCTTCTTGAAGATCATCGCCAAGGCCGTCAACAACAGCGCCAGGCCCAGCGCATTGAGGATCAGCCCCTGCCTGAGTTGCGCTGCGCCGCTGTGGTGCAGCCACAGCAGTGTGAGGACTGCGGCAGGCAGGCTGCCCGCGCTCAGGCGGCGCAGCACCTGCCAATCGACGCCACCTCGGCGCTGGTGCAGCGTGCCACCGACCATCTTGGTGATCGCGGCGAACCACAAGTCGGTGCCCACTGCGGCAGCCGGGGCCACACCGAACAGCAGCACCAGAATGGGCGTCATCAACGCGCCACCGCCCACCCCGGTCATGCCCACCAGCGCGCCGACACAGAAACCGGCGACCGGGCTCATCCAGTCCATGACGCAGCCCCAACTTGAACGGCCACCGGGTCAGCCCAACAGACCGCGCTCGAACAAGCTGGCGAGCACCAGGTCAGCGCCGGCTTGCGGCGTGCAAACAGACGTGTTGATGCGCAGCTCAGGCTGCTCAGGCGCCTCGTATGGCGAATCGATGCCCGTGAAGTTGCGCAACTCGCCGCGCCGCGCCTTGCCGTACAGGCCCTTGACGTCGCGCTGCTCGGCCACCGCCAGCGGCGTGTCGACATGGACCTCGATGAACTCGCCGACGGCGAGCAAGCTGCGCGCCAGCGCACGCTCGGCGCGAAAAGGCGAGATGAAGGCTGTCAGCACGATCAAGCCGGCGTCGACCATCAGCCGCGCCACCTCGGCCACGCGGCGGATGTTTTCCACCCGGTCAGCGTCGGTGAAGCCCAGGTCCCGGTTCAAGCCGTGCCGCAGGTTGTCGCCGTCAAGCAGATAGGAGTGCCGACCCAAGGCCTGCAGCTTGGTCTCCAGCAAGTTGGCGATCGTCGACTTGCCCGCGCCCGACAGCCCCGTGAACCAGATCACCGCCGGCCGCTGGCCCTTCTGCGCAGCACGGGCGGCCCGGTCGACATCGACAGCTTGGTAATGGATGTTGTGCGAACGGCGCAGCGCGAAATGAAGCATGCCGGCGCCGACAGTGCTGTTGCTCATGCGGTCGATCAGGATGAAGCCACCCGTCTGACGATCGCTGGCGTAGGCGTCAAAAGCCACCGCTCGGTCCAGCGCGATGTTGCATCGGCCGATCTCGTTGAGTTCGAGCTTTTTGGCCGCCAGGCGCTCCATCGTGTTGACGTTGTATTTGTACTTGGGCTCGGTGATCGTCGCGCCGACGCTGCGCGTCGCAATCTTCATCAAGTAGGGTCGCCCAGGCAACATCGCCTCTTCGCTCATCCATACCAACGTGGCCTCGAACTGGTCAGCGACTTCGGCCGGACTGGCCGCAGCGCTGATGACGTCGCCGCGCGAAATATCGATCTCGTCGGCCAGCGTCAGCGTGATCGATTGGCCGGCCACAGCGAGCGGCAGGTCACCATCGGCAGTGACGATGCGAACGACCGTGCTCTCGCGGCCCGAGGGCTGGGCGCGGATGCGGTCGCCCGGCCTGACCATGCCGCTGCTCAGGGTGCCAGCAAACCCGCGAAAATCGAGGTCAGGTCGATTCACCCATTGCACCGGCAATCGCATCGGCCCGGCTTGCTGGCCGATCTCGTCGACCTCCACGGTCTCGAGATAGTCCATCAGCGTGGGGCCTTGGTACCAGGGCATCTGCACGCTGGACACCAGCATGTTGTCGCCCTTGAGCGCAGACAACGCAATTGCCGTGATGTCCAGCGGGCTCGCCGCGACGAGTTGCCTGGCGAACACCCGGTACTGCTCGACGATGTCGAGGAAGACCTTCTCTGAGTAGTCCACCAGGTCCATCTTGTTGACGGCGAGCACAACCTTGCGGATGCCGATCAGACTGACCAGAAAACTGTGGCGCCGAGACTGCGTCAAAACACCTTTGCGAGCATCAATCAAGATCACCGCAACATCGGCAGTGGAGGCGCCGGTGATCATGTTGCGCGTGTACTGCTCGTGCCCGGGCGTGTCGGCGACGATGAACTTGCGCCGGTCGGTTGAAAAATACCGGTAGGCCACATCGATCGTGATGCCCTGCTCACGCTCAGCAGCCAAGCCGTCAACCAGCAACGCGAAGTCGATCGCGTCGCCCTGCGTGCCCCAGCGACGGCTGTCAGCTTCGACCGCAGCGAGTTGGTCCTCGAACAGCATCTTGGACTCAAACAACAAGCGTCCGATCAGCGTGCTCTTGCCATCATCGACACTGCCGCAGGTGATGAACCGCAGCAGGCTCTTCTCTTCGTGCTTCCGAAGATAACCCTCTATGTCGCTGGCAATGAGATCAGAAACATGAGCCATGTCAGCGCTCTCCACACAAGGAGGCCGCACCAAGAAAATCATGCTGTATCGAAGTGCGCATCAGAAGTAACCTTCCTGCTTCTTCTTTTCCATTGAGGCAGAGCTGTCATGGTCGATCATCCGGCCCTGACGCTCGCTGGTCCGTGCCAACAACATCTCCTGGATAATCGCCGGCAGCGTGTCTGCCTCGCTCTCGATCGCGCCGGTGAGCGGGTAGCAACCCAGCGTACGAAAGCGCACCTTGCGCAACATGGATAGCTCGCCGTCTCGAAGTGGAAAGCGCTCGTCGTCGACCATGATCAGCGCGCCATCTCGCTCGACCACCGGTCGCTCAGCTGCGAAGTACAACGGCACGATCGGGATGCCTTCGAGGTGGATGTATTGCCAGATGTCTAGCTCGGTCCAATTGGAGATTGGAAACACCCGCATCGACTCGCCTTTGTGCATTCGCGCGTTGTACAACTGCCAAAGTTCGGGGCGCTGGCACTTGGGATCCCAACGATGCTGCTTGCTGCGGAAAGAGAAAATTCTCTCCTTGGCCCGTGACTTCTCCTCGTCTCGCCTTGCCCCACCAAATGCGGCGTCGAACCCGTACTTGTCGAGCGCTTGTTTCAGGCCCTGCGTCTTCCACATGTCGGTGTGAACCTGTGAGCCATGTACGAAAGGGTTGATGCCCAGCGCCGCCGCTTCGGGGTTTTGATAGACCAACAGTTCCATCCCGACCTCCTTGACCATCCGATCTCGCAGGCTGTACATGTCGCGAAACTTCCAGGTCGTGTCGACATGCAGAAGCGGGAACGGCGGCGCCGCAGGGTAGAACGCCTTCTTGGCAAGGTGGAGCATGGTCGCGCTGTCCTTGCCCACCGAATAAAGCATCACCGGGTTCTCGCACTGGGCGATCACCTCGCGCATGATGTGGATGCTCTCGGACTCGAGCCGCTGCAGATGAGTGAGCTTCATTGAGATGCTCTTGACGAGCGAATGGAGTGACGCGACAAAGACGATGACCAGACCGCCAAGTGCTGAATTCTGAGCCCGTGGGAAAGCCATTCGCCAGCGTCGTCGACGGCGTTTCACGCGGAGCCGGAATCCATCACGAAGATCGTCGGCAGCAGCGTTGATCTTCTGCTCAGGCCAGAAAGCTCAGTTCAGTCGGATGGACGGATAAGCGACAAAGCCCAGATCAACAGCAAGCCGATGACAACACTGCCGATGACCCCATACCGATACCGGCGAAGAAAGGCGATCACCTCGCGCGGCCAACTGTTTAGAACGCTGTCGTCAGCTTCCACGCCGGCACTGCGGTCTTGACCGACGTAGGTGTAGCCGCCATTGGCAGGCCCTGCAGCGAACCCGCCGCCCGAGGACTCGCCCCCGAACGACGATCCACCACCCAGTCCGCCGGACCAATCCTGGCCGACCTTTGGCGGACTGCGAGCCTGACCACGATCATTCAAGTCAAGGCTTGGATCGCCAAGCAGTTCCGATCTCGGCTGAGGATTGGGGGTAGAAGCGATGGCGCGGCCGGACCGGTCGACTGCCGCCTGCCCACGAATCCGCGCCAGCGCGCGAGCGCTGAGCACGCTGGAGGCCCGCTGACCCACGTCCGGAAAATCGACAGTCCCTTCCTTGCCCGACACCTCGAGCAGCAGATCGAGATTCTTGTCGCCGGTGGACGCCTCAGGCATCGGCGAGCGCTCTAGCGTCAGGCCAGGAGCCTGCCGACGCCGCGGATCAAGGACCCGCCCATCACGCCCAACACTGCCAGAAATCCCCATGACCGGCTGAAGAACATCACCATCATTGGCCGACGACACAGGGCCCCCGGAAGCGCCCGACCCGATCAGACCCATCAAGCCTGCGAGCGACAAACCTAACAATCTAAAACACAGCCTCACCTCAGCGGATCGAGTTGTTCTGCTTGCTGCAGCGTCGGCGAAAGCATGCACGCGGCCATTTTTTGAACGTGCCAAAGTCACGATAGTCTCGCTCAGCAGCGGTCACAAGTCTGCGCCGGGCAATTTTGTCACCCATTGGTGGCCTCACAGAGCTAAAAGCACAGAGCACCCCGTGACCCGGGGACCCGGCAGCGTGAACTGAAAGACGAAGTTGGTCTCGACGACGATCTCACCACATCAAGGGCGGGTTGACAAACAAATTGACGTTTGGAAACGGCTTCGACCGAGCATTCTGACCAAGCGCAATGATCGCTGTCAAAACACAATGGCCAATCTCGTCGGAAAAGCACCGGCTCATTGTGAACTGAATGAAAACACTGCTCACCGGCGCAGCCGGATTCATTGGAATGCATGTAGCGCAACGTCTTCTAGACAGAGGCGACAACGTCGTCGGCATCGACAACCTCAACGACTACTACGACCCGCAACTCAAGCAAGACCGACTGGTCTTGCTCACGCGGCGCAGCAACTTCAACTTTCACCCCCTCGACATCGTTGATCGCGACGCGATGGCGACACTGTTCCATCAAGAGCGCATCGACAAGGTCGTTCATCTGGCAGCACAGGCCGGCGTTCGATACTCGCTGATCAACCCGAACGCCTACATCGACAGCAACTTGGTCGGCTTCGCCAATGTGATTGAGGCCTGCCGTCAGCACAACGTCGCCCACCTGGTCTACGCATCGAGTTCAAGCGTCTACGGTGATAACAAGCTGTTGCCGTTCTCCGAACAACACAGGGTCGATCATCCAGTGAGCTTGTACGCAGCGACCAAAAAGGCCAACGAGCTGATGGCGCACGCCTACAGCCATCTGTTTGGCCTGCCAACGACCGGCTTGCGATTTTTCACCGTGTACGGACCCTGGGGGCGGCCGGACATGGCGCTGTTTCTCTTCACCAAATCCATACTCGCCGGCGAGCCGATACAGGTTTTCAATCACGGCCGCATGGTGCGTGACTTCACCTACATCGACGACATCGCGGACGGTGTGGTCCGAACCCTGGACCGCCCACCGGCAGCAGACGCCCATCACGACGCGTTGACCGCGAACCCAGCTCGCAGCCAGGCACCGTACCGTGTGTTCAACATCGGCAATCAAGAGCCAGTGCCGTTGATGGACTTCATCGCCGCGATCGAGCGTCATGTCGGCAAGCCTGCGATCAAACAATACCGGGACCTGCAACCGGGCGATGTGCCCGCGACCCACGCCGACGTGTCAGTGCTGGCGCAGTGGACGGGCTCACAGCCTAGCACCTCGGTTGACGAAGGGGTGAGGAAATTCGTGGGTTGGTACCGGGACTACTTCAGGCCATGAAGATGATGAAGTCACGAGGTTTTTCAAGAGGACGCTATTGCTTGATATCTCCTCGGAATATTTCACAAATGACCAATATCGTTACAAGATCTTTCAATCGATTTGAGAAGCTTTTTCATTTATGAATGCAGTCCATCCGGACGTCAAGGTCAGCAAGAGCAGCAAGACGATGCTCCTGGGATCTCCAAAATTCCCGAGGGAAGGGTCGTCTCATACCCATTGCGATCGATCGACGGAAGCGGCATGGCAAGCGGCGCTGGTCAAGGGTGCGAGGCAAGCGGCCGCCGGCGTGACCGGAGAATTTGCAGTCGGCATTGTCGACCCAAGAGGTAGAACTTTCCTGGCGGTCGATCGGTTTTCTGTGCAGACAATGTGCTATCGACTGATTGGCAAGCATCTTCATTTCGGCCCACGCGCCGACGACTTGGCTGCCCTAGAGCCCGCGGTGGCGATCGACCCGCAAGCCTTGTTCGACTACCTGTATTTCCATGTCGTGCCATCGCCTCGGACCGCCTTCAAGGGTGTCTATCGTCTGCCGCCGGCGCATTACGCCATCTTCGAGAGCGGCAGCCTGACCGTCGCGCCATACTGGTCACCGGCCTTTCAAGAACCCGTCGACGCGAACTTCGAATCTCTGGCTACCGAGTTCAGGCACCTGCTCCGCGAGGCTGTCGCCACTCAGTTGGACGGCAGCAAGCCGGCTTGCTTTCTGAGTGGAGGTACCGACAGCTCGACCGTGGCCGGCATGATCAGCGAAGTGGCGGGCCAGCCTGCAGCCACTTACTCGATTGGCTTCGATGCCGAAGGCTATGACGAGATGCAATATGCGCGTCTCGCGGCCAGGCGCTTCGGCTGCGAGCATCATGAGTACTACGTCACGCCGGACGACCTGGTGCGCAGCATCCCTGCCGTCGCAGCGCACCACGACCAACCTTTCGGCAATTCGTCTGCGCTGCCAGCTTTCTACTGCGCGAAGATGGCGTGTGACGACGGCGTGACCAAACTGCTGGCCGGCGACGGCGGCGACGAACTGTTCGGCGGCAACACTCGCTACGCCAAACAGAGGGTGTTCGGCTTCTACGACCGCATTCCCGCCGCGCTTCGAAGCGGCCTGCTCGAGCCCCTGCTAGAGCGCAGCCCGCTGGGCAGGTTGCGGCTAGTGCGCAAAGGTCGAAGCTATGTTGAGCAGGCCAAGGTGCTGTTGCCCGATCGAATGCAGATGTACAACCTGCTGTTGCGCATGGGGATGACGCAGGTGCTCACCCCCGACTTCCTGGACCAGGTCAACCCTGCGGATCCACTGAACCAACAACGCGCGGTGTGGCAGCAAGGCGCGGGCAGCAGCCCGTTGAACCGAATGTTGGCCTACGACTGGCGCTACACGCTGGCCGAGACCGATCTGCCCAAGGTTCGCGGCAGCACCCATCTGGCCAATGTAAAAGTGGGGTTTCCATTCCTCGGCACCTCGCTGGTGGACTTCTCGTTGCGCCTGCCATCGGAATACAAGCTTAAGGGATTGAAGCTGCGCTGGTTTTTCAAGGAAGCACTGCGTGGCTTCTTGCCCGACGAGATCCTGACCAAGAAGAAGCAGGGCTTCGGTCTGCCGTTCGGCGTATGGGCCAACCGCGACGAAGCACTGCGCAAGTTTGCCGCCGAATCGCTGCAAGCCCTAGCGGAGCGGGGAATCGTCCAACACGCGTTCATCCGCTCACTGCTAGCCCATCACCTGCCAGCCCACCCTGGGTATTACGGAGAGATGGTCTGGATCCTGATGATGCTGGAGCAGTGGCTTCGGATTCAACCTCATCAGTTGCACGTCTAGCCCAGAGGCCACACGATGCTGCGCACTGCACAGAATATCTACGAC
>JBILYN010000127.1:0-12226 GCA_044377715.1 Aquabacterium sp.
ACTTGGTCGAACCGACGTCCATCAGCAGCGCGCCGCCCGGCAGGCCTGGGCGGATCGCGGTCAGGCAGGCTTCGGTCGCCGACACTGGCACGGCGACCAGCACCAGGTCTGCGCCCGAGACGGCTGCTAGCGCGGTCTCGGCACAGCTGTCGACCACGCCCAAGCGCTGAGCCAACGCGGTGCTGGCAGCTGACTTGCTGTGGCCGACCACTTGCTCGACCAGCCCCGCGCGCTTGAGTGCCAGCGCGAACGAGCCGCCCATCAGGCCGCAACCGATGAGGGCGAGTTGCTTGAACATGGGCTCGGTCGGCACGACCGCGCTCAATGCGCGTCAATCGGGTAAGTGCCCAACACCTTGAAGAAGGCGCAGGCCTCGCGCAAGGCACGCAGTGCGGTACCGACGCGTGGCTCTTCCGGGTGACCTTCGATATCGATGTAGAAGTAATACTCCCACTGGCCTGAGCGCGCTGGGCGCGACTCGAAGCGCGTCATCGACACGCCGTGCTCCTTGAGTGGCATCAGCAGGTCGTGCACCGCGCCGGGCTTGTTGTTCACGCTGACGACCAAGCTGGTGCAGTCATGGCCCGAAGGGCGGGGTGCCGGGTGGCGATCAGGATGTGTCACGACGGCAAAGCGGGTGCGGTTGTGGGCGTCGTCCTGGATCGCAGGCGCGACCACGTGGAGGCCGAATTCGCTGGCCGCTCGGGTGCTGGCGATGGCCGCGAGTTGCGGGTCCAGCGACGCCAGTCGCGCGCCTTCGGCATTGCTGGAGACCGGCCGACGCTCGACATCGGGCAGCTGGTGGCTGAGCCAGCCATGGCATTGCGCCAGCGCTTGCGGATGGGCGCACACCGCGCTGATGCCCGCCAACTGGTTGTCACGGCGCAGCAGATTGTGTCGAACGATCAGGCTGGTCTCGCCGATGATGAACAGCGGCGTGCTCAGAAAGAGATCCAGAGACCGTGCGACCACGCCCTCGGTCGAGTTTTCAACCGGCACGACGCCAAAGTCTGCCGCGCCGGCGGCGGTGGCGCGAAACACCTCGTCGAAGCTGGCGCAAGGAACCCGAACGATCGAGCTGCCGAAAAATCCCAGCGCTGCTTCCTCGCTGAAAGTGCCGGCAGGGCCCAGGAAAGCGACCCTCGTCGGGGTTTCCAAGGCCCGGCAAGCTGACATGATTTCGCGCCAGATCGGCGCCACGCTATCGCTCTTGAGCGGGCCAGGGTTCACCGCTTTGAGCCCGTCGATCACCTGAGCCTCTCGCTCGGGGCGGAACACCACCGAGCCTTCGTGCTTTTTGATCTCGCCGACTTCCAGCGCCAAGCCGGCGCGCCGGTTGAGCAGCGCCAGCAGTTCGCGATCGACGCTGTCGATTCGTTCACGCAGCGCCAGCAGCGCAGGCTGGTTGGCGGCGGGCGAGACAAGGGTTTGCTTGGGGAGGTCAGCCATGAACTGGGTGTAGTCTTTCAGGTCAGCCGCCTCGTCGCATTTCGGGCAGCGGGTATGGCGCGATGCAGGCGCTGCTGCACTTGCGAGCAGCAATCCTCACAGCGGCAGTCTTACTTCTTGGCGCTCGAAGCCGCTTGCTTAGATGTTGAAGATGCTTTGGCCGGCACTGCGGCGTTGAGCTTGGTGTTCAGTGTCTTTTCGAGAGCCTTGATCTTCGGTTCAACGAGAGTTTGGGTATCGGCCACGATTTTCTGGCCGAGCACGCGCTGCAGTTCGGGCGCTAATTGAAGGTATTTGCGAAAACCGGGCGATTCCAGTACTGCGATCACCTGTTTGAGCTCCTCTTCGCTCAACTTTTCCTCCAGCACCGGGCCGACGACGGCAGGCGCCAGTTTGACGGCCCGCTCACCCAGCAGCGGGCCGACCTCGTTGCCGAATTTGTTGAACTCGACTTGGATCTCCTTGGCCACCGCGTCTCGGCGTTCGGGCGGCACGTTTGCCTGCAGAAAAGCACTTGCTTGATGGCCGACCGGTGTGACGATTTGTCCTGCGATTTGTTGCCCCAAGCCTTCAAAATCTGATTGCCGCAGTTTGAGCAATTTTTGGGTCAATTCCTTCTTGGCCGGCGAGCTTGCGGCTTGAACTGGGTTCAGGCTTGAGACCGCTGCCAGCGTGGCGATCAGCGCTGCTCGGGTCAGCCAGGAATGGTGTTTCATCATCAAATCGTGAGTCATGGGCATTTGAATTAAGGATTGTTCAAATCAGGCAGTTCGCCTTCGCCGGGTGCCTGGTCGGCGGACCCGTCGGGCATACCATCGACATCTTCATCGGCGTCGCCTTGCAGGGCATCATGGGCGTCGTTTTCGACGATGCGCTGCAAGCCCGAGAGCTTGCTGCCGTCGTCCAGCGCGATCAGCGTCACGCCTTGCGTCGCGCGGCCGAGTTCGCGGATCTCCGAGACGCGGGTTCGCACCAGCACGCCGCGGTCTGTGATCAGCATGATCTCGTCGGCTGGTCGCACCAGCGTCGCTGCCACCACCTTGCCATTGCGCTCGCTCTGCACGATCGCGATCATGCCCTTGCCGCCGCGCAGGTGGCGGGTGTACTCGACGATGTTGGTGCGCTTGCCGAAACCGTTTTCTGTCGCCGTCAGCACACTCTGTTCCTCGTCCTCGGCCACCAGCATCGCGATCACGCTTTGGCCGTCTTCGAGGTTCATGCCGCGAACGCCTCGTGCCTGGCGGCCTAGCGGGCGCACATCGTCTTCGTCGAAGCGTACCGCCTTGCCGTTGTCTGAGAACAGCATCACGTCGTGCTTGCCGTCGGTCAGCGCCGCGCCTATCAGGTGGTCGCCTTCGTCCAGGTCGACCGCGATGATGCCGCTCTTGCGCGGGTTGCTGAACTCGTCGAGCGCGGTCTTCTTGACCGTGCCTAGCGCGGTAGCCATGAAGATGAAATGGTCTGCCGGGAAGGTGCGGAATTCACCGGTGAGCGGCAGCACGACGGTGACTTTTTCGCCCGGCTGCAGCGGGAACATGTTGACGATTGGCCTGCCGCGCGAGTTGCGCGAGCCCTGCGGCACCTCCCAGACCTTGAGCCAATAGACCCGGCCGCGGTCGCTGAAGCACAGGATCCAGTCGTGCGTGTTGGCGATGAACAGCTGGTCGATCCAGTCGTCGTCCTTGGTCTGTGTCGCTTGCTTGCCACGACCGCCGCGCTTTTGCGCCCGGTACTCGGTCAGCGGCTGGCTCTTGATGTAGCCGGTGTGGCTGAGCGTGACGACCATGTCGGTGGGCGTGATCAGGTCCTCGGTGCCGAGTTCCTGCACGTTGTGCTCGATCTGGCTGCGGCGCGCGCCCAGCTTGGTCTGGCCGAACTCCAGCTTCACGGCGCTGAGCTCTTCCGAGATGATGAAGGTCACGCGCTCGGGTTTGGCCAGGATGTCGAGCAGGTCGGCGATCTCGGACATCACCTCCTTGTACTCGCCGATGATCTTGTCTTGCTCCAGTCCGGTCAGGCGCTGCAGCCGCATCTGCAGGATCTCGCCGGCCTGGTCGTCACTCAATCGGTAGAGGCCGTCGGCCTGCAGGCCCATGCTCGGTGGCAGGCCTGCGGGCCGGTAGGCTTCTCGCCCACCTGGCGTCTGCGCTGTCGCACGCACCAGCATCTCGCGCACCATCGAGCTGTCCCAGCTCTTGGCCATCAACGCGGCCTTGGCCACTGGCGGCGTCGGCGAGGTCTTGATGGTCTCGATGAACTCGTCGATGTTGGCCAGCGCCACCGCCAGGCCCTCGAGCACATGGCCGCGTTCGCGAGCGCGACGCAGTGCGTACACCGTGCGCCGGGTCACGACTTCGCGTCGATGCTCCAAAAAGACCTCTAGCAGCTGCTTGAGGTTGCAAAGCCGGGGCTGACCATCGATCAGCGCCACCATGTTGATGCCGAAGGTGTCTTGCAGCTGGGTCTGCTTGTACAGGTTGTTGAGCACCACCTCGGGCACTTCGCCACGCTTCAAGTCGATCACCACCCGCATGCCGGACTTGTCGCTCTCGTCCTGGATGTGGCTGATGCCTTCGATCTTCTTCTCGTGCACCAACTCGGCGATGCGCTCGAGCAGGGTTTTCTTGTTGACCTGGTAAGGCAACTCGTCGACGATGATGGTTTGGCGCGTGCCGCGGTCGATGTCTTCGAAGTGGCACTTGGCCCGCATGATCACCCGGCCGCGGCCGGTGCGGTAGCCTTCACGCGCACCCTGAACGCCGTAGATGATGCCGGCGGTGGGAAAGTCGGGTGCCGGCACGATCTCCATCAAATCGTCGATCGTCGCCTGCGGGTTCCTCAGCAGGTGCAGACAGGCGTCGACGATTTCGTTGAGGTTGTGCGGCGGAATGTTGGTCGCCATGCCCACGGCAATGCCAGTCGAGCCGTTGACCAGCAGATTGGGCAGCCGGGCCGGCAGCACGGTAGGCTCTTTTTCCGAGCCGTCGTAGTTCGGCGCGAAGTCGACCGTTTCCTTGTCGATGTCGGCCAGCATCTCGTGGGCGATCTTGGACAAGCGGATTTCGGTGTAGCGCATCGCCGCCGCGTTGTCGCCGTCCACCGAGCCGAAGTTGCCTTGGCCATCGACCAGCATGTGGCGCAGCGAAAAGTCCTGCGCCATGCGAACAATGGTGTCGTACACCGCGGTGTCGCCGTGAGGGTGGTACTTGCCGATCACGTCCCCGACGATGCGGGCGCTCTTCTTGTAAGCACGATTCCAGTCGTTGTTGAGTTCGTGCATCGCGAACAGCACGCGTCGATGGACTGGCTTGAGGCCGTCGCGCGCGTCAGGCAGCGCACGACCGACGATCACGCTCATCGCGTAATCCAGATACGAGCGCCGCATCTCCTCTTCGAGGCTGATGGGCAGTGTTTCCTTGGCGAAGGGCGTCATGCGGTTCTGGCGTGGCGGCGCCGTTGGAGAAGGTGCTGCCGCAAACCAGTCTGCGCGGCAACCCTTGATTCTAATGGGCCTGAGGCTGTCGCGGCGGTGCAACAGCGTGGCAGACGCCGGCGCTGGCATGTCTGAAAGATCGGCCCTCTCAATACCCTATGGCACAATGGGGAATCGGTGGTGATGGCTTGCCATCCGGGACATTTCCGGCTTTCTTGCTTCCGATTTAGATGCTTCGCAGATCCCTGCGGCTTCCCTCGAGAGGATAATCATGAAGAAATTGAACAAAGTGGCGGCGCTTTTCGCATCGGCTGCGCTCGTCGTGCCGATGATGGCATTTGCGCAGGCAGCGGCCAACGACAACTGGCGTGCTGTTGACGGTACCGTTTGGAAGAACGGCACCAACGAGCTGTGCTGGCGCGATGCCAACTGGACACCTGCGACGGCAGACCCGAAGTGCGACGGCGCGCTGAAGCCGGCTGCGCCTGCACCCGCGCCGGCGCCGCGTCAAGCGCCTCCCCCTGCTCCGGCACCGGCACCGGCCGCACCGGCACCGGTAGTTGTTCCTAAGCCGGCGCCTGCTCCGGTTGTTGCGCCCGCCGCACCGGTGAGCGAGAAAGTCACTTTCGCAGCTGATGCTTTCTTCGACTTCGACAAGTCGGTGCTCAAGCCTGAAGCCAAGGCCAAGCTTGATGACCTAGTTGCCAAGACCAAGGCCGTCGCGCTCGAGGTGATCATCGCCGTTGGTCACACTGACGAGGTCGGCGCTGACGCCTACAACCAGAAGCTGTCGGTGGCTCGCTCGGAAGCCGTCAAGGCCTACTTGGTGAGCAAGGGCATCGAGAAGAACCGGGTCTACACCGAAGGCAAGGGCGAGAAGCAGCCTGTGGCTGACAACAAGACCGCCGAAGGCCGCGCCAAGAACCGTCGCGTCGAAATCGAAGTGGTCGGTACCCGCGCCAAGAAGTAAAGCGCAGGCCTTCGGGCTTCGCGATGCAGGCCTCGCTTCAGGCGAGACTGCCACTAAATCCCGCCTCGGCGGGGTTTTTCGTTTCTGGGTGGCCATCAACGCAGACTTGACGCATCAGAAACCATCGCAAGCGCCGCAGGCGCTAGTCGCTGGCATTACGATGCGACCATGACAACCCTGAACGCAGACCCCCAGGAGCTGGCCAAGTTTGGCGAGCTTGCCCACAACTGGTGGGACCCCGACGGCGAATTCCGACCCTTGCACCGGATCAACCCGCTGCGCCTGGACTGGATCGACGCCCAAGCCCGACTGGTCGGCAAGACAGCGCTCGATGTGGGATGCGGCGGCGGCATCTTGAGTGAGTCTATGGCTGCGCGCGGCGCCGATGTGCTGGGCATTGACCTGTCGACCAAGCCCTTGAGGGTGGCGCAGTTGCACGCGATGGAGGCTGGACAGGAGCGCTTGCGCTATCGAGAGGTGGCGGTCGAGGCCCTGGCCGCCGAGGTGCCGGCCAGCTTTGATGTCGTCACCTGTATGGAGATGCTCGAGCATGTGCCCGACCCTGCGTCTGTGGTGCGGGCCTGCGCCGATCTGGTAAAGCCTGGTGGCTGGGTATTTTTCTCGACCCTCAACCGCAACGCCAAAGCCTTTGCACAAGCCATCGTCGGCGCCGAGCACTTGCTCAAGCTGCTGCCCAAGGGCACGCACGAGTACTCGCGGTTCATCCGACCGAGTGAGTTGGCGCGCTGGTGCCGCGATGCCGGGCTGTCGAACCGGGGCTTCAAAGGCATGCAGTACAACCCGGTCACCGGGCGTTACTGGTTGTCAGACGACACCTCGGTCAACTACCTGCTGGCCTGCCGGGCCGAGCCATGACGACGGCTGAAACCGTGGTCTTGTTCGACCTGGACGGTACGCTGGTCGACAGCGCGCCGGATTTGGCGGGTGCAGCCAACGATTTGCGCGCCGAACGCGGGATGGCGCCGCTGCCCTATGAGGCGCTGCGGCCGATGGTGGGCTCCGGCGCCCGCGGCATGGTGGGCGTTGCGTTTGGCGTGCAACCTACCGATGCGCGCTTTGCCGGCTTGCGCGATGCCTTCCTTGACCTCTACGCGGAACGGCTGCTTCGCAGCACCGACTTGTTCGAAGCCATTCGACCCGTTCTCGATCGACTTGATGCTGCTGGCCGGCGTTGGGGCATCGTCACCAACAAGGCAACGCGGTTCACGGCCCCCATCGTCGCAGGCCTGGGCTTGGCGCCGCGTGCGGCGGTGGTGATCGCTGGTGACACGACGCCATTTGCCAAGCCGCACCCGGAGCCTTTGCTCGAGGCAGCGCGACGCCTGGGCATCGCGCCGAGCGCTTGCGCCTATGTTGGTGATGACATGCGTGATGTGCTGGCCGGTCGCGCTGCCGGCATGGTCACGCTCGCAGCGTCCTGGGGTTACCTGGGTCTGGACGAGCCGGTGGCAGACTGGGGCGCCGACCATGTGCTTTCTTCGCCGGTTCAGCTCTTGCAATGGCTGAAACTGGCCTAAAATCTGGAACACCAGGGGCCGACCTGGCTTCGACGTGGGTGCGGAGTCGGTTCAGGGCATGCCGAGCACCAGTTCGCTCGTAAAACCACTGGAAACAAAGTAACTGCGAACGATACCTCGTACGCCCTCGCCGCTTAAAAACCGGTGAGCTTCGCAACGGTTGGCCGATGGGCCGGGCCTGAGCCGCAAGGCAAGGGCTGCGAAGTCATACACATTGGCTGGTGCTGTGCTGCGTCATTCAGCATGGGACGAGAACCAAGTGACTGGTGGACCAGGCAGCGTGCTGCTGCGCGGCCTGGGACATGAGACTCAAATCAGACAGCTAAGCATGTAGAACTGGCCGGTGATGGCTTGCGGACGGGGGTTCGATTCCCCCCGGCTCCACCATAATTTGAAATCCCAACCCTTATCGGTTGGGATTTTTTTTGCCCGGAGCGCCAGTGTTGGTGCGGTTTCCGGCCTTGGCCTCTTGAGCACGCACCTCCCGAAGTTGCCGTTCCCGGCGCACTTTCCGCCGTTTTTCTCTCTCTGTTCTCTGCTGCCCTCTTGAGCATTCAAGGCCAGAAGTCGTGTGTTGGCGCGGGTTTGCGGGCCATCGGTTTGCTTTTTCGCTTGCTCGGGAGCGCGCGACCGAGACAGCGAAAGGCACAAAAAAACCGCCTTGCGGCGGCGTGTCGCTGTGGCAGGGATGTCAGCGCGAGCCTGCCACCAGGGCTTCACGTTGCGCCAGCCAGGACGACGACAACTTGCCGCGTAGCAACTGGCTGACGCCCACCTCAAGGTGTCCCAAGGCGATGGCTTCGATCAGATCGGGGGCCAGTTGCGCCAGTCGGCTCATCTTGCTCGCTTGGCCAAGGTCGATGCCTTCGGCCGCCGCAATCTCGGTCATGGAACTGAACCGTCCCTCGTCCAGCAGGCGCTGCCAGTGGTGCGCGAGGCCGAGCGCCCGCATCAAGGATGTGTCCTGCGCCATCTCTCGCACCTGCCGCTCGCGGCGGGCCTCGTCCAGAAATTCCTGCGGTGCGTCGAGCGGCGTGATGACCTGCTTCTTCAGACCCCGGCGCACCAGCGTCCAGGGCAGGAAGGTTTCCATCTGCACGCCACCCGCTGGCAACGGTGTCTGATAGGTCACTGGGTCGCCTTTAGCGTGGCCGCGATGTTTTTTGCTCATACGTCCTCCTCGAAACTAGACATAAGCTGGCGCTGCGCGTGCCAGTCAACCATCAGACGGTTTCGCTGGAACCACATCAGCGTCAGCCGCCGTGGCTGCTTGCCCGCCATGAATTGCTCAATGATGTCGGGGGCCAGCAAGGTCAGGCGCAGCAGTTCGTTGACTACCGAGTGGTGCAGCTTCTCTGACCGGGCGATGGCCGATCCGCTCTGCATCGCGCCGGTGTCCAGCAGATGCTGCCAGTAGAAGGCACGTGCTACACCGTCGAGCAAGGTGACGTCGTGGACGCTGCGCTCGTCTGTGACCACGCGCTGGACGCCCCGGCGGCGAAACGTCAGTGGCACAAAGGTTTCCATCGGATCAATCATCAGGCTTCGACCTCCAGCAGTTCGGCACCGATACTGTCAGGAGCGAATTCCTTGATCAGCGCGTTCCAACCCACCTCCCGCCACTTCACCTTGATCCCCTGCACCTCGCCCGCGTGGACGAGGTCGATCCGCTCAATCATCAGGTTGGCAATGCGGTGGCGCTCGACCGGGAACAGTTGATCCCACACGTTGTTGAGCCGTCCCATCGCCATCACGGTGGTGGCCTCGTCGATCTGGGCCCCGTTGCGTTGGATGTGGCGCACCACCGACGCCACCGTTTCGGGGCTGGTAAGCACTGTGCGGATCTGAGCCACCACCGCCCCCTCAATCTCCAGCGCGGGCAGGCGTTCATAGCTCTTGCCCGGCGCGCCGAACCGCGCTTCCGACTTGGACACGTAGTAGTGGTACTTACGCCCGTTCTTGCGCGAGTAGGTCGGGTACATCCGTTCGCCCGATGGCGCATACAGCAGGCCGCGCAGCAAGGCGTCGGTACGCGACCTGATCTTAGTTTCCACCGACCGGGTGTGGCCATCCTTGGCCAGCACCTCGTGAACGCGCCCCCACAGACCGGGATCGATGATGGCCTTGTGCACGCCCGGGAACCAACTGCCCTTGTGCGATATCTCCCCGAGGTAGATGCGGTTGCGCAGCAGCTTGTGCATGTACTTCTTGTCGATGCGCGCACCCGGCCGAGTTTGGCCGTCTTGTGGTCGTCCACGCCTTGGTGGTGATGCCTTCCAAGGTCAGGTTGACGGCAATCTGGGTGGGCGAGCCGATGGTGAGCATCTCCTCGAAGATACGGCGCACCACCGCAGCTTCGGTGTCATTGATGACGGGCAGACGCTTGTCCACGTCGTATCCCAGTGGCGGCACGCCACCCATCCACATCCCTTTGCGCTTGCTGGCGGCGATCTTGTCGGGGATTCGTTCGCCGGTGACTTCGCGCTCGAACTGGGCGAAAGACAACAGCACGTTCAGCATCAGCCGCCCCATCGAGGTGGTAGTGTTGAATTGCTGTGTGACCGACACAAACGACACGCCGTGGCGCTCGAACACCTCGACCATCTTGGAAAAGTCGGCAAGGCTGCGCGTGAGGCGGTCAATCTTGTAGACCACGACAATGTCGACAAGACCGCGTTCGATGTCCGCCATAAGGCGTTTTAGCCCGAGCCGCTCCGTGTTGCCGCCTGAGAAACCAGGGTCGTCGTAATCGTCGGCCACGGGAATCCAGCCCTCGGCGCGCTGGCTGGCAACGTAGGCGTGGCCAGCCTCCCTCTGGGCATCGATGGAGTTGAATTCCTGATCCAGTCGTTCGTCCGATGACACCCTGCAGTAGACGGCGCAGCGTCTACGCGCTTTAGGAGATGCGATTTTGGCAGCATCGCTCATAGCGCACCTCGCTTGCCGGTCAAGCCAAAGAACAGCGGCCCCGAGCAGTGCGTGCCGGTGATCTGCCGTGCAACGGCGGTCAGGCTCTTGAAGGTGTTGCCCTCGTATTCGAACAGGCCGTCGGCGGTGACCGCCACCTTGTGCTCAAGATCGCCCCATTCGCGGAGCAGCACGGTACCGGGCGCAAAGTGGATGTCACGCGGACGCGCCCGCAGCTTGATCTTGGAGTGCTTGGCTCCGATGGCCTCCAGGCGCTGGCGGGTGTTGTGCGCCAAGCCGCCAAAAGCATCTTCCTGCATCTTGTACGCGATGCGCGACTCGATGAAGGCACGGTTGGGGTTGATAGGTCGGCAATTGAAGTACCGATCCCACACTGGCCAAAGCTCAGCAATGGGCAGTGTGGACAGCTCCGCAATCTTTGCAGCGACGGATGTTTGTTTCTCGTTCATCACAACTTCTCCTGTTGATAGGGGGTTGTATGAACGCGCTGGTCGGGCAGGAAGCCAAGGCCAACTTCTCTCTGTTTTGGCTCGTTTCCAACAAGCGTGCGCACGATGGCTGCCGCAAGGATGGCGGTAATTTCACCAGCACGGGCGCTGGCAATCATCTCTGATGGAGATGCAAGTTTGATGTTGTTCATGACGGCTCCGGGGAATAGCAACTGTCATGAATATTGAGCGTGATCCTCCGAAGCGGATGGCAACGCAGGGTAATGGCGGAATCAATCTCAGCCGGTCAGCACTGCTTCCTCGACTTCGATCTCACTCTCGCCGTCATCCACCGGTTGGTCGAGTATCGGCAGACTCAGCTGCCAAGCTTGGGCTCCGACAACCTTCACCATGTAATTTCGCCACGGCGAGGCCTTCGGGAACAAGTTCGCGGGCGAAGCGTAATTGGTGCCGTCCAACAATTTCTTCGTATTTACGTGCGGCGTTCCGGCGGCGTAAGCATCGACCAGCCGCTGCAACACGGCGACCTTGTTCTTACTCGTTACGCGCCAAGGAGCTTTGCCCGGAATGCAGAGAACAGCCGAATAGCCATCTGCCGACACTTTGATGCTGACCGATGCACCACCCATCGCAGCCAGTTGGCCATGCCGGTATGCAACCTTGAGCCGTGCGTCATCGATGACCGCTGCCGACTGCCCCGAAACCAACACGTCTTCGATGGCGATGATCACGTTCGTTCCCGCAAACGAAAATGGCACCGAGGCCGTGGTCAGCACGATTCCCGGTGCGGCGCGTGGCCGCAGACGAAGCGCGGCATCCACTTTGGCGTATTGCCGGTCATTGGACATTCTGGCGGCGAAGTACAAAGCAATGCCATGCCCGTCGATATCAACTTCATCGAGGAAAACCGGCTCTTTATCGAGGTGTCTGCCGCGCAGGCCCTGCAACGAGGAACCCAGTGCGGTGATGATCTCTTCGCGCAACCAGTTGAGGTCAACTTTCCAGCGCCGCGCATGCTTGGCGGACAAGACCACATCGACACCGGTCAGCGGGTCTTGGTAGCGAACTTGATTGGGGTCTGTGCAACGCTCCAGCTTGACCGAAAAGCGCTCGCCTTCTGCGGACTCCACAACCCTTTCGGTGATGCGGTCGCCCTCGATGATGATGCCTTCATCCGCGTGTTGGCGCTGGTGTAAACCCGCCACTATTCGCCGGTGAGGTGTCGTTTTTGGCGAGTGTGCCCGTCAACTGCCATCGGCCATCCGAAGCGGACAATCGTCGATGAAGAGGAGGCTCTGTATGGAATCGGTCGGCCGCATGTTTCTGTGTGCCCGGTGCAGCGAGCGCACCGTGCTCTGCAGCCGGTGTGACCGAGGCCAGATTTATTGCGGTCAAACCTGCTCCATCGCGGCACGCGTTGAAGCTCAGCGTGCCGCTGGCGAGCGGTATCAGTCCGGCG
>JBILYN010000128.1:0-12203 GCA_044377715.1 Aquabacterium sp.
TCGCGCAGGGCAGTGTGCTGGCTGGCATCAGCCTGCGCCGCTTGCCACTGCGCCAGCGTCCAGCCGGCGGGCAAGTAGCCGTTGACCAGGTCGTGGGCCGAGGTCTGGTCGGTCACCAGGTCGGGGCGGATGCCGCCCTGATCGGGGCGCAGCCGGGCCCGCTGGACCAATTGGGGCAGCAGCTCGGCGGCGTTGCCCAGCAGGCCGATCGACACGGCTTTTTTCTCGGCGGTGTAGCGCGCGATCCGCGCCAGCGCGTCGTCCAGGTCGACGGCCTGCTCGTCGAGATAGCGCGAGCGCAGTCTGAAGTCGATCCGGCTCTGCTGGCACTCGATGTTCAGTGAGCAAGCGCCCGCGAAGCTCGCGGCCAGCGGCTGCGCGCCGCCCATGCCGCCCAGCCCTGAACTCAGGATCCAGCGCCCGGCCAGATCGCCGCCATAGTGCTGGCGACCGGCTTCGACAAAGGTCTCGTAAGTGCCCTGCACGATGCCCTGGCTGCCGATATAGATCCAGCTGCCCGCAGTCATCTGGCCGAACATCATCAAGCCCTTGCGGTCGAGCTCATCAAAGTGCTCCCAGGTCGCCCACTTGGGCACCAGGTTGGAGTTGGCGATCAGCACCCGCGGCGCATCGGCGTGGGTGCGGAACACACCCACCGGCTTGCCGGACTGCACCAGCAGGGTCTCGTCCTCGCCGAGACGGCGCAGCGCGACCAGCATCGCCTCGAAGCAATCCCAGTTGCGCGCGGCCTTGCCGATGCCGCCGTAGACCACCAACGCATCGGGGTTCTCCGCCACCTCGGGGTCGAGGTTGTTCTGCAGCATGCGGTAAGCGGCCTCGATCAGCCAGTTGCGACAGCTGATCTCGCTGCCGCGCGGTGAGCGCACCACCCGCGGCTGGGCCTTGACCGCCGGGGCTGGCGATTTGACCGACGAGCCTGGGGATAGATGGGCTTGAGACAGATCGGTCATGGTGGCCTCGGCAATCAAAATTGTGACGAGCTCGCACTCTACTTGTCTAGACAAGCTGACGCAAGCGCTGGATGGTCGGGGTTTTCACTGATGCGATCGCATCGGCTTTAACTTGTCTAGACAGGCGTCAAACGCTACCATCTACCGATGCCGTCAACGCCCAGCCCGCGCCGCCAGACCGCCCTGGCGCCCTATGGTCGGGTCAAGCAGCACCTCAAGACCGAGCTGTCGCAAGGCCGCTGGCCGCCCGGTACCTTGATGCCTTCGGAGTCAGAACTGGTCGCGCAGTTCGGCGTCAGCCGGATGACAATCAACCGCGCGCTGCGCGAGCTGCAGTCCGAGGGCTTGATCGACCGGGTCCAGGGTGTGGGCACGTTTGCCGCGCAGTTGCACCGGGTCTCGTCGACGCTGACGATCCGCGACCTGCACGAGGAGATCGAGGCCCGAGGCCACCGCCACCATGTCGAGGTGAAGCTGGTGCGCGAGGAGCGCGCCAGCGCTGGCCTGGCGCTGCAGCTCGGACTGAGCCTAGACGCGCCGGTGTACCACTCGCTGATCGTGCACTTCGACAACGGCCTGCCACTGCAGTGCGAGGACCGCTATGTCAACCCGGCCTGGTCGCCGAACTACCTCAGCGTCGACTTCAGCCGCACCACACCGACCCAGCACCTGCTCGAAGTCGCACCCTGGTGGGAGGCGCAGTACACGATCGATGCCAGCACGCCCACGGCGCAGGAAGCCGAGCTGCTGGGCATCCAGGCCACCGACCCCTGCCTGGTGCTGGTGCGGCGCACCGTCAGCCACGGCGTGGCCGTGACCTTGGCCCGTCTGGTGCACCCGGGCACGCGCTACCAACTCGTGGGGCAGTTCAGCCCATGAGCAGCGCCCTGCCCTTGAAAACCATGGCCATGCCACGGCTGGTGCGCAGCACCGAGGTCGCCGCCCAGCCTTGGCGCAACGGCGGCGGCATCACCCGCGAGTTGCTGACCTGGCCGCCAGGGCCAGACTGGCGATGGAGGCTGAGCCTGGCCGACATCGCCTCGGACGGCTTATTTTCGACCTTTGCCGGAGTGCAACGCTGGTTCGTGGTGCTCGAAGGCGACGGCGTCGAATTGACGATAGATGGCCAACCCATTCGCCAGACGCAGGGCGACCCGCCGCTGCACTTCTCTGGCGATGCCCATACCGACTGCAGGCTGCTGGCCGGCGCTACCCGCGACCTCAACCTGATGCTGCGCGGCGCTGGCGGCGGGATGTTCGAGGTCCGGCCAGGACTGGATTGGTCGCCGGCAACCCCGTCCTGCGGGCTGTTTTCCGCCAGTGCCGGCCGCTGCAACGCCGATGGCCTTGACCACGAGGTGCCGGCCATGTCCTTGCTGTGGTTCGACCAAGCACCTGGCACGCTGCGCTTCGACCCAGACCGGCCCGGCCCGGCGGGCTGGTGGCTGAGGCCCTCCACTGGAGACGACAAACCATGAAAAAACTGTGGCGCAACGCCCGCCTGGCCACGCTGGCCGACCCCAGCGGCTGGGGTTTGATCGATGCCGGCTCGCTGGTGACCGAAGGCGACCGACTGCATTGGGTTGGCGAGACATCCGCCCTGCCCGAGGGTCTGCAGGTCGACGAGGAGCAAGACCTGGATGGCGCGCTGGTCACACCGGGCCTGGTCGACTGCCACACCCACCTCGTCTATGGTGGCCAGCGCGCTGCCGAGTTCGAGCTGCGGCTGCAAGGCGCGAGCTACGAGCAGATCGCGCGCGCCGGCGGCGGCATCCGTTCGACCGTGTCAGCCACCCGCGACGCCACCGACGGCGAGCTCTACCAAGCGGCATTGGGCCGGGCGCACGCGCTGATGGCCGAGGGCGTGACGACGGTCGAAATCAAGTCGGGTTACGGCCTGTCGCTGGAACACGAGGCGCGCTGCCTGCGCATCGCCAGGCTGTTGGCCCATCTGCTGCCGCTGCAGGTGCGCACCACTTGCTTGTCTGCGCACGCGCTGCCACCCGAGTTCGAAGGCCGGCCCGATGACTACATCGCCGCGGTCTGCGAATGGCTGCCGGTGCTGCACGGGCAAGGTCTGGTCGACGCAGTCGACGTGTTCTGCGAGAACATCGCCTTCAGCCTGGCGCAGACGCGCCAGGTGTTCGAAGCCTCGCAGCGCCTAGGGCTGCCGGTCAAGCTGCACGCCGAGCAGCTCAGCGACCAAGGCGGCGCGCAGCTCGCGGCCGAGTTCGGCGCGCTGTCCTGCGACCACCTCGAGCACCTCAGCGCTGCCGGCGTCCAAGCGATGGCGCGCGCCGGCACGGTCGCTGTGCTGCTGCCTGGCGCTTACTACTTTTTGCGCGAGACCCGGCTGCCGCCGATCGCCGCGCTGCGCGCGGCCGGCGTGCCGATCGCGATCGCCACCGACCACAACCCGGGTTCGTCACCGACGCTGTCGCCGCTGCTGATGCTCAGCATGGCCTGCACGCTGTTTCGGCTGACGCCCGAAGAGGCACTGCGCGGCATGACCGTCAACGGCGCTCAAGCGCTGGGCTTGCGCGACCGCGGTTCGCTGCTCGCAGGCCAGCGCGCTGACTTCGCCGTCTGGCAGGTCGACCACCCCAACGAGCTGGCCTACTGGTTCGGCCGCAACCCCTGCAGCCGGGTGATACACGGCGGGCAGGAACGACATTCGCCACTGCCAGACGACGCCCCCCGATGACCAACGCCATCTTCACGCTGCACCGCGGCACGACGCCGCTGCTGCTGAGCCTGCCCCATGTCGGCACGCAGATTCCGGACGAACTCAAACCGCTGCTGGTCGAGCGCGCACTGGCGGTCGAGGACACCGACTGGCACCTCGAAGCGCTCTACGGCTTCGCACGAGAACTTGGCGCGAGCGTGATCGTGCCGCGACATTCGCGCATCCTGATCGATTTGAACCGGTCGCCTGAGAACGTACCGATGTACCCGGGCGTGAACAACACCGAGCTGTGCCCGACCCGTTTCTTCACGGGCGATCCGATCTACCGCGAAGGATGTGCGCCGACGCCTGAGCAAGTGGCACAGCGGCGCGAGCGCTACTGGCAGCCGTACCACGATGCGCTGACGGTCGAGCTGGCCAGGCTCAAGGCCAGCCACGGCCACGCAATGCTGTGGGACGGCCACAGCATCCGGTCGCAGCTGCCATGGTTGTTCGACGGCCAGCTCCCAGACCTGAACCTGGGCACTTCGGCAGGCACAAGCTGCTCGCCCAAGCTGCGCGCCGCACTGATGCAAGTGCTCGGCGAGCAGTCGAGCTTCAGCCATGTCACCGACGGCCGATTCAAAGGCGGCTACATCACGCGCCAGTACGGCAAGCCTGCCGACGGCGTGCAGGTCGTGCAGTTGGAGAAATGCTGGTCCAGCTACATGGACGAGTCACCCCCTTGGGTGCTGGCGCCAGAACGTGTCGCGCGGCTGACGCCTTTGCTGCGCAGCCTGCTGCGCACAATGCTGGACTGGCGGCCCGATGCCTGAACCCGGCGCTGCGCCCACGATGCTCTGGGCACCGACCGCTTGGCTGCCTGGCGGCTGGCAACAACAGGTGTTGCTGACGATTGGCAGCGACGGCCACTGGGCCGAGGTCAGCGCAGGCGTCGCACAGCCGCCAGAGGGCGCGCAAAAGCTGGCCGGGCCCTTGCTACCTGGCCTGGTCAATGCCCACAGCCATGCTTTCCAGCGCGCTTTTGCTGGCTTGACCGAGCAGCGCGACACCGAGAGCGACGACTTCTGGTCGTGGCGAGCGCGGATGTACGCGGTCGCACTGCGCATCACCCCCAGCCAGCTGCGGGCGATCGCCGCCCAGCTCTACCTCGAACTGCTGCAAGGCGGCTACACCCAGGTCTGCGAGTTCCATTACCTGCAGCACGACATCGATGGCAGCGCCTATGCCGACCCGCTGGCCATGGGCTGGGCGCTGGCCGATGCGGCGCAGGACGCTGGCCTGGGGCTGACGCTGATGCCGGTGCTGTACGAGCGCGCCGGCTTTGGCCAACCCGCGCTGCGCGAGGACCAGCGGCGCTTTGCACTGGGCGCGCAAGGCGTGTGGGCAGCGGCCGGCAAGATCGCCGCCAGCGCCAGGCCGCTGCTCAACGCAGGCCTGGCCATCCACTCGCTGCGCGCTGCAACATCGCAGGCTATCCACGCGCTGAGGGGACTGGCGCACAACTTCGACGGGCCGATTCACCTGCATGTCGCCGAGCAAAGCGCCGAAGTCGACGACTGCGTCGCAGCCACCGGCGTGCGGCCGATCGCCTGGCTCGCACGCGAACAACTGCTGGACAAGCGCTGGCATCTGGTGCATGCCACGCACAGCGAGCCGGCAGAGATCGAAGCGGTGGCGCGCAGCGGCGCCGGCGTGGTGATCTGCCCCAGCACCGAAGCCAACCTGGGCGACGGCCTGTGCGACCTGCGCGGCTGGCTGGGCACGGGCTCGCCCTTGTCGATCGGCTCGGACAGCCATGTCACGCGCGACTGGCGCGAAGAGCTGCGCTGGCTCGACTACGGCGCCAGGCTGCAACTGCGCGCGCGCAACGTGGCGGCCGCACCGGACCAAGGCCAATCATCGACCGCGCAGCGATTGTTCTCGCGCGCGCTGGCCGGTGGCGCGCTAGCGATGGGTCAGACGCGATGGGGACTGGTGGTGGGCGCGCGCGCCGACGCGCTGGTGGTCGACACAAGCCAAAGCCAGCTCCTCGGCATCCCGGCCGACAGGCTGCTCGACGCGCTGGTGTTCTCCAGTCCGGCCCCCTGCTGGCGCGAAGTGATGGTCGCTGGACGCTGGGTGCTGCGCGAACCCGGGCAGGCCGAGCGCATCGCCAAGCGGTTCGAACAGGCGATGGCCGAGATTTGGTCTGGCACTTAGAGCCAGACTGAAGCCGCCTCAAGCGTTTCAGGCTCGCAGCGTCAGCGAGGGTCACGCGTCGGAGCGCGCAACCAGGCCTCGACATGGGCCGCCGAAGGCGGTCCTGTGACCGCCTTCGGTGGCGAACCCGGCGTCAGGAAAACGACATAAGGCGTGACCCCGCGCCAGCGCGGGTCGACCGCGTAGCGCAGCGCAGGGGCCTGCCCGTCGAAAGCGAACAGCCGGTCGGCATGGCGGTAATGCGCATCGGCTTTCAGCGCCGCGTCGTCCTGGCCAGGCACAAGATCCATCACCACCGCAATCAACGCGGCCCGGCGCCGGCCGATGTGCTGGTGCAGTTGGGCCAGCACCGCCGGGCAATGCGCACAGTCAGAGGTCGAAAAAACCACCACCGCCGGCTGCTTGAGGCCGGACTGCAGCGCGGGCCAGGCGCTGGCGTCGAAAGCCTCGACCTGTCGCGGCGCAGCGCCCGCAGGCAGTTGCACGGCCGCCGTTAACAAAGCGAGCGCGGCCAGCCATGCGCGCCATCGGCATCGCAGCAGCGCCAGCGCTGTTGCGTGAACCCGCTCAACGCGGTCAGCGTGACATGTTTTCAACCCGTACTCCCTGGGCAGTGCGCCACAGCGCGAAGATCTGCTCACCGCGCTTGACCAACAGCGGATGGTCGTTGTCGTCAGCGCTGCGACCGAGTTCTCGGATTGCAAAGCTGCGACCATCGTCGGCCGAGACCCAGGCGCGCCAGCGCGTGGCATGGCCGTCAAAGCTGCGCCAGGCGATCACCAGTTGCGAGCCTGCGCTTTGCACTGCGGCATGCTCGGCCCGTTCATCGGGCAGCGGCCGGACTTGACCGATCGGCGAACCATCGGCACCGAGCCGCCCGTAGCGAACCAGGGCTTGGCCTGCACGGTCGCCAAACCACACCGCGTGGTAGCCACCGCCAGCCGCAGGCGCCAGCCCGGGGCCATGGTGCGGGCAGGCTTCGAGGGCCCAGTGGTCGAAGCTGGCACGAACAGGCGGCGCCGCGATGCTCGCCACTGGCGCGAAAGCGTGGTCGCGCTGCTGCGTTGCTGCTGCACCGGGCTCGAAGACGTGCCGCCACATCGCCACCAGCGAGCCGTCGGGCGCCGGCGCGAGCGCAATGCGGCAGCATTCACAGCTGTGGTCGGCCAGCTTGATGTCGGGGCCGAAGCTGCGACCGCCATCGCGCGACTCGTTGCGGTAGATCGCCGCGCCGAGGTAGCCAGTCTTGACCCGCGGTCTACGTAAATCCTTAGATGTACCCGACGCGGCGGCCGAAGCCTGGGGCAACGCAGCGGCAGCGGCAGCGGCATCGCGTTTGTCGACCCACAGTGTGTGCAGCGTGCCCTGGCCATCGAAGGCCAGCGACTCGAAGCGATGAGTGATGATCTGGCGGTCCTGGTGCACGGTGAAAGGCGGCGAGAAGCTGCGCCCGCCATCGTCCGAGCGCAGCATCCGGATCTGACCCGTGTAGGGCCTGGCCAGTGCCACGGTGTAGCTGATCACCGCCTGGCCTGTTGGGCCGAAAGCGAGCTTGGGCCGGTTCTCGCCGTCAGCCACCGGCTTGTCGCCACCGGTGTCGAGCGCGCGAGGCGCCGACCATTGGCGACCCTCGTCGGCGCTGGTCTGGACGAAGAGCTCGAGCTTCGCGTCCAGACCGACGACCCATAACTCGCCCGAGGGCGAGAACGCGGCGCCGATGGCCAGCGGCGGCGGTCGTTTTTTGCCACCATGGTCGTGTTGGGCCAGCGCCGGCCCGGCCAGCAGCACCGCTAGCGCCAGCATCCCTTTGAACACAGTCATGGCGTGGTTCATGGTCAGACCCTTGTCAAAGGTCGTACTTCAGGCCCGCGAACAAGGTGCGCTGCGGGTAAGGGTTCGGATTGACGAAGTACTTGAAATTGCCAAGGTTGTTGACGCCCAAATAACCGCTCCATTCACGAGTTATCTTGTAAGCGATCTTGGCATCGAAGACGCTGTAGTGGCTGACCGCGCCGTAGACGTCCGGGTTGACGTCGTTGTATTGACGGGTCGTGGTGTTGTACAACGCATTGTGTTGGCGCCCGCTGAAGCGGTAGCTCAGGCTGGTCGACAGCGCATCGGTCGCATGCCAGGTACCCACCAGCGTGGCGCGCCAGTCGGGGATGCGCGGCTGGACCGTGCCCTCCAGGCCGGGGTTGCGGCTGTTGCGGGTGATCAGCGAATGCGTGTAGGTCAGGCTGCCATTGATCTCGAGCCCACGCAGACCGACAGGGGCGGCCTGCCCTGCGATCTCGAGGCCGCGGGTGCGAACTTGATCGACGTTCTGGATGCTCGACAGATTGGGTGTGACGGTGACATCGGTCTGCGAGATCAGCGCGTCGCGCTTGTTCTCGGTGAAGAACGAGCCGCGCAACATCGCGTTGTCGAATTGCCGCTGCAACACCCATTCTGATGAGAGCACTTGCTCGGGCTTCAAATTCGGGTCGTTGGTCTTGATGCCGGTCGGACCGTTGAAAGTCTGGAACATCTCGGCCACCGTCGGGTAACGCACACCCTTGCCGACTGATGCACGCAGCGCCAGCACAGCCGAGGCCTGCCAGGCCAGGTGCAGCTTGGGCGAGAAGTTCGACTGACTTCGGTCGGCATAGACCAGGTTCAGCGGATTCGGCGCGGTGTTGGCCGCGTTGAAATTGCTGCCTTCGTAAGCCTTCCAAGTCTCCTGACGGCCGCCGGCGACCAAGGTCCAAGCCGGCGCAAACTTCCATTCATCCTGCAGGTAGACCGCATCGGTCTGGGTCTTGCCGTAAGAGTTGGTGCTGAGCACGCCGGTCTCGCTGGTCTGCCAGTCGGCGATGGGCGCAGCCGCAGTGCCGTAAGTCACCGAGGCGAGCCGGTAGCGGTCGTGGTGCAGGCCGAAGCTCAGGGTGTGAGCCGCGGTCGGGTCTGCGCGCCACTGGCCGCGCAGGTCGAGGTTGGTCCAGCCGGTGCCGTCGGCCATGGTCAGCTGCCCGCCTGGGCGCACGCTGCCCAGGCCCGAGTCCAGGCCGTTGCGCGGCGTGGCGGTGCGCGAGATATCGCTCTTCTGGTCGTAGACGCTCGCCACCGCCTCCCAGTCGAAAGCGCCGGTGTTGGCCTTCAGTGTGAGCCCCTGCATCCAGTGCTCGCTGCTGGCGCGGCTCGGCGCAGCGGCCGACACCGTGTAGTCCGCGCCGTCAATCCGCAGGTATTTGTACGGGTTGGCCAGCGTCGAACCGGCGTTGTAGACGGTGGCGCCCGTCGCGTCGCGCAGGTAGCTGTCAACGCTGCCGTCGGACGCGTTGCGCCACAGGCCCAGCGTGTAGCTGGCCTGCACGGTTGGTGAGAATCGGTAGCCGAGCTTGAGCTTGCCCATGTCCTGCACCGTGTGGTCGATGCCGGTCGAGCTGACGATGATTCGCGGCTTGCCCGCAGTGTCGATGTCGCGGTAGACATCGGCACTGTTGACAACCGTGAAGCTGCCGGCGACCGCTGGGGCACCAGTCTTGGCGGTGGTGTTGCCAAAGGTCTGTGGCTGGCTGCGGTTGTCCAGATGGTCGAGCGCGAGCCAGTAAGTCCAGTCGCGCACGGCATTGCCGATGGCCGCGCTGGCATGGCCGCCGCCGAAGCGCTCGTTGCTGCCGTATTGCTGGTAGCGTTGGCTGAAAGCATCGAGCTTGACATGGGCCTCGAAACGCGTCGGCTCACGCGTGATGAGCCGCACCACACCGCCTGCGGAGTTGCCCGGGTAGAGCGCCGAGAAAGGCCCGTAGACCACGTCGACACGGTCGATCTCCTCGGGCGAAACCATGCCCCAGCGCGGCGCGGTGGCGAAGCTGTTGTTGAGGAAATTCGACAACAGCATCCCGTCGCCATAGACCGTGGTCTGGGCGCTGGCCACCGAACTGTTGACGCGCATCACCAGGATGGCGTTGCGGTCGCCGATGTAGCGCTCGCGCACATGGACGCTGGGCAGGTATTGCAACACGCCGGCGGTCGTCACCGCGTTGATGCTCTCGTCGATCTGCTGCGCGCTGACCGACTCCACCGTGGCAGGCAGGCGCACGGGCTGCACGGCCTTGTGCGCCGAGACAAGCACCACATTGGAGGAGGATTGCGCATCGTCGCCGGTGGCGGCGACCGCGCCGCCTATCCACAGGCAAGCCAGCGCCAGAGCGGAGCGCTCGAAAATTGGATTTGTCATGATTTTCTTGTTGCAGCAGCCAGGCTTGCGGCCAAGCTGGCCCTGAGCACTGCATCACGCAGCGGGCCCATAAGCGGCCAGGGCGGGGATCTTCAGCCGGCAGTGAGCCGGCCCCAAAGCAGAAAGCTTCAGACCGCCTTGGGCGGACCCCTGGGTTGCGCGGCGATCCAGGCAAACAAGGGCCCGGGCGCGTGCAGGAACAGCAGCGGCACGCTCGTGCCAAATAGCGAGCCGAGCACAGCCAGCTCAACTGATGAGGGCGGCGCCAGCAGATCACAGCGCAACAAGCAGCAACTGTCCTGCGCATCCGCAGCCGACGCACCGCCCGCAGGGGCATCAGCCGTGGCCTTGACGCCGGTCGAGCACACCATGTCCCAGGGCGATGCATCGCCTTGCGCAAAAGCCAAGGCCCGCGCAACCCCAGGCGCCAGCGTGGCGAGCACCATCGCCAGCAGCGTCAGCCATTGGGCGAATCGGTGGTGGTGGCGGCGCAGACCGGTCATTGGCCCGAGTGTAGTCGGAGGCAATGCAGGTGCGCTGGCGGTCCTGGCGGCGCAGCGAACTGGGCGCAGGCCCGCGCCGCGCAGGCTGACAGCCTCACGCCGACATCACGCCGACATCACGCCGATCACCTCGGGCCACACCACCCCAGCCGTTTGACAGCCCGCAATCGGCAGGGGGCTGGGCCGGTCTAGGCTGTCGAGGTCTCTTTCGCCGAATGAGGGCAGGTCAGCGGTGCCGGCCCTCTGCAGCTCGGTGCGCTGCAAGCCCGGCCGCAAGACATCCCAACCACGCCAGCAGCTTGGCAACCCTTGCAAAGGACCTCGAGATGAACACCCTGACCAAGCTCGCCCTCGGCCTGATGGGCCAGCTCAAACCCCAGCCACCGGTCGGCGACGCGTCGACCCGCTTGGCCTTGGTCGCGCCGAACCAGCAAGGCGGGATGCCGCTGATGGAATCGCTGATGCGCCGTGAGTCGAAGCGCGATTTCTCGCCCGATGCACTGCACGCGCAGCGACTGTCCGACCTGCTTTGGGCCGCTGGCGGCATCAACCGCCCCGCGCTGGGCGGCCGCACCGCGCCAAGCGCGATGAACTCGCAGGAGGTGTTGCTCTATGCCGCCATGGCGCAAGGTTTGTACCTGTACCAACCGAACTCTCATTCGCTGGCGCTGGTGCAAGCCAGCGACGTTCGCCGCGTCACCGGTTACCAAGACTTTGTCGACAACGCACCACTCGACCTGATCTACGTCGCCGACCACTCACGGACCAAACTGGTGCCCACCGCCCAGCGCGAGGCCTATGCCCACGCCGCCGCCGGCGCGATGGCGCAGAACGCCTACCTGTACTGCGCCTCAGCCGGTCTGGCCACCGTCGTTCGGGCCTGGTTCGACCGCAGCGCGCTGTCGCAGGCGATGGGTTTGACGACCGACCAGCAGTTGCTGTTGGCCCAGACCGTCGGCCATGTCAGAGAGCCTTGAAGAGTCCCGCGGCTGACCAGTTCCCGTCCGTTGACACCTGGCCAAGGGCGAACAAGCTCAAACCTCAGACTCGAACCAGTCCCCCAAGAGCTGGTTGACAGGTTCGTGGCATTCGTACTGCACCCAATGTCCGCCGCCGGCAAGCAATCGCCATTCCCAGCCGCTGCGAATCGCCGCGATCGCAGGCGCCAAGGTTTGCGGTACCGCGGTGACATCGTGCTCGCCCCAGACCAGCAGCAAACGGCCGTCGTAGCGCGCCAAGCGCGACTGCAGCCCACCAGTCATCGAGATCGACTTGCTGCGAAAACGCGTCGCTTGGCACTGCGCCTGGTAGACCTCCAGCGCCATCGCATCGACCGCTTCAGGCGCGTGCAACATGAAGCTGCCGAGGTTCTGGCGCAAAGCCGCGCTGCGCGACGCAGCCGGTCCGAAGCGCCAATCGAGCAACTTCTCGCTCATGCGCCTAGGCCCACCATGCCCGCCCGCACCGAGCAACGCCATGCTTCGCACCGTCTTGCGCTGCGCGAGTTCCGCACCCACCAGCGCGCCGAACGAGAATGCGGCCAGATCGATGGTCGCACCCGGCCCGATCAGCGTGTCGAGCCCGGCGAGCAAGGCATCGACCAGGCGCTCCAGACGGTTCGG
>JBILYN010000009.1:0-35888 GCA_044377715.1 Aquabacterium sp.
CACCCGCCTGGTCTACTGGGCCGGCGGCAACCCCTTCCACCACCACCAGGACCTGAACCGGCTGCGGCGGGCCTGGACGCGGCCGCAGACGATCATCGTGCAAGACCCGATGTGGACCGCAACGGCGCGCCGCGCCGACATCGTGCTGCCGGCGAGCACGTCGATCGAGCGCAACGACATCGCCGGCAACCGCAGGTCCGGCCACTTGATCGCAATGCAGCAAGCGATAGCGCCGCTGGGGCAATCGCTGTCCGACCACGCCATCTTCCGCGGCATCGCCGATCGGCTCGGCGTGATGGCCGATTTCACCGAAGGGCGCGACGAGATGGCGTGGATCGCCGAGTTGTACCAGCGAACCCGCGACGACGCCGCCCGGCGCTTCGACCACGCGATGCCCGAGTTCGACGCGTTCTGGGCCCAGGGCTCGGCCGAAGTGCCGACGCTGTCCCAGCACAGCTTTCTGTCGGACTTCCGCGCCGACCCGGTCGCGCACCCCTTGCTGACCGAGAGCGGGCGCATCGTGCTGCACAGCCCTAAGCTGGCCGCGCTCGACCTCGCGGACTGCCCAGCCCACCCGGCCTGGATCGAGCCGGCCGAATGGCTGGGGTCGGCGTCGGCAGCGCAGCAGCTGCACCTGGTCTCGCGCCAACCGCAACACAAGCTGCACAGCCAGCTCGACGACGCACCGGCGAGCCAGGCCAGCAAACGCGATGGGCGCGAACAAGCGCTGATCCACCCGGAAGACGCAGCGCGACTCGGCCTGCGCGACGGGCAGGTCATCCGCTTGTGGAACGCGCGCGGCCAATGCCTGGCCAGCGCATCGGTGGTCGACCTGGTGCGCCCAGGCGTCGTGATGCTGCCCACTGGCGCCTGGTACGACCCTGCAGACGACGCCGATCAAGCACTCGACCGGGCTGGCAATCCGAACGTGCTCACGCTGGACAAAGGCAGCTCGCAGTTCGGCCAGGGTTGTTCGGCCCACACCTGCCTGGTGTCGATCGAGGCCTACGCCATCGCGCCCAGCTGAAATTCGCGCCGGCATCGGAGCCCCCGTTGCCGTTGCGCAAGCGCAGCAGGTTTTCAGGTCTGGCGCTGGCCAGGCCCCCCAAGTTCTTGGGTCCTGAAGACACCCTGCTGGAGGACTTGCCGGTTTGAATGCATTGGCGCCGCGACCGAGCCTGCCACACCGGCCAGTGCCGGGCCGGCGCAGCACGCCGACCATCAATGGTCAGTGCTTCAAACCCTCAAGGAAATTCAAATGTCCGACACCTCTTCCGCCCCGAGACTGGGCTGGTTGCGCGATTTGCCCAGCATCCGGGACTACACCCCAGACCACCATGCCGTCAAACCCTTGCTGGGCAAGCTCAAGGGTGCAGGCGCCAGGGTGGGACCGGCCGAGTTGGCGCCCAGCGTCGACCTGCGGGCCTGGTTCTCGCCGATCGAGAACCAGCTCAACCTGGGCTCGTGCACCGCAAATGCCGGGCTTGGCCTGCTCGAGTACTGCGAGCGCCGGGCCTTCGGCAAGCACATCGACGGCTCGCGGCTGTTTCTCTACAAAGCCACACGCAACCTGCTGAAATGGACCGGCGACACAGGCGCCTACCTGCGCAGCACGATGGAAGCCTTGGCCTTGTTCGGCGTACCGCCCGAGGAGTACTGGCCTTATGTGGTGGCCAATTTCGACGCCGAGCCCTCGGCTTTTCTGTACTCGTTCGGCAGCAACTACCAGGCTGTCAAGTACTACCGGCTCGACCCCTCCGGCACCAGCAAGGCGGCGCTGCTCAACGCGATCAAGACCAATCTGTCAGCCGGTCTGCCGTCGTTCTTCGGCTTCACGGTTTACAACTCCTACACCCAAGCCAACGCGGCCAACAAAGGGGCGATCCCGTTCCCGACGGCCGTCGACAGGGTGGTGGGGGGTCATGCGGTGGACGTGGCAGGCTACAACGACAGCCTGGTGATCAGGAACAGCAACGCGGGCTCGGCGCCGACCACGGGTGCCTTGCTGATCCGCAATTCCTGGGGCACCGGCTGGGGCGACGCCGGCTACGGCTGGCTGCCCTACGACTACGTGCTCAAGGGGCTGGCGGTCGACTGGTGGTCGCTGATCAAGGCCGAGTGGGTAGACACCGGCAAGTTCGGCTGAAGCACTGACGGGCCCGGCAGATCGCCACGGCGATCTGCCGCAGACGTAGACTGCCGCTTTGCGCAAGCGGCGAACACGAAACTGATGGCCCTCCACACCTGGTTGCTCTACCTGGTCGCCGCGCTGGGACTGTCGCTGACACCCGGCCCGAACAGCTTGCTGGTGCTGACCCACGGCGTGCTGCACGGCCCGCGCAAGACCTTGTTCACCGTCAGCGGCGGCGCGCTGGGATTCGCCGCGTTGATCGCGCTGTCGATGCTGGGCATCGGCGCGCTGCTGAAGGCTTCCGCGGCCGCGCTGACATGGCTCAAGCTGCTGGGTGGCGCCTACCTGGTGTGGCTGGGCATACAGCTTTGGCGCGCGCCGAAAATCCAGCTGCAAACCGACACGTCAAGACCCGCTGCGCGGGGCCGGGAAATGTTCCGCCAGGGTCTGCTGACAGCGCTGTCCAACCCGAAAGCGCTGCTGTTCTACGGCGCCTTCCTGCCCCAATTCATCGACCCAGCACGTGACCTGGTGGTCCAGTTCATCGTGATGGCCAGCACTTTCGTGCTGGTCGAGTTCGCTTTCGAGTACTTGCTGGCCAGCCTGGCACAACGCATCAGTCCACTGCTGGCTCGATTGGGCAAGACCTTCAACCGCAGCTGCGGCGGCCTGTTCATCGCGATGGGCCTGGCCTTGCCGATGAGCTATTGACCTCCCCAAGGCCGGCCGAAGCCGGCCGCGCATTGCTTGACAATCGACGGACCCGCCTCACAGGACAAACCATGACTCCACCCAAACCGCAATACCAAGCTCTGGGCGCCAGCGGCCTGAAGGTCTCCAAGCTCTGGCTGGGCGCGATGATGTTCGGCGACCAGACCGACGAGGCCGAAGCCGCAAACATCGTCGCCGCGTCGATCGATGCCGGGCTGAACGCGATCGACACGGCCAATGTGTACGCGGGCGGTGAGTCTGAACGCATCACCGGCAGGCTGATTGCGGCCAAGCGCGAGCACTGGGTGCTCGCGACCAAGCTGGCCAACCCGGTCGGACCCGGACCGAACCAGCGCGGCCTGTCGCGCCGCCACATGCTGCAGGCCGTCGACGCCAGCCTGCTGCGCCTGAACACCGACTGGATCGACCTGCTGTACCTGCACCGCGAAGACGCCAGCACGCCGCTAGAGGAGACGTTGGGCGCGATCGCCCACCTGATCGACAGCGGCAAGGTGCACCACTTCGGCGTCTCCAACTTCCGGGCCTGGAACGTCGCAAGAGTGGTCGAGATGTGCCGGTCGATGGGCATCGCCCCGCCGGTCGCCTGCCAGCCGCCTTACAACGCGATGTCGCGCCAGATCGAGACCGAGCTGCTGCCCTGCTGCGCGCATTACGGGGTCGGCGTGGTCGTCTACAGCCCGCTGGCGCGCGGTGTACTCAGCGGCAAGTACCGCAGCGACGCGGCGCCGCCCTCGGGGTCGCGCGCCGCACGCCAGGACACCCGCATCCTGCAGACCGAGTTCCGCCCAGAATCGCTCGCGTTGGCTCAGCGCATGGCCGACCACGCCCGATCGCGCGGCTTGACGCCGACCCAGCTGGCGCTGGGCTGGGCCTGGAACAACCGGCTGGTCAACGGCTTGATCGGCGGACCCCGGACATTGGCGCAGTGGCAGGACTACCTCGATACGATCAACATGGAGTTCAGCGCCGAGGACGAGGCTTTCGTCAGCGGCCTGGTCAGCGCCGGCCACGCCTCGACGCCGGGCTACAACGACCCGGCCTACCCGCTGGTCGGGCGGGTGCCGCGCAGCGGCTGACATCGGCGGCCAGGCCTGGTTCGCCCGCCGACTTCGGCGCCTTCATCCGCGACGAGAAGACGCGCTGGGCCAAGGTCGTGAAGGAATCTGGCGCGAAATTCGATTGAGCATCGCGCTGTCGGACCACCACCGACCAGAAGCGGTTCAATCGCTCGAATCGTCGCCTTGTTGCTACGCCGGCTTGCGCCTGGGCAAGGCAGCCAGTCCCACCAAAGCAAGCGCCACCAACGCCAAGCTGTCGGGCTCGGGGACGGTGTTGACCTGGTTGGTGTCGCCGCCTTTGTCGCCACCTTTGTCGCCACCTTTTTCATCGCCTTTGTCGCCGGGGGTGTCACCGGAGCTATCGGTGTTGCCTTTGTCGGGCACGCTGGGCTTGTTGTCGCCCTTGCCTTGAGACCCGTCCGCCGTGTCCTTGTTCTGGTCGTTGGCTGACTTGGCGACCCCATCTATCGCCGACAACACAGTCGATAACGCGGCAGCAAGAATGGACCCTGTGTCCTGTGGGATGCTCTGGGGACTGCTGTCGTCTGCCTGGGCAACACCGTGCACCGACAAAAATGCAGCCGACAAAGCGGTGGCAAGGATTGACTTCCTGAAGTACTTCATCGCAGTTTCCTTGTTGGCAGTGCTGCCATAGGCGCGCCTCCCCCAATGCTGGCGGCGCGGCAGCAGGGCCCGGGCGCATCGAATCGAGATAGCGCAGCCGCGACCATTCAGCAGCTTTCATGCCACTTTGCAAAATGCCTTTGTCCACAAGGGTTTGCACTGATCGGGTCGGATCGACAGGGTGGTGTCTGTCAAAAAATCCGTCAGAGACGCCGAAATACAATCGTCCTGCCGTCAGTGCCTTGAGCTGGCCACCGGCATAGACCGCCCGCCCGCTTTTTTCAGGAGACTTCACTTGGACAAACGACAGATCCTGCTCGCCGCAGCATTGACCGCGCTGGTCGCTGCGCCCGCCGTTGGCGCCGACGCGGCCAAAGAAAAATGCTACGGCATCGCCAAGGCTGGGCAAAACGATTGCGCCTCTTTGAACGGCTCGCACTCCTGCGCCGGACAGGCCACATCCGACAAGGGTGCCAACGATTGGACGTACGTGGCCAAAGGCACTTGTAAACAGTCAGGTGGCATGACTGCCGAGGAAGCCAAGAAGAAGAAAACGAAGTAGCGCTGGCGGCTCCCGATGCCTGCGAGCGCGGCCCAACTGCAGGGCGTTGGGATTGGACTGAGAGCACGCCACTATCGCGAGTTCATGCAGCAGCAAGTTGCGGTCGACTGGCTCGAAGTCCACACCGAGAACTATTTGCAGGCAGGCGGCGTGGACCGCCATGTGTTGTTCGAGTTGCGACAACGCTATCCCATCAGCCTGCACGGCGTTGGCATGGGCATCGGCTCAGCGCAGGGCTTCAGCCCGGCGCACCTACAGCGCGTCGCGCAGTTGGTCAGGGCACTAGAGCCTGCGCTGGTGTCCGAGCACCTGTGCTGGGGCGCAGTGGCAGACCGGCACCTCAACGACCTGCTACCGCTGCCGCTGTCGCGACCCGCGCTCGAGCTGGTTTGCCAGCGGGTCCACCAGGTACAGGATGCGGTCCAACAAACCATCCTTTTGGAGAACGTCTCGACCTATCTCCGCTACCGCGCCGACGCGATGAGCGAAGCCGAGTTCTTGTCCGAAGTCGCGCAGCGCACGGGCTGCGGCATCCTGCTGGACGTCAACAACCTGTATGTGAACCAGTGCAACCACCAGGAGTCGGCGCTGCAGGCGATCGACACCGTGGCGGCGCATCAGGTGCTTGAAATCCACTTGGCAGGCCACTTGGTCACACCCGACGCGGTGGTGGACCACCATGGTGATGTGGTCGCCGAGCCGGTCTGGCAGCTCTACCAGTACGCGCTGCAACGGTTAGGGCCGGTGCCCACGCTGATCGAATGGGACACCGACATTCCCGCGCTGGAGCTGCTGCTGGCCGAAGCCGCCATCGCCCGCGCGATGATGCGAAACGCCTGCCCCGCCGAATCGGCTCTGACCCAGGCCCGCGCGGAGGGGGTCGGCGTGTCACAGACCGGCGTGCGCGAACGCGGCACGGCCATCGCGGCGCCGGCACCCACGCTGACCCGACTCCAGCAAGACTTTGCAAGCGCCTTGTCGGGCCAGCAACTGCCCAAGGCTTTCCGCGGCCGCAGCGCTGCCTCGCGTTTTGCCCGCTATCGCGGCCATCTGCTGGGCACGACCCACAAGATACTGGCGGCCGCTTTCCCGGTGCTGCAGCGCCTGGTCGGCGACCAAGTCTTTGACGGGCTGGCCCAGGCCTTCGGCCAAGCCCAGCCATCGACCAGTGGCGACCTCAACGAGTTCGGTGCCGGGTTGGCGAGTTTCCTCGCGACCTTCCCGTCATTGGCCGACCAAGCTCATCTTCCGGACCTGGCCAACCTGGAGTGGGCCGTCCATCGCGCGCTGTACGCGGCCGATGGGTCGGGCTTTTCAGCCCAAGACCTGAGCGGATTGACGCCTGACGGCCTGGGTCAAACCTCGTTTTCACTGCATCCGGCCTGCACGCTGCTGACTTCACGCTGGGCGCTTGCAGCGCTGTGGCAATCGCACCCGCCAGAGCAATCGCCCCCGCCAGAGCAATCGCACCCGCAAGATGAGACGATTGAGTTCACCGCATCGCCGGGCCAAACCTGCCATGTGCTGGTCTGCCGACCGGCGTGGCAAGCGCAGGTCGAGGTCTTGGCTGAAGCCCAATATCACTGGCTGGCCGCGCTGGCCGCAGGCGCGACGCTGGGCGACGCGCTGGACGCCGCGCTGGCGCTGGACAGTCAGTTTGACATCGCCGGGTTTGTGCAGCAGTGCCTGGCCTGGCAAGTCCTGCAAAGACCAAACCCTCGCCTTCGCTGATCTCAGGCCGAAGCTCCCCTCGCCAAACCGGAACATTCAACTTGGACCTCTCCGCCGAACAAATCACCCAACTCAACGCCAACCCGCTGTACGCGACCATTGGCATTGAGCTCCACGAAGCCGCAGCAGGCTGCGCGCGATCGACCCTGACACCCCAAGCGCAGGTGTGCTGGCCGTCCGCGGGACAGCCGCACGGCGGCATCCTGTTCACGGTGATCGACACGACCATGGCCTTCGCGGTGTTGTCGCTGGCCGAAGCCGGTCGCGGCTGCGCGACGGTCGACTGCAGCATCCAATACCCAGCGCCGGCAAGACAGGGCCCCTTCCATTGCCAGGCCACGACGACGCACCGGGCCGGACGCACGGTGTTCATTCGAGCCGAGATCAAGGACGCCAACGGGACAGCCGTCGCGTTGGGCCAGGCCAGTTTCCGCATCATCGAGGCCAAGCCCACAGCGAGGGCTGCCTGATGACAAGCCCTGAAGCGACATGAGCGGGGTTGCCGCGCTGGCGGCGTTTCGCACCCGCAGCTTCCGTTTCCAGTGGCCGGCTGACCTCTGCACGGCCTGGGCGCTCGAGATGGAGACGCTGATCCTGGGCTGGTACGTGCTGACCGAGACCGGATCGGTGGTGCTGCTGACAGTCTTCGGCTCACTGCTGTTCGTCGGCACCTTGGTCTCGCCTTTGCTCGGCGTGCTCGGCGACCGGCTGGGGCTGCGCAACGTGCTGGCCGCGATGCGCTTGTGGTACACGCTGTTCGCCTGCGTCATCCTGTTCCTCGCGCTGACTCGACAGCTCGACCCGATGCTGGTGCTCGTCGTCGCTGCGATGTCGGGCCTGGTCAGGCCATCGGACATCGGTCTGCGCAGCGCGCTGGTCGGCGCCACCGTGCCGGCTGTCCATCTGGTCGCGGCAATGGGCGTTTCGAGAACGACGCATGATTCGGCCCGCGTCGGTGGCGCGCTGGCCGGCGCGGGCTTCATGGCGACCTTCGGCATGGGGCCGGCCTACATCGCGATCAGCACCATTTACCTGACCGGCGCGCTGCTGACGCTGCTGACGGACGGCCGCCCCGGCTCACCTTCATTGCCTACCGATCAAAAAGAGCGTCCATCGCCTTGGCGAGACCTCAAGGAAGGCCTGGGCTATGTCTGGCGAACGCCGCGGCTGCGTGCCGTGATGAGCCTGGCCGCGCTGGTGAACCTGACAGCATTTCCGTTGACCACCGGCTTGATGCCGTACATCGCACGCGATGTCTTCCACGTCGACCAGCGCGGTCTGGGCTGGCTGGTGGCGAGCTTCGCGGTCGGTGCCTTCATCGGCTCGATGAGCCTGAGCCTGTTCGGCGCGAAAGTGCGGCCGGCACGGACCATGATCGCAACCTGCGCCGCCTGGCACCTGAGTCTGGTCGGTTTCGCGCTCTCGACCAGCCTGCCGGTCGCGATGGGCATGCTGATGCTCGCAGGCGCCTGCCAAAGCCTGAGCATGATCACGCTGTCGATCATCTTGCTGCGCACGGCTGAGCAACGCTTTCGCGGCCGCATCATGGGCGTGCGGATGCTGGCGATCTACCCGCTGCCCTTGGGCCTGTTGCTCGCCGGCGCGATGATCCCCAAGGTCGGCTACCTGGCGACGGCGCTGACGCTGGTGTTCACAGGCCTGGTGTTGACGCTGGCGCTTGCCGTCACCTGGCGCGACGACCTGATCCGGCGCGACGCGATCGGCAATGCGATCTGAGCGCCGTCAAGCTGCCACCCATCGCGGCCCTGTTAAGGCCGTTGTTGGGGCCGGTGTTGAGCCCGGTGTTCAGGCCGTTACCATCGACACCGACTGATCCGATCCGCTCTGGAGCCCGCTGATGATTCGCCGCCGCACCGCCATCAACCTGGCCATGGGCCTGCCACTGGCCGCCGGCCTGGCCGCAAGCCTGGACGCCGTTGCCCAGACCAAGAAAGACACGCTGGTGCTGGCGATGACGCTGGAGCCGCCCGGCCTGGACCCGACCGCCGGCGCGGCCGCAGCGATCGGTGAGGTGGTGCACTACAACCTGTTCGAGACACTGACCAAGATCGGCGCTGACTCGACCATCTCCCCGCTGCTGGCCCAGCGCTGGACCGTCACACCCGACAACAAGACCTGGGCTTTCCACCTCAGACCGGGCCTGAAGTTCCACAACGGCGAGCCCTGCAACGCCGCGGCGGTGAAGTTCTCGTTCGAGCGCGCTGCTGCTGCCGACAGCCCGAACAAGGACAAAGCGGTGTTCAGCAACATCGTCAACCTCAGCGCCACCGACGACTTGACGCTGGTGATCACGCTGAAGAACACCAACCCCGATTTCCTGTTCCAGATCGGCCAGGCCACCGCAGTGATCGTCGAGCCCAAGAGCGCGGCGACCAACAACACCCAGCCGGTGGGCACAGGTCCGTTCAAGCTCGAGAGCTGGGCCAAGGGCAGCGCCATCGTGCTCGCGCGCTGGGACGGCTACCGCGACGCCAAGGCCGTCGCGCTGCGCCGCGTCACGCTGCGCTTCATCAGCGACGCGTCGGCCCAGGTCGCCGCGCTGATGGCCGGTGATGTGGACATGTTCCCGCGCGTCTCGGCGGCCAGGTCACTGACACAGTTGCGCGCCGACAAACGCTTCCAGGTGCTGGTCGGTGGCTCGCGCGCCAAGACCATCGTCGCGATCAACAACAAGAAGCGTCCGCTAGACGACGTGCGGGTGCGCCGAGCGATCGCTTGTGCCATTGACCGCCAGCAAGTCATCGACGGTGTGGCCGAAGGCTTTGGCAAACCGATCGGCAGCTTCTACGTGCCCGGCGCCCCGGGCTATGTCGACCTGACCGCTGTCAACGCCTACAACCCCGACAAAGCCCGGGCGCTGCTCAAGGAAGCCGGCATCACGACGCCGCTCGAACTCAGCCTGAAGCTGCCGCCCACGCCTTACGCGCGCCAGGGCGGCGAGGTGATCGCCGCGATGCTGGCCAAGGTGGGCATCGTCGCCAAGCAAGAAAGCGTCGAATGGGCGCAGTGGCTCTCGAACGTGTACGGCCAGAAGGCCTACGACCTGACGATCATCAGCCATGTCGAGCCACTGGACTTCGGTAACTTCGCCCGGCCGGGCTATTACTGGAACTACGAGTCGCCGAAGTTCAACGCGCTGTGGGCCAAGATCAACGCCACCGCCGACACCCCGACGCGTTTGAAGCTGATGGGTGAGGCGCAGCGCCTGGTGGCTGACGATGCGGTCGCTGCCTACCTCTACCAGCCGACCTGGATCACCGTGGCCAACGCCAGGCTCAAGGGCTTGTGGCGCGAGATGCCGATCTTCGCCAACGACTTGGCAGCGCTGAGCTGGGGCTGATCGCTCGGGGCCGATTGGGGCCGACCGGCGCCGACCGGCGCCGTCAAGGGGTGACCACCTTCAAACCCGCGAAGTAGTGTCGAAAAAGCCTGCGTCGGTGCTCAGCAGGGCATCGGCCTGCGTCATCGCGTGGGCGACGATCAGGAAATCCGGCGCAGTGCGCTCGCGCGGCCCCTTGTTGCGGGCATAGCCCCGCATGATGCGCGCCGCCTCCAGCGCGGTGTCCATGGACATCGGGTCGTGCTCGATCTGGCAGGCGGCCAGAAACTCGCGCAAGTCCTGTTCGTCGACAAAGTAGCGGCCCAGCTCGGCCACCACCACCGCGCAAACGCACAGGCTGCCCTGCGCCAATGCGGCCTCAAGCGCAGTCTGTGCGGCCGCTGCGCCTGGCACGCCCTTGACAATGTCAAACAGCACGCTGGAGTCGACCGCAGTCCTCACACTCGACGCGCTCTGCGCTTGGCTGGCGCGGCCTTGGCCGGCGCAGGCTCAGGCGCGCGCCACGGCACCGGCCGGCCGCGCAACTCGGTCAAAGCCTGTTCACTGGTCAAACCATCATCCACGGCCTGCCCCACCCATGGACTCAAATCGAGTTGGACGATTTTCTCGATCACCAGTCGGCCGCCGTCGATGCGCAAGCGCAGGCGGGCGCCAGGCTTGATGCCGATCGCGTCGCGCGCCGCTTTGGGAATCACGATCTGCCCGCGCTCAGCCAAAGTGATGTCCATTGATGCCACGGCATACCTCCTATGTCTACCTGAAAAGTATGCTTTATCAGGTATGAATCCGCAAGCGCCGCACGCTGGCAGCTCGACGCTCAAGCCGTCGGCGGCAGCCGGGTCTGCACCGTGCTGGGCTGCGGCGGCAGGCCTTCGAGGTGGCTGGCGTCGGCCCAATCCACGATCAGCAACCGGCCCTCGGACCAACGCAGCCGGTTGATCCCGGTGTTGGGGATCTCGCATTCGCGCGGCCCACTCAGCGACAAGGCCAGCGCGCTGCGCCACAGCATGTCGAGCACACCGCCGTGCGTGACGAGCGCGACGCTGGCGCCGGCGTGCGCAGCCAGCAGCGCCTGCAGCGCCTGCATCACCCGGGCGTAGAAAACCCGGTTGCTCTCGCCGCCTTGTGGCAGCGCGTAATCGGCGTCGTGGCGCTGCCACTGCGCCCACAGTTCGGCGTGTTGGCTGCGGATCGTGGGCACGTCCAAGCCTTCGAGCAGGCCAAACCCCTGCTCGCGCCACAAGGGCTCGACCTGCATCGCCAGTCCGCCGCGCTGGGCATCGGCCAGCGCCTGCGCGGTCTGTCGCGTTCGCAGCAGGTCACTGACGACGATCAGGTCGAAGCTCTCGTCAGCCAGCCGCTGGCCCATTCGGCGCGCCTGCTCAAACCCGAGCGCGTTGAGCGGCACGTCGATCTGGCCCTGGAAGCGATGCTGGCGGTTCCAGTCGGTTTCGCCATGGCGAATCACGGTCAATGAAGTCATGAACGCCATTGTCGACGCGCCGTCAAGTCAGGCATGTGGCAGCCCGGGGAAAACGCAAAATTGCCCGCGGCCGCGCTGCTATGTCAGCGCCGCGCCAACCCCGACCTCAGGGCAGCGGCGCCACCTTGAAGACCTGCCGCAGATAGGCCAGAAAGGTCTGGTCGTCGCACAGGATCTTGCCGGGTGAGTCCGACAGCTTGGCCACCGGTTGGCCGTTGCAGTGCGTCAGCTTCATCACGATGTGCAGCGTGTGCAAGCCCATGTCGTTGGTCAGGTTGGTGCCGATGCCAAAACCGAGCTGGGTGCGGTCGGCGAAGTGGCGGTACAGCTCGAAAGACTTGGGCAGGTTCAGCCCGTCCGAGAACACCAACCGCTTGGTGTGGGTGTCGATGCGCAGCTTGGCGTAATGCGCCAGCGCCTTCTCGCCCCAGACCACCGGGTCGCCCGAATCGTGGCGCAAGCCGTCGAACAGCTTGGTGAAGTAGAGGTCGAAATCGGCCAGGAATGCGTCCATGCCGACCACATCGGTCAGCGCGACACCCAGGTCGCCGCGGTACTCCTGGACCCAGGCTTCGAGCGCAGCTTTCTGGAAGTCGCGCAGCCGAACGCCCAGCGCCTGGTAGGTCTGCAAAAACTCATGCGCCATCGTGCCGATCGGCACCAGCCCCAGGTCGCGCGCCAGCAGCACGCAAGAGGTGCCGCGAAAGTACTCGGGCACTTCTCGCGCCAGCGTGCTGACCACCTCGCGGTGCCAGGCGCCAGAGAACCGTCGGCGCACGCCGAAATCGAAGAACTCGAAAGCGTTACGGCGCGCGGGTTCGTGGCGAAAATCGCGCAGCATCTGCAGCTTCTCGGCCAGCCTGCGTCGCCCTTCGGCCAGCGCCTCGGCCTGGTCGAAGCGGCGGAAGTAGAGCTCGTTGACGATCGCCAGCACATGGATCTCGAAAGCCATCACATGAACTTGCGGGCCGCGCGCGACGATCTCCAAAGTGCCCGCGTTGTCGCGAACCTCGATGAAATCGCGTTGGAACTGGAAGATGCGCAGGAAATCGACGAAATCGCTCTTGATGAACCGAAGCCCGCGCAGGTAGGCCAGTTCATCAGGCAGAAATCGCAGCGTGCACAGATGGTCGATCTGCTCGTTGATCTCGGCGATCAAATGCGTCAACGGGTAGTCGTGCGCATTGCGGCAAATGAAGATGTACTCGGCCTGTGTCTGCGGATGCCGGTGCAGCATCGCCTGCCACATCGTGAACTTGTAGAGGTCGGTCTCGAGCAGGCTGTGGATCACGGGTTGCATGGGAGGCGCGATGGTGTTCGTCGTCGTTGCAGCAAGGCAACCGACCTTTCAGTATAGAAGCCATGACAAAGTGCCGCCGACCCTGGCCCGGGCGCAGCGAATGACGAGGCCGGTGCCGGGTCTGCATTCGGCAGCATCTGCGAGTCCAGCCAGCGATCAACGCGACCCAGGACTTGAGCCGCGAACCCAGACGCCATGGCTCGGCGGGATGTCGTCCAGCGCGTCCCTCCAGCTTGAATACTGTCAGAAGTAGCGCTATGCTTCTGACAGATTGGAACTATTGCGATGCAAACCCTTGCCCAACAAGTCCTGCAACACAGCGCCGGCCTACCCGAAGGGACACCTTTGGTCGCCAAGGAACTGCTGCATCTGGGCGGCCGCGCAGCCGTAGATCAAGTGCTCTCCCGCCTGGTGCAGCGCGGAACCCTGCTGCGCGCCGGCCGCGGGATCTATGTGCTGCCCGTCGAAAGCCGCTATGGCATGCGCGCACCATCGGCCGTCAAGATGGTCGAGGGCCTTGCGAATCAGCGTGGAGAAATCATCGTGTCGCACGGTGCCGCCGCCGCCAATGCGCTGGGCCTGACCACGCAGGTACCGATGAGGGCGGTCTATCTCACGTCCGGCCCCAGTCGTCGCTTGAAGTTGGGTGCACAGATGGTCGAGTTTCGGCACGCCCCAATTTGGCAGCTGATCTTTCCCGGGCGTGCTGCAGGCGAGGTGGTGCGGGCATTGGCTTGGCTAGGGCCGGAGAAGGCCCGTGAAGCCATTGAAAAACTTCGGACCAAACTGCCGGCGTCCCAACTGAAGGAAGTCGCGTCGGCGCGACCGCGCCTTCCCACATGGCTGGCCCAGGAGGTCAGCGCACTCGTGACCCATGGCTGAGTTTTTCCAACTCTCTGCCGCCGAACGCCTGGATGCGCTCAACGTCGCAGCCGACAAGTCGGGCGTGTTGCCCCATCTGCTGGAAAAAGATCTCTGGGTCGTCTGGTCGCTGCGCCACCTTTTTGCCGGCCCTTACGCTGACCACCTGGTTTTCAAGGGCGGCACATCCTTGTCGAAAGCCTACCGTGTGATCCGGCGCTTCTCCGAAGACGTGGACCTGACCTACGATATCCGCGCTATCGCTGGCGATTTGGTCGGCAACGCGGGCACGCCACTGCCGACCAGCAAGAGCCAGGAGAAAAAATGGCGCAAGGAAATTCAGGCGCGCCTGTCCGGCTGGGTCGCCGCCGAGATCGCACCTCGTCTCAAGCATGACCTTGAACAGCACGGTCTGCCGGCAACGGTACGGGCCGCGGGCGAAAAGGTCTACATCGACTACACACCTCTGAGCACTGGTACAGGCTATGTCGCGCCCGCAGTGATGCTGGAGTTCGGCGCGCGCTCGACCGGTGAGCCCAGCGAACTCCGCACTGTCCGATGCGATGCGGCCGAGCATCTGCGGGGCGTGGAATTCCCCGTTGCAACACCCCAGGTGCTGCGTCCCGAGCGCACCTTCTGGGAGAAAGCCACGGCGATTCACGTCTACTGCGCACAAGGCGAGTTCAGAGGCGGTGACCGATTCGCCCGTCACTGGCACGACGTGACGAGACTGGATGCCGCCGGCTTTGCCGACGCAGCGATTGCGGACAAGACCCTCGCCAGCGCGGTTGCCGAACACAAGAGCGTCTTCTTTGCAGAAAAGAACACCCAAGGTGAAGTCGTCGACTACCACGCTGCCGTCGCGGGGGGACTCCAGCTTGTACCTGATGACAGCGCGTTAGCAAAATTGGCGGCTGACTATCAACACATGGTCGACGACGGATTGTTTTTCGATGACGCTGAACCCTTCGAAGCCCTGCTGGAGCGCTGTCGGGCAATTCAGGAGAAAGCGAACGCCATGTTGGCGCGCCCGAAGCAAGCATGAGCCGCATGCAGATCCAGGACTGAACCAGGCCGGTGGCGGGCTTGCGGCCGTGCCACCGGCCAGACTCAGCTCGACCTCTCGTCCTTGCGCACAGGCGCTTCTTGCCGGTCCCACGGCTGCGCTGCCGGCGGGTCTGCGCTGGGCAACATCTGCGAGTCGAGCCAACGCTCGACGCGACCGACCCAGGACTTGAGCCGCGAACCCAGACCTGTGGTTTGACCCGCTTCGCGCGCCGGGCCGCTTGCCCAGGCCGTCGCGCCAACCGCCGCCTCGGACTGGTCGTCGCTGACCCAGGTCGATGCGCTGTCGGTCGGCCTGGCATTTGCGCCCGGTCGTGCGTCCAGCTGCGCGGGTTCGTGCTGATCGGTCGAAGCCTGATGGAACTGGTTCATCAGGTCCGGCAGGTTGCCGCCCCATCGGCCCAGCACGAGCGTCGATGGCTGAACCGCTTGCAGCCCAAGGCCCCCGAAGGCGCTGGCCTGGCGCGACGCCGCGGCGACTGTCGTCACATCGGCGGGTGTCGCCAGGCTCAGCGCGGCAATGCTTCGCATGGCCGACAGCGGCTTGGGACCGGCGGCGTTGATGCCGATCTCAAGCGTGTTGCCTGCGATGCCGGCGTTGCCCGCGGCATCGGTGTAGCGCCCAGCGGCTACTGCAATGCTCGCGCCGCCACCGGCAAGCTCGGACGCCGGCGTGAAGACCGCGCTGCGGGTCAAGCCGCTGCCGCTGATCGGCCCGAGCTTGCCGCCCGTGGTCACCACATCGCCAGCGACAAAGCTCAGCCCCGGGTCGGCGCTGAAGGCAAAGCTGATGACCGCGGTCTCACCGATCTTGACCGCCGCTTGGCTGCTGGTGATGAGCAGCGTCGGCGCCACCGTGGCGATGAGCAGCTTCGGCGTGCTGCCTGCAGCGCCTGCGTTGCCCGCCGCATCGGCGTAGAGCCCGGCCGCGACCGTGATGCTGGCCTGGGCTGATGCCAGACCAGGCGTCGGCGTGAAGCTCGCCTTGCGCGTCAGCCCCGCGCCGCTGATCGCGCCCAGCGTGCCACCCAAGACCACGACATCGGCCGACCCGAAGCTTGAGCCCGGGTCTTCGCTGAACGTGAAGGTGATGAGCGCTTTCTCACCCTTTCTGAGCAGCGCAACGTCGCTGGTGATGCTCAGCGTCGGCGCGACCGTGTCGCGCTGGATCAGCAGGCTCGCACCTGCCGCACCGGCGTTGCCTGCCGCGTCGGTGTAGCGCCCGGCGGACACCGAGATGTCGGCCAAGCCCTGGCCCGGCGTCACGGTGAAGGTCGCAGTCCGGGTCAGACCGCTGCCGCTCAATGCACCCAGCGTCCCGCCCAAGGTCACGACATCGTCGAGCGCAAAACTGGTGCCCGGGTCTTCGCTGAAACCAAAGCTGATCACCGCAGACCTGTTGACCAGGTCCTTGTCGCTGGCGATCGTCAGCGTCGGCGCGACCATGTCTATCCTCAGCGCCGGCGTCTTGCCCGCCGCACCGGCGTTGCCCGCAGCATCCAGGTAGCGCCCGAAAGGCACCTTGACGCTCGCGAAGCCCTCGACATCAGGCGCCGGCGTGAAGACCGCTGTTCGCCTCAGGCCGCTGCCGCTGATCGGGCCCAGCGTGCCGCCCAGCGTCACCACGTCGGTGTCGACAAAGCTGCTGCCCGGGTCTTCGCTGAACGCAAAGTTGATCAGCGAGGTTGTGCCCTGGGCCAGCAGGTTCTTGCTGCTGGTGATCGCCAGCGTCGGCGCCAGCGTGTCGATCTTCAGCACAGGTGCCTGGCCCGCCGCGCCGTAGTTGCCCTGCCTATCGTCGTAAAGCCAGGCAGCCACCGTGATGCTGGCCTGGCCCGATGGCAGGCCGGGCGTCGGCGTGAAGATCGCCGTGCGCGTCAAACCGCTGCCGCTGATCGGTCCCAGCGTGCCGCCCGCGGTCGCGATGTCGCCGTTGACGAAACTGCCGCCAGGGTCGTGGCTGAAATTGAAGCTGATCAGCAAGGTCTCGCCCTTCTTCACCGCAGGCTGGCTGCTGGTGATGGTCAGCGTGGGCGTGACCATCACAGGCGCTGGCGCAGCACCCTGGACACCGATCACCAAGGTGTTGCTCGGCGCGCTGAGGTGGCCGACTGCATCGGCGAAGCGCCCTGCTGCGACCGCGATGCTGGCGCTGCCCGCGCCCGGCGTCGGGCTGAAGGTCGATCTGCGCGTCAAACCGTTGCCGCTGATCGGACCCAGCGTGCCGCCCAGCGTCGAGATGTCGCCCGCAACAAAGCTGATGCCCGGGTCGGCGCTGAAGCTGAAGGTGATCAAAGCCGTGTCACCCTCCATCACCTCGGACTTGCTGCTGCTGATCACCAGCTTCGGCGCCAATTCGTCGAGCAAGCTTGCCTCGTCGATCATCGTCAGACCCGACTTGAAGACCACCGCATTCGGGCCAGCGCTGGTCACCGCAGCCTTCGCGCCGCCGACCGGCGCGCCGCCCGACAGCAACACCATCCAGCCATCGGCCTGCGATTTGACGCCTGCGCTGCCCACCGTCAAGCCCGTGGCGCCGGCCAGCACGACGTCACCGCTGGTCTTGTTCAAGCCCGTGACTTCGGCGGCCGACAGCAGCAAGCGCGCACTGCCAAATCCGCCGATGCCTGTGCCGGCTTCGACAGATGCAGACCCCGAGGTCTGGACATTGGTCAGCGCCGTGTTGCCGGTGTTGCGGATTGCGCCACCGGCGATCACCGCGACCGGCCCCGAGCCTGACTGCAAGCGGCCGAGCGAGATGTCGCCGGCCGCCTCGACGCGAACCGCGCCAGCGCCAGCGGCGACCAGCTCAGCGATCGCCAACGCGTTGACGTCCTTCAACGTGATCGCCCCGCCGGCATTGGCCGACACTGCGGCCTTGAAGTCATTGCCGGCATTGGCCAAGCCCAGTGCGCCTGCGGCCGTCAGACTCGAAGCCCCGGTGACCACCAACGCGCCGGTCTGGCTGATGCCGCCGCTGGTCGTCGTGACGGTCAAAGTGCCCGCCACCGCGCTGGTGCCGAAATTCAACGCACCGCCGCTGGTCAGCGTCAGGTTGCCGCCGACGTTGGCCTCGACTGCGGTCAGCGCATCGGCTTCGCGCAAATAGCTGTCGCCTTTGAAGGACTGCAGTTGCAGGCTGCCAGCTGCGATGACCAAGGGCGCGGCCGCGCTGCCCACACCCTTGCCCGCAGTCAGATTCACCTGGGGCGCGGTCACCGTGCTGCCGGCCTGGGTCAGGATCTGACCGGTGGTTGCGCTCATCGTCACCGAGTTGGTCGCGTGGACCGTCATGGCGGGCGCCAACACCAGGTCATTGCGGCCGATATAGCTGCTGACCGTCAGGTTCGCGCCGGCGACATCGATCGCGCCGAAGCCGGTGCCATTGGCGTTCACCTGGACCAGCAGTCCGTGCGTCGAATCCAGCCCCGATGCCGTGTAACTCACGCCGTCGCCCTGCCACATGCCCGACGCAAAGTTCACCGCCCCGCCGTTGATCTCCAGATCACCGTAGCCGGCAGCGCCCTGGCCGTAAATCAGGCCGTTGTTGAAGGTCACGCTGTGGGCGCCGTTGACCACCAGCTTCGCGCCGTTGAGCAGCACGACCTGGTCGTTGAACACCACGTCGCCGGTCGCGTTGATCACCACGTCGCCGGCCATGTAGACACGCTCGCCGAACACCACGTCCTTGGCATGGGCGATCGTCAGCCCTTCGAGGCCGGCGATCGAGGTCACCGTCAGCGCAAAGCCACCGCCGAAGCCTTCGTAGTCCTCCAGCCCGGCGCGCGCCACCGTCAGCACGTCACCCACCTTGTAGCCGCCGCCCAGCGAGTGGATCACCACACCGGTGACCACGCCGCCCGCCACGGTAAAGGTCGCGGTCGCGCCACTACCCGACCCGCCGAGCAGGTTCACTTCGGCGAAGCTGCCGCTCTGCAAGGCCGTGCCAGCGGCGTTGCGGTACAGCGAGCCACCAGCAAATGTGAACACACCGACGCCGCTGCCGATGCGCCCGTTCAGCGCCACGTCGCCGCCAAAAGCGTCTAGCGTCAACACGTCGGTCGTACCCAGTCCGCCGTTGACTCGACCGGTCACGGTCAGGTCGCCAGCGACCGCCGCCACGCCGGCCTGCGCCGCGGTGCCAGCCGACAACACAGCCCCGCCATCGACCCGCAAACCGTCGTCGATCATCAGGTCGCCGCTCATCGTCAGCACCGTGCCATCGGCCAGCGACGTGGTGTTGCCCGGCCCGCGGACCACCAAGGCCTTGCCGGTGACCTTGCCGGCCACGCTGATCTTGCCGCCCGCGCCCTGGGCCTGGATCACCAAGGGCACGGACAAGGTCAACGGCGGGCTGCCCGCGCCGCCCATCGCAACAGGATTCGACCCGCCTGCCGAGCCGATCACCAGCGCCGGAATGCCGCTGACGCTGCTCGGGTCCAGGCTCAGGCCACCTGCTGTGCCAGCGCCGCCCAGCGAGATCGCGACGCCTGCCGGCGGCGAGATCTGCAGGCCCGCGCTTGCAGAACCTCCGGAAACCGGAGCAACGTACTGGCTCAGGTCAACTGAACCGCCGCCGACCGGCATAGCGATGGTCACCGACTGGATCACCTTGACCTTGCCGGTCTTGTCGACCAGCGCCGCGCTGACACTCACATTGGTGCCGGTGCCCGCCAGTTTGATCGACTGCAGCGTGACGCTGTCGCTGACATTCAGCACCAGCTTGCTGGCGTCCTTGACGATCAGGTCGGCATCGACGGTCAAACTCGTCGCGATGATCCGCAGCTTGGTGTCGCCCAGGTCTATCGCCGCACCGGCGGTGGCACCGACCAGACGCACCACGTCGCCCTGGATCACCAGTTCGCCCAGACCGGCATCCCAGGTCGATTTCTCAACGCCGCTGATCATCTGACCATTGCTCAGCGTGATCACGTTCTGCGTGCTGGACTTGCTCAAGGGCTTGAGTTGGACCGTCAGCGAATCGTTGGCCAGGTTCTGCGCGTCATTCTTGAGCTTCAACTCGAACACCGCGCTGGGGTCGGTCGATGTGCTGTTGCCCAGGTTCAGCAAGATGTTGTCGGCGCCTGCCGAGGCCGTCAGCACCAGCGCTGAATCAGACAATCTGGCAATCGTCAGTTCGTCGTCCAGCGGGGTCAGCCGCACATCGTCGAGTGCGCTGCGGCTCAGTCGCAGCCCATTGCCACCGATGCCCAGTATTTCGAAATTGCCGCCGTTGTAAGACGCCTGCACCGCCGCAGCCTGGACCAACAGCGGCGCGGTCCGCACCGTCTGGTTGACGCCATCGCTGACCGTGACCGTCAAGCCGCCCTTGACGACGCCGTTGTCTGATGCATAGCTCAGGTTACCGGAACTGGCCAGGAAGGTTGACAGAACGCTCATTTTGCCATTTATTGTCAGCGTCAACCCATCAGCGGCCCGCACCACGGTCAACCCCGCTGCGGTTGCGGCAACGGTGTTGAACGCCAGCACACCGCGCTCGACCGCCAGCGTCACCGACAGCGTGCGGGTCGATTGGCCGCTGGCCAGATCGTTGTTGTCTGCGTCGTACAAAGAGCCCTGCGTCAGCACGATGTTGCTGGGCTGTTGCGAAGACACCGCGAACTGCTCAGGCATGACCAGGTTGGGCGCCGCGCTGGTCGCCGGCACATTGAAAGTCATGATCGGCTTGCCCGCAGCCAGCGCCACGACCTGCCGGGTCTGCGGGTTGAACCAGGCTGCTGTACAACTGGTCCCGCTGGCCAGTCCCATTTCACCCTGGCCGGCGATCTTGATCCAGCTCTGGCCCTTGTTGGTGCTGAGCCAGACGCCGCCAGCAGCGCCCGAGGCCACGCCGACCAGCGAATTGCCGTCGCTGGAGAAAGTCACCTCCGGCGAAGACCCGAGCTTGCCTTGAACCGGGGTGATTTCCCTCCAGGTCCAGTTGCTAGCGGGGGTGGTCGGGGTCGTGTCGGCGATGAAGACCCGGCCGTCGGTGGTCGATGCCACCAGGTTCTTGCCGCTGGCGTCGATGTCGACCGACGCCCAGTCGCCGTTGGTGATCGCCCCACGGGTGTTGTTGGTCACGCCGGTGATCGCGGTGCCGATCGACGCGGTGAACAAGGCGCCAGCGGCGGAACCTGCGGACGACACTCCGGCAGCCGCGAGCAGGAACTTGTCGTCGTCGCTGACCGTTACCGCGCTCCAGTTGCTGTTGCCCGGCAACATGACCCAGTTGCCCACCGCGTCGCGCATGCGCATCGTGCCCGGCGTGGTGACGGTGCTGATGGTGTTGACGGGAACGGTCCTCCAAAAGGTTTTCTTGTAAGTCGTCACGGTCACATCGGTCGAGGTCGGCTTGTCGGTCAGCACCAGGCGGCCGTCGTTCAAGACCAGCAAGTCGGTGTAGCTGTCCGCAGGCGCTTGGCTGGGTGTCCAGGTCAGGCCGGCGTCGCGCGAAACCGCCAGGTAACCGCTGGCCGACATCGCAGCGATGCTCCTGCCGTCAGGCGAGATCGCTACGGCGCTATAGCTCTTGCCTGCGGGCGCGTTGGCTGCTTGCCAGCTCAGGCCCGCGTCGCTCGACAGGTAGACCCCGGCCTGGCTGCCAGAGACCGATGCCACCGCGACCAGCAGGTTGCCGTTGGCCGCCAAGTCGGTCCAGCCGAGCGAGACGTCCGAGACCATCGCCCGGCTCACTTGGGTCTGGGCCTGGCTGGTCAACCCATTTTGGGCGATAGACACGGTCAGCGTTCGCGCATCTGCGGCGCTCACGTAGCGGTAAGACACATTGCCTGCGATGAAATACGCGTTCAGGTTCGCCACTGTGCCGGTGAAGGTTCTGGCGTTGTCCGGTCCTGCCACCGTCACGTTGTTGGCGCCGGCAGCGACGAAGACGCCGTCGACCGAAGACAGCGTGACCGTCGCCGACACCGCAGCGTCGCCAGTAAACGGCTGACCGCTGAACTTCAGCTTCGAATCGACGTCTCGCACTGCATTGAAGCTCGGCGGTATCGACACCGTCGGCGCGCCAGGCAGCGGCCCGAATGCCGCCAGCAGCGACGCCGGCAACATGCCTGAGAAGTCAAGGGCTGAGCCTTCGCTGCCCGTCTCGCTGATGCTGTTGTTGCCGAGCTGGCCGGCGAAGACATAGCTGTCCACGCCAACACCGCCCGAGAGCTTGTTGACGCCCAGCACCGCATACAAAGTGTCACTGCCGGCGCCGCCAGACAGCTGGTTGCTGCCCTGGCCGCCGAACAAGATGTCGTTGCCGCCGCCGCCGATCAAGCTGTCATCGCCAGCGCCGGTGACGAAAGTCACCGAGGCCGTGCTGGCCGCCAGCGCCTGCAAGCTGTTGTCGCCGAGCTTGTCGGTCGCGGTGCCGCCGGCCATGCCCATCAGGATGGTGTCGTTGCCGTCGCCGCCGAGGGCGTCTATCGTCACGGTGTTGAGCAGGCGCGACGCGTCTAGCTTGTCGTCGCCAACGCCCAGGTCGACCTTGACCTTCTTGACGCCGGTGAACCGCTGGTAGAAACCGTCGAACTCGACGTCGACCACGCCAGTCGCAGTCGATTTACCGCTGAGGATCCAGCTCTCTGCGCTGTCCAGCGTGTTGAGGTAGAGCCTGTCGCCGGCCTTCGGGCCCGCGAACAGCGTCAGCGTGCCGCTGACATCGACGCTGCCCATCACCGGCTGGACCGTGGGGGCGAGGAAGTTCCACGACCCCAGCGAGATGCTGCCGAGTGAAATTTCCCCTCGGAACTTTTTGAACGGAATCCTCACCTCCCCCCACAGGTAGGGGTTGAAGGTGGCCGAAATCGTCAGGTCGAACAGGTTGAGCGGGCCTTTGCCTCGGTACGCCATCATCGCCGACACCTCGGAGGCCCGGATCCGGCCGTCACCAAGGTAGGACACGCCCAGGACTTGGCCATTGGCGTCGCGCGTCACGGTGCCGTGCTTGATGTCGTTGAGGTCGGCCGCGATGTTGACCGTGACCGAGCCGCCAATCCCAGCCGACACCAACCAAGCAGAAGCGCCGCCATACAGGCCGAGCGAGAGCGACAGCAAGGCTTCGGGCTTTTCCTGGCCACCGGTGCCGGCCACGAACTTGCCGTCCAGCAGCGTCGGCAGCGTCCAGTCGTTGACATAAAAACCGTCTAGCGCATCGAGCGGGTTGCCCGAGCTGATGGCTTTCTGGATGCCAAAAGAGTCGAAGCCGAACGACAGATCGATTTTGGCGCTGGCCGACCCCTTCGCACCGATGACGATCGACAGCCACGACAAGGGCGGGAACGGGATCGGGATCTTCGCCAGGATGACATTGAAGCCGAAACTGAACTGCAGCAAAGGCAGCTCGTAAGTGAACAGCGTCGCGCTGCCGCCGCTGAAGATCTTGGCCCAGTTGCCGATGTCGGTCAGGTAAGGCATGAACTGCAGGCCTGAGCGCGCCGTCGCGCTGCTGGTCGAGCCGCCCGAGGCCATCGTGCTCAGGCTGGCCACCTGGCTGAGCAGGTTGCTGCCCGCGCTGCCGGTTGGGGCGCTTGATGAGCCCTGGACAAAACTCATTTGGGCCGTGCCCAGGTGGTAAATGCTGCCCAGCGGCAGGCCCGCACCGGCGGTCAGCAGCGTTCGCACCATGTTGGGCATGTCCAGCGCAAACTGAACCGCATCCAGGAATGCCCAGTTCAGCGCCGCGGGCTTGTTGTTGGTGATCCCCTTCCTGTAGTACTCGTAGGCCGTGTCGATCAGGCCACGCAGCGTGTTGTCACTCGATTTTCCGAGGTCCCTGCGGGCCTGGTCGAGGAAGATGTCGAGGCCGTCAATCCGCGTGGTCAAGGTGGTGACGACGTCGCGGAAAGGCGCGGCGACATCGGCGATCTTGTTGGCGATCGGCATCAGGAAATCGACCACCGCCGAATGCATGTCGAGCCGCAGGTTCTGGATCGAGATGTCCGGAAAGGCGACGGTCTCGTCGGCCAGATGCCAATTCCAGTCGAGCACGAAATCGGCCATCAGCTTGGGCAAGCCGAAAGCCGACAGCTCGACACCGAGACGCAGATTGGCCTGCACACCAAAGTCAACGCTCAGCGCGGCCTTGGGGTTGGACATCAATTGGTCTAGCGACAAGCGCCCGGCCGAGTCGCCCTTCAGGTCTATGTTCAGGTGCCCGACCAGGCCGCTGCCCTGGAAACCGGGTTTGCTGAGGTCGCTGTCTTCGTCGGTGACCGCCGCCGTGAAGAACAACAGCTTGCCGCTGCCTGAGAACGGCGTGACGACCGAGAAGTCTTTCGGGTCGCCGTCCAGGTAAGCGCTGATGTCCAGGCGCAGCTCGGGTTTGGTCGGGTCCAGGTTGGTGCCCAGGAAGAAGCCCTTGCTCGCCGACAAGCCGATGCCGAAGTCGTAATGCCACTTTGCATCGAGCGAGAAACCGCCTGCCACATCAAGCGCAAAGCCGGGGATGTCGAAAGACAGCGGGATGTCGATGCCGGTGGCCAGGATCGTGCCGCCCAAGCTCATGTCGAAGCGGATCGCGTCGACGCCGTTGCTGGGCAAAGCCATCGCAGGCGTCCAGGTGACCTGGCGCTGGCCCGCAGCGTTGTAGAAAGCGACGTCGATGTCGTCTATCGTGATCAAGCCATCGGCGTTGTGGTCCTGCAGGATGCCCAAATGCAGCCCGTGCGTCGGGTCGCTGCCGAAGGTCTCGAACATCACTTGGCGAATCACCTCGACCGGCTTGCCCGGGCCGGCGAGCGTGACGCGCAAGTCCTGCAGCAGGCCGCCGCGCAAGTTGCTGATCACTTGGCCGGCGTCGGCCAGGCCGCTGCCGATGAACGGTATCTTGGCCGTCAGGCTGCTCTGGAACAGGTCTTGCACCGCGCCCAGGCCCATGTCGATGCCGTCGAGCACGATGGTCGGGTCGTACAGCATCTGCAGCAGCCCGCTCTTGCCGCTGCTCGCGAGGTCGAAGTCCGGCAGCTTGACCACCAGCGCCTGCGGGGCGCCGGCCTGGCTCACGCCGGCCAACTGGCGCACCATTGCCGCCAGGCCGTCGTCGCCTAGCGACGCGTTGGTCTGCGCCTGCAGCGTGCCCAAGCGCAGCGACCTGCCGAGCACCGAGGCCGTCAGCGGCAGCCGCAGGTCGAATGCGCCGGTCAGGTCGACCACCGGCTGGCCATTGACCAGCTTGATCTCCAGAGCCGCCGGCAAATCGGTAGCAGGGTCGGTGCCAAGCTTGCCGTCGGCATCGAGCGCGATGCTGCCGCCCTCCACCGCGAGCTGCAGCGGGCCGACATTGAAGCTCAGGTTGATGTCCTTGGCCTGCACGCTCGCGGTCAGCGCCAGCCGGGTGCCCTTGCCGGTCGTGCTGTTGTAGTCCTCCAGGCCCACGGCCAGCGAATGGGTCGCGTCAGGCAGGCTCAAGCCCAGTCGCAGCTGCAGGTCGGCGCCCACGCTCAAGGCGATGCTGCCCGAGCCCGATGCATCGAGAAACTTGTCGAAGCCCGCCGGCAGCACCAGGCCGCTGCCGGCCATCGCCACCAAGGCCGCGAGGTCGAAGTCCAGCGGCAAGTCCTGGTTGTAGTCCAGCCCCAGGTTCAGGTCGATGTAGAGCTTGTGGGCCATGCTGTCCAGGCTCAAGTCCAGCATCTCGGGGGTCAGTCCCAGCGCCTGCTCGATCAGCAGTTCGGCCCGGTCCAGCCCGGCTTCAGGGTCATCGAGCACATCGCCCAACGCCCCCAGCCAGGTATCGCCGACATCCATCAGGCTCTGCAGCGACTGGTTGATCACCGGCAGCGACTGGGTGTAGAAAGACTGCGCCTGCAGCGAATCGTCGATCATCTCCAGGCCGAACTGCAGCGCGTCGACGATGTCGGACATGCTGAGCTTGCTGATGTCGAACAGAGACTTGACATCGGGCAGCACGACCAAGACCTCGTGGCCGGTGATGGTCTTGCTGGCGATCGCCTGGTCGCGGTCGAAGCCGATCTGGCGCATGTCCAACGTGCCGGTGCTGTTGCCGCTCAGCTTGGTCAGCGTCAGGGCCGGGCTCGCGACAACGCCGATGGCCTTGGCCTTGAGGGTCAGCACCTCGCCGTCGCTCAGCGCGCTGAACCTGGCGCCGCTGTCCGCGTTGACCATTGCGCGCAGTTTGGCCGCTAGGTTCTTCAAAGCCTGGGTCTGCGTCGCTGCGCCGCCATTGACGCGCAGATCGCTGCTCAGAACGGTGTAGACCAGCGCCGAGTCTGACACCCCGGCCATCGTGATCAGGTCACCGGCCTGGAAATCACCCCCCAGCACGACGCGGTCGATCTGCGCGACCGTGGCCGGATCGGGCACGGTGACCAGCACCGGCGCTGACAGCTTGCCCAGGTCCTGCACATACAGGCCCAGCTCCATCTGCGGGCCGAGGTCGAAGCTGGCGCCGCCGCCCAGCACCTGCAGGCCGCGAATGCCGGCATAAGCGCTGCCGCTGACGCCGATCTGGATCGCGCTCAGCCCGGCCGATGACAGCAACTGGCCGAAGCTGAAGCGCGTGCCGGTGGTGTTGTCCTTGGGCGTGCTGTCCAGGCTCAGCGACACGCCCGCGTGCAGGTCGACGCCCGACCCGGTGCCCACGCCGCCGGCCTTCAAACCCAGCAGGCCGGCTTTGGCCAGCACTTCGAGGTCCTTGACCGATAGCGACAGGCCTGCGTCGACCTTGAAATGGTCAACGCTCAAGCTGAAGTCCTGGCCGTCGCCAGGCGTCAGGTCGATGATCAGGTCGAAACCTGCACCGATGTCCACGCCCAACACGCCCTTGGCGCTGGTCGTGATCGACAGCAGGTCGCCGCCGAGGTTCAAGTCCAGCGGCGTCTCCAGGCCAAGCGCATAAGCAAAGTGCAGCGGTATCTTGATCTCGCCGCTGACAATGTCGTAGCTCGCGGCGTTGTCGTCGAGCAGACCGGAGCGGTTCAAGGCACTGATGAAGGCCTCGACCGTCGTGATCTTGTCCGGCCGTGCGTGCACCTGGTATTGGGCTTGGGTCGCGCCGGCAGACCATTTGCCAGTCAGCGTCAGGCTGCGGCCGTCGTCGGACACCGCAGCGATCGCGAGCATCTCGACACCGACACCGATCCACTGGCCTTTCATCGACGCGGCAAATTGCCCCGCGACGCCGACCACCTGGTCGCTGTCAGCGACCACATCGACGCTGCCGCTAGCCAGGGACGTGGTGATCTCGCCCGTCGCGGCGGTCCAGCCCACGCGGGGCTTGTAGAAATCGATCTTGTCGACCACGTTGGTCTTGAAGCCCGAGGCCAGGTCGAGTGCCTGTGTCAGCGCGTCCTGCACGAACGGGATGCCGTCCAGCCCCAGCGTGCTGGGGTCTATGGTCTCGAGGTACTGCAGCAGATTGGGCAGCGCCAGGATCAGGTCCTCGACCTTGATCTTGGTGAAATTGGCAAACTGATCGAAGTGTTCGGTGGTGACGGTTACGCCACCCGACTGCATGCCACCGACGATGCTGATCTTGGGCACGGTCGTGCTACCGCCCAACAAGTCCAGCCCGGCCAGGCTCGCGTACACCGGCAGTTGCAGGTTCAGCTGGTTCTTGGCAGGATCAAATATCGTCGTCAGCTCGCCGTCGACGAAACTGAGCTTGCCATCGACCGATGCCGCCAGCACGCCGCGTTGGTATTGCTGGCCTCCGACGTCGGCCTTGCCGATGCTCAAGGCCAGTGGCCCTAGGCTGGCGCCCAGCACCACATCGTTCGACGAGAACGAGCCGCCAAAGCTCAGGTTGTGGACATCCAGGTTGGCCTTCAGCCCATCGCGCCAATCTAGCGCGAGGTCGAAGTCGATCGCTGCGTGCAGGCTGGCGTCTGCCGTCAAGCTACCGTCCAGCGCCACGCCAAGGCCCGCGAAGGCGGTGGCAAAGTCGAGCTTCAAGCCCTGCAGTTGGACATCGAGCGCGCCGGTCATGCCCAGTTTCAGACCCGATTGGTCGAGGCTGAAACGCATGCCGGTGGGTTTCAAGACCCTGTAGTCGATCCGACTGGCCAGCGTCGCCTCGGCGATGAAAGCGCCGGCTTTCGCGGTCAACGACAGCACCGAGCCATCGGCCACGGCCGTGACCTGGGCGCCGCTGGCCTTGTTGATCTCGATCACCAGTTTGCTGGCGATCGCGGCCTGCATCTGCGCCGACGTGGCCAGGCTGGGTTTGCCGCCAACAATCGACAACAAGTCGGCAGCGACAACGGTATAGCTCACGCCCCCGGTCGCAACACCCGAGACGCTGATCACATCGCCCACCGCGAAGCTGCCGCTCAAGGCCAGGCTGCTGACCTGCGAGACGCCGGTGGCCGCAGCACGCGACGCAACCAGGCTGGCGCTGCTGCCGGTAGCGGCCGTGAGATCGGCTTTCAACGCAAACGCAGCGCCAGCCTGCAGCGCTGTCAGCGTCAGCGCGCCGTTGGCGGCCTCGGCCTGCACCAGCCGGCCACCGGCAGCGTTGACCGCAGCAGCCAGTTGGGTGGCGATGTTGGCCCAGGCTTGGGCATCGGTGGCGGTGCCGCCTGCGCCCTTGCCGTCGGCGCTGAGGTCTTTGGCCGTCACCACGTAACGGAGATCAGCAGCGGCAATACCGCCGAGCGTGATCACATCGCCGACAACGAAGACGCCGCGCAACGCGATGCGGCTGATCTGGGCGGTGTCGGCGCTGGCCACTGCTGTGGCCTGGACAGAACCGGTGGCCTGCAGCGCGGCTTCCAGCGTCAGCTGCTTGCCGTCGGCGCTGACGGCCTTGATCAAGCTGCGCTGGTTGCCGATCGCGAAAGCCTGGCCGACCATCGACGCGGCAAACTGGCCCGCCGCGCCTTGGACCAGTTCTCCGGCCATGGTTGCCGATCCCGTCGCATGGGCCGTCTCAGCGCCTACAGGCACCCAAGGCAGGTCCAGCCCGGCCGTCGGCACCCAGTAGCGGTTGAGGTAGTCGAGCAGGCCGCGCAAAGTGGGCACGCCTGCGCTGCCGTACACCACCTCGGGCAGGTCGGCCTGGGCCGACACGCGGCCGTCACCGGCTGCGGTGCCCAGGTAGTTCAGCACATAGTCGCCAACACCGAGCACTGGCGAGAAGTGGATCAACTCGTCGACGGTCTGGCCTATGCCTGGCAAGGGTTCGGCCTGCACCAGGTTCTGACGGCCCTGGCTCATGCTCAAGGCCACATCGCCCAGCGCCTGGCCGATCACGCCGCCGATCGACGCGTCCAAGTTGCCGACTTTGAAGTCATACGGGTTGTCGCCGGACTTGAAGTCCAGGCTGAGCGTTTGGCCACCGATCACGATGTCTCGTGTCAAGGCCATGTGGCCGGCATTCAGTGCCAGCGAGACATCGCCGTACAGCGACACGCCCACCAGGCCCGGCACCGACAAGTTCACCGTGGCATCGAGCGCCAGCGCCATGCGCGACTTGCCCGATCCATCCTTGTCCAGCACCAGGCCGAACGAGCCACCGTTCACACCCGCGCTGTAAGTGCCGACGCGTATCTGCGCCTGCAACTGCGTACCGGCCAGCAGCAACTGGCCGCCGGCGACTTCGAGCCTGAACATGCCAGAGCCGTCGAAGAAGGACTGGCCGCTGTTGATCGCGGCATGGCTCAGACCGACTTTCAAGCCGCCCTCGGCGATCAAGATCGATTCCGCCATGTCCAGCGTATGCACCGCCTGGGCGCTGCCTGCCAGCGCGACTGGCGTGGACAAGCTCGCGACGCCGTTGCCGTCGATGTCGCCGCGGGTGAAATCGACCACCCGGCCTGACAACACACCCGCGCTCGGGCCGGTGTTGACGGTGATGGCCAGGTCGTTGCTCTCAAGCGTCAAGCCGTCTATGCCCTTGAGCCCGACCGCGCCGGCGCCGGCCTTCAGGCCGATGAAGCTGCCACCACCGGCCAAGTCCTTCAACACCACCAGGCCCATCGAAGCGCCGCTGAGTTCGACGCCGAAGAAATTGGCATCGCTGGCCGCCCCCGGCCCCATCCGGACCGTGACATCGTCGGCGGCGATCAAGGTCGCATCCATCAAGCGGCGCTCGCCGCTGTCGAGCGTGACGAGCCGCGTGCCGGTGTGGCTGAAGCCTAAGCTGCCGGTCAGACTGACCAGATCACCGATCTGTATCGTTGCATCGGCGCTCATCGCGACCAGGGCTTGTCCGCTCGCGCCCAGGTCCAGCACCACCTCGGCGCCTGCGGCGTCGCCGGTGCGAACGGCGATCGAGCGGTCGGTCACGCTGCGTCCCGACCGCAGCGGGCTCAGGTCGAGCACGGCGTCGTTGGCCACCCCCGCCTGCTGGCCGAGACCGAGGTTGAGGTCTAGGTGCAGCTTGTCGGCTTTGACCACCAAGCTGCTGGGCAGCCCGAGCGCGGCGGCGTCCAGCGTGACCGAGGCCACATCGGCTTGCAGCGCGAGCCAGCTGCGCTGGTCGGTGTCGTTGGCATCGGCCGGGCGCAACAAGGCCATGCCGAACTGCAGGCCCGTGACAGCCACGCCACGCACGCTGGCGCTGACGTTCGAGCCGCCGATCAGCAGACCGGTGGTCTGCATCGGGTCGCGACCCACGGTCACGTCCATCTGCTGGCGCGACACCACCAAGGTGCCGCTGGCCGAGAACAGGTCGCCAAAAGCCACATCCATCGTGCCCGAGGCTTCGAGCACGGTGCCTTGGGCGTCTAGCGTAACCGTGGTGCCGGTGCTGGGGTGAAGCACCAGGTTGCTCGCAGCGGTCGTGCTGCCACCCCAATCGATGGTCGAGGTGTTGGCCAGCCCGGCGCTGTCCTGCCCCAGTCCGGTGTTCAGGCTCAGCTTCGAATTGCTGGCCGTCAGCGTCAGACCCAGGCTGTCGGTGCCGATCAGGCCCATGCTGGCGGCCGATCCCTTGAGCGTCATCCAGCTGCGTGTGTCGGCAGGATTGCTGGCACTGGCCAGCACCAGGCCGAAGTCCAGCCCAGTGGCCTCGAAACCGATCGCCGAGTCATCGCTGCCGGTGGCAACACGGGCCGCGATCTTGCTGCCGCCTATCACCAGCAAGCGCGCACTCAGCGTCTCATGCGAGCCGCCTTTGACGGTCTCGACCACCTTGACCGTTGCGTTGTTGACGCCCGCGTTGGCCGATGGCTTGACCACCAGCGCGCCGACGTCTAGGCCTGCCAACGCGCCGCCGAAGCTGACCCGGTAGCTGCTGGACCCCGGCTCGGTGCCCAGCACCCAGCCCTGGCCCGAGGTGTTGGCTCGAAGCGTGAAGCAGTAGCCCGTTGTCTTGCTGGTGATGCTGACCAAACTGCCCTGGACCTCAATCTTGAACTTGCTGGTCAAAGTGGCCTGCGCGTTCATCAGCGCGCCGACCTTCTTGGCGATGTTGACCGCAGACTGGGCTGCCGTGGCCGTGCCACCGCCGCCCAAGCCGTCGGCCGTCAGGTCGTTGGCGACAACCTCGTAGGCCAGCTTGGCTGTCGCCGCGCCAGCGATGTCGACCTGGATCAGCTTGCCGAGTTCGAAGCTGCCGTTCAGCTGCAGCGTGTCGCGCTGGACCTTGCTGGAAGTCGCTGCGCCTGAGGCCTTGACCGCCAGGTCGCTGTCGCTCTTGAGGCTGACGCTGCTGCTCAGCGTGTAGCTGCCTGCGCTGCCGCCCACCGTGGCCACCAGCGTGACGACGCCGCCTTGCGAGCTCGCCCACACCTTGCGGCCGCCGGCCTGGCTGATCGCGTCAACCAGACGTCTGCCGATGTTGGTCAGCGCCTGGTCGATGCTGGCAGCGCCACCGCCGCCCCGTCCGTTGGCCGTCAAATCCATGTCGCTGACGCCGTAGAACACATCCTTGGCCGCAATGCCCTTGAGCGTGATCACGTCACCGGACTTCGGGAGCTTGGTCGCCGAGAGCTGCAGCGTGTCGACCTGCCAGCGCGTGGATGCAGCGTCTTCGACGACGCTGACGATGTCGCGGTTCAGCGCGACCAGGCTGAGCGTTGGCACAAACTTGCCCGCGTCGCCAGCGGTCTTGGCGCTCAGCCAGAGCTGAGCGCCGATCGCGACGACGTCGACCTTGAGACCAACGGCGCTGGCAATCACGACGCTCAATTTAGCGGCGATGTTCTGCAGCGCCTGAGCCTGGGTCGCGACCTGGCCATTGCTCAGCAAGTCTGCGGCAACGACCTGGTAGACCAGCTGCTCGCTCGCCAGTCCGTCTAGCCTGATCTCGTTGCCAACCCGGAAGTCACCCGAAAGGTTCAGCCCACTGACCTGCTTGTAGTTGGTGGTCGCGGCCTGCGTACCGCTCACTGTCGCGGTGCTGCCTGTGCGCCGAATGGTTCCCCCCGAGAGCTTGAAAGCGCCCTCCATGCCGCTCTTGATAGCCGTCAGGATCAACAAACCGCCCGTGCCGCTGGCGCTGACCAGACAGTGGCCCGCACTGTTGATCGCGGTGCGCAGCTTGGCAGCCACATTGGCCAGCACCTGCTCGGCCGTGCCGGTACCGCTGCCCTTGCCGTCAGCGCTGAGGTCGTTCTTGCTGACGGTGTAGGCCAGGTTGCTCGCGCTCAGGCCGTTGATGCGGACCATGTCGCCGAGCACGAAGCTGCCGCTGAGCGCGACCATGTCGACCTGCGGCGCTTGCGCCGAAGCCGATTGCGACACCAATGCAGCGGCGCTGCCACCCAGCGCGTCGTTCAGCGCGGTCTGCACCGTCGCGGCCGAAGCGTTCTTGTTCAGATCGACGGTGGTGCGGGTCGTGCCGTTCAAGTTCAGCGCCAGCCCATAGTTGGCGGCATAGCCCGCCAGCACAGTCGGCGCCAGCCGGGAGCTGCCCTGCACCGTCACGGTCTGCAATTCATTCAGTCCGTCGGTCAGCGTCAAGTCCTTGCGGTACTGCTCGATGTTGATGCCGCCCGACAGGCTGAGGAAGTCGCCCACAGACGCCGCCACCTGGGCTTGCACCCGCAGCAGCACGCCAAGGCTGCCGTCCATGCCCAGCGTCAGGTCGCTGTTTGCGCCGGCCCGCACCTTGTACGCGTTCAGATTGGTCGCGTTGGCGCCGTCGCTGCTTGGGCGATAGAAGTCGATCACGTGGCTGTCTGGCGACAAGCCAGCGGCCAGGCCGTTGACCCGGTTGACCTGCACGTTGATCAAGTCGGCCGACAAGGCCAGCGGCAATCCCAGCACCTCGACCGAAGCGGCTTGCGCCGACAACGCGGTCCAGCTCACGCCGCTGAGGCTGCGATTGGCTGCATCAAGCGCTTCAGGCTTGGCGTAGAACAGCCCGAGCGCGACGTTCACGTCGTTGAGCGACAAGCCCACCGCGTTGTCGCCCAGCAGCAGCCGACCGTCGGCGTCGCGAGCCATCGTGCCGTTGACGCGGTACGGGCCGTCGAGACCGACGAACGCGCTGATGTGGCTCGCGCCTATCGTGATCGCATCGACCGCAACCCGGCTGCCGTCCTGCAGCGTGACGGTGTCGTTGCGCCGCTCGAAGGACGCGCTGCCTGTCAGGTAGACATAGCTGTCCAGCGCCAGGGTGATGCCGGCCGACACGCTGATCAGTTGACCGTCGGCGCCGTCCATCGCCAGCTTGCGGCTGCTGGTCGGGCCAGTGCTGACCACCACGTCCGAGCGGCCAAAGTCGATCACATGGTCGACCGCGCTGTTGTATGTGCCCGCGCTGCCCGACAGGTTGATCGCCACCGCGACCTCGCGGACCTCCAACTCGATGCCGGTCAGGCCCACGACGCCGGCCGATGCCGCCTCGGCCTCGAGCGCGATACGGGTGGCAGGCGCTGCGATGTCGAGGTGGAACAAGCGCTGGTCGGCTGCGACCGCGATCACGCTGTGCTTGTCCGGCAGCAAGACCGCCGAGCGCCAATCGGCATCGGTGGGCAAGCCGTTGGACAGCAGCTTTTTCCAAGTCTGGCCGAAGTCGCTAGACAGCCACAGCCCGCCGCTCGCGCCGCTGGCGGTGGCGAGCATGGTCTGGCCGTCAGACGACATTGAGACAGAAGTCCAAGGGCGGTCCGATTGCACGGCCTGCCAAGTCCAGTTGGGCAGGCGGGTGTCGGCGATGTAGAGCTGGCCGTCCTTCGCGGCTGCCAGCACCCAGCTGCGGGCCGCGTCAGTGGCCACCGCCACCCAGTCGGCGCGCGCCGGGGCATTGCGGGTTTCGTCGTACCACTGGGTGGAGGTGGCGCCCCAGGACATGAAGATCGCAGCATCGGCCGTGCCCAAAGTCTTGGCCACGGCGACCAGGCCGTTGTCGCTGGAGACCAGCGCGGTCCAGTTCAGGTCGGCTTGGCCGCTGGGGTTTTTCACCTGCCAGCTCGTGGGGCTGGTGGACAGACGAACAGTGCCACGGCCCACCGCATAGTTGGCTGACTGGGTGACATCGATCACCCCGCCGCCCTTGACCTGGGCCGCCACGGTAAACACGATGTTGCTGTTGTTGGCGGTCAGCACGATCACCGCGCCATCGCCGGTGGCTTTGAGCCCTACGTCAGCATCATTGATCAAGCTGCGGAGCTTCTTCGCGACGTTGACCAACACCTGGGCCGGCGTGCCTTTGCTGCCACCGGTCTCACCTGTGTCGAGGAGGTCATTCGCGACCACGGTGTAGTCGGCCATGCCCAGCGTGATCACGCTGCCCTTGGCAAAACTGCCAGATAGCACCATCGCATCGACCTGCGCCGAATCGCCGCTGACGGCGTGGGTGTTGATGAAGCTGCCATTGGCAGAGACCTTGGACAGGGACAAGCCAGACCATCCTGCGCTGTCGCCGTTCGCGAGCTTGACCACCAACTGCGCGCCGGTGCCGCTGGCCAGCACCAGCGTGCCGGGCGCATTGTTCAAAGCCTTGCGCAGACCGCCTGCGATGTTGGCCAGGGTCTTGTTGCGCTTTTCGGTGTCGTCGGTACCAGTGGTCGCGATGTCGTTGGACTTGACGCTGTAGAACACCGGCGCGGGGGACAAGCCGGTCACGGTCAAGGTGTCGCCAGCGACATAACTGCCGGTGAGCGTGAACACGTCGAAGCTGCGCAGCGCCGTCGCATCCAACACCAGCAGGCTGCGATCGTTGAGCACCACGACGTCGGTGTAGCGGTCCACGGGAGACGCGGTCGTGGCCCAGCTCACGCCGCCGTCGCCAGAGTACACGACACGGCCGTCCATCACGGTCGCGGCGATGGTCTGGCCATCGGCCGAGATGTCGACCGCGCTGTAGTTCAGCCCAGTGGGCGAACCGGCTGCGACGTCCCAGCTCAGGCCGCCGTCCTGGGACAGGTAAATGCCTTTGTCTATGCCTTGCACCGACGCCACCGCCACTGCGCGGATCTGCGTCACACCGTTGACGTTGAACGGCCCAGACACCGCAACGTCGCGCCAGGCCAGCGCGCCAGCCACGGTCTTGACGACGACCCGGGTGTCGCGCTCGGTGGCGATCATCAGACCGAAGTCCACGCCCTTGAGCTCCATGCCGATGGCGCCCGGAGCCACCCCGTCGAGGGTGCTGACCAGCGTGCCGTGTAGGCCGGCAAACACATAGTCGACCTTGCCGCCGACCTTGAGCACGTCGTTCGAGATCTCGGTGCCGTCGTCTAGCGTCAGCATCTGGGTCGACTTCTCGAAAGCCAGCGAACCCGCGAAGTGGACGTAGTCGCTCACCGTCACGTTGACATCGGCGCTGGCGCGGACCAGTTCGCCCTGGCGCCCGTCCATGTTCAGACTGATCGCAGGGCTGGTGCTGCCGGTGATCACCGCCATCGGATGGAGCCTGAAATCAACCACCTGCGTAGCCGCCTTCGCGCCTGGGCTCAGCCCGAAGACCTGGTTGACGCCTATCGATAGGGTGTTGACCGTCATCTGCAGCGCGTTGCTGCCAACAAATCCGACTGTGGCCGCGCTGGCCTGCAAGCCCAGCCAGGTCACGCCGCTGTACTTGCCTGCATTGAGCGGGTCGTCGCTAGGGCTCAGCAATGCC
>JBILYN010000409.1:0-4128 GCA_044377715.1 Aquabacterium sp.
CGTCCAACAAGCGTTTGTGGTCCTGGCTGGAGGCCAGCGCCAGCACGTTCTTGCCGTCCACCAGCACGATGAAGCTGGCCTCCTCGCCCTGCAGAAACTCTTCGATCACAACCCGGGGCACGGCTTGACCGTCTGAGCCGGCGTTGTGCTGAACCCCCAGCGTGTCGTTCAACAGCATGAAGTCAATCGCCTCATGAGCCTCGTCCAGGCTCATCGCCACGACCACGCCCTTGCCAGCGGCCAGTCCGTCAGCCTTGACGACGATGGGCGCACCGACCTGCTCGACATAAGCATGGGCCAGCGTCGCGTCGCTGAACGTGGCGTAGGCCGCGGTGGGGATGCCGTGGCGCCGCATGAAGTCTTTGGCGAAAGCCTTGGAGCTCTCGAGTTGCGCAGCAGCCTGGGTCGGTCCAAAGATGCGAAGTCCCCGGGCACGGAACAGGTCGACCACGCCAGCCGACAGCGGGCCCTCGGGTCCGACCACGGTCAAGCCAATCTTTTGCTGCTGAGCGAAATCCGCCAGCGCCTGGATATCGGTGAGATCGACGTTGACCAAACGCGTGTCACGCGCCGTGCCGCCATTGCCCGGCGCAACATAGACCTTCTCGACCCTTGGGCTTTGCGCCAGCTTCCAGGCCAGCGCATGCTCGCGGCCACCGCCGCCGATCACCAAAATCTTCATTCGCCGATCTCAGCGTTGTGGAAAACGTCCTGAACGTCGTCCAGATCCTCGAGCACGTCGAGCAGTTTCTGCATGCGCTCTGCGTCGAGCCCAGCCAGCGGGATGGTGTTCTCGGCCCGCATCGTCACTTCGGCGATCTCGGGCTTGAAGCCCGCGGCTTCCAGCGCTGCTTTCAGCGCCTCGTAATCAGGCGCAGCGCACAACACTTCGATCGCGCCATCGTCGCCGCTGATCACGTCCTCGGCGCCAGCTTCCAGCGCCACTTCCATCAGCTTGTCTTCCGAAGTGCCGGGCGCGAAGATGAACTGGCCGCAATGCTTGAACTGGAAGGCCACCGACCCCTCGGTGCCGAGGTTGCCGCCGTACTTGCTGAAGGCATGGCGCACTTCAGCCACGGTGCGTACCCGGTTGTCGGTCATCGTGTCGACGATCACCGCCGCGCCGCCAATGCCATAGCCTTCGTAGCGAATTTCCTCGTAGGTGATGCCTTCGAGCGTGCCCGACGCCTTGTCAATGTTGTACTTGATACGATCGGCCGGCATGTTGGCCGCCTTGGCCCTGTCGATCGCCAGCCGAAGTCGCGGATTGACGCCGACATCCCCACCGCCCTGGCGCGCCGCGACCGTGATCTCGCGGATGATACGGGTCCAGACTTTGCCGCGTTTTTCGTCCTGCCGGCCCTTGCGGTGCTGGATATTGGCCCATTTGGAATGTCCGGCCATGCTTTCCTCTGTTGTGCGATGGAGCGCCTGGAGCGACGCGCGCGATACCTAGCCCTGCGGGCAAACCTGTCAAGCAAATATGCCGATCTTCGGGCCGCGCAGGTTCAAGTTAACCCGATATTCTAATGTCCCGATGTGAACGGCGCTTCCCGACCTGCCGCGCCGCGCCTTAGACTGCGCGAACTTGCCCACTCCAGGACCGACGCTCATGGCCGATCCCTTGCCCATCGCCCAACGCGGTGACATCCGATGTGAACTGCTGCCCGCGCTGGCCAACCGCCACGGCCTGATCACCGGCGCCACCGGTACCGGCAAGACGATCACGCTGCAGACCCTGGCTGAGAACTTCTCCATGATCGGCGTGCCGGTGTTCATGGCCGATGTCAAGGGTGACCTGACGGGTATCAGCCAGGCCGGGCGCATGGCGCCGAAGCTGGCGGCAGCGCTGGTTGAACGCGGCATCAGTGCGCCCGCCCCGCTGGCCTGCCCGACCACACTGTGGGATGTATTCGGCCAGGCAGGGCACCCGGTGCGCGCAACCGTCAGCGACATGGGTCCGCTGCTGCTGGCACGCATGCTCGCGCTCAACGAGACCCAGGCCGGCGTGCTCAACCTGGTGTTCAAGATTGCCGACGACCGCGGCCTGTTGCTGCTGGACTTGAAAGACTTGCGGGCGATGCTGCAGCATGTGGGCGACAACGCCAGCGAGTTCACCACCGAGTACGGCAACGTCAGCGCGGCCTCGATCGGCGCGATCCAGCGTGGCTTGTTGCAGATCGAGAGCCAGGGCGGTGAGAAATTCTTCGGCGAGCCGATGCTCGACATTGCTGATTTCCTGCAGACCGTCGATGGCCGGGGCGTGGTCAACATTCTGGCTGCCGACCAGTTGATGAACGCGCCGCGCCTTTACGCCACTTTCTTGCTGTGGCTGCTCAGCGAGCTGTTCGAGTTGCTGCCCGAAGTCGGCGATCTCGACAAGCCCAAGCTGGTGTTCTTCTTCGACGAAGCCCACCTGCTGTTCAAGGACGCGCCGGCAGCCCTGGTCGAGCGCATCGAGTTGGTGGTGCGGCTGGTGCGAAGCAAGGGCGTGGGGGTGTATTTCGTGACCCAGAACCCGCTCGACCTACCGGATTCCGTGCTCGGTCAACTCGGCAACCGGGTCCAGCATGCGCTGCGCGCCTTCACGCCAAGAGACCAGAAGGCCGTCAAGGCAGCGGCGAGCACGATGCGCGCCAAGCCAGGGCTGGACGTCGAGACCGCGATCACCGAGCTCGGTGTCGGCGAGGCGTTGGTGAGCCTGCTCGACGAGCAAGGTCGACCCTGCCCGACCGAGCGGGTGTTTGTGCTGCCGCCTGGCAGCCAGATCGGGCCGATCAGCGCCGGGCAGCGCCAGTCCTTGATCGCCGGTTCTCTGGTGGCCGGCGTCTACGAGAAGGCCGTGGACCGGGAATCGGCCTATGAGCGCCTGAAAGGCCGGGTGGTGGCGCAGGCGGACACTGCGCCCGCCAGTGACCGCAGCATGGCCGACGAGGCCCAGGCAGCCCCGCGCGCTGCTACGGCGGCGGGCAGCGCCGCGCCACCAAACGCCGGCGGCGGGTTGATGGACGGGCTCAAGGACTTGATGCTCGGCAGCACCGGCCCACGCGGTGGGCGCCATCCCGGGCTAGCGGCCACCGCCGCCAGCTCGGCGATGCGTGCGATCGGCTCGGCGGTGGGCCGCGAGCTGATCCGCGGCGTGCTGGGCTCGCTGTTGGGCGGCGGCAGGCGGCGCTGAAGTCAGCGGTGCTCGCGGCGGGCGGGCGGCATTTGACGACGGGTGGCGGCATTCCGTCGCGGCGCTGCTGCGTCGGCGGGTTGGACTGCGCACAGTGCTGCCCATGCCAACCCCTGGAGCCGTTTGATGACCACCCACACCCCACGAACCGCCTTGGCGCCAACCCCGCTGCACCTGCTGTCCAACATCGCCCTGGCCGGGGTGCTGTGCCTGTCGCTGGCAGCGCCGCTGGCCAACGCCGCTGACGCCGCAGCGCAGTCCAAGCTCACGCCCAGCGCCTCGTCCAGCCTGCCGCCCGGCATGTCGGCCGCCGAGACCGAGGCCTTTGCCCAGTTCAACCGCGCCAGCGCCGGCCAGGACACGGCGATCGAGCCTGCGCTGGCCGCTTGGCGTGGAGCCGACGACGCCGAGGGCGGCACGCTGGCCGAGGTCAGCCTGCACTGGCCGGCGTCAAACAACCTCACTGACGCCAGACCAGCGGCGCAGCCAGTCCAGAAAAACACTGCAAAATGAGCGGCAACATGAACCGCAAGCCTTGCCGCTGATCATGCCCAATGCCCAATGCCCTGATCGCCGAAGACGAGCCGCTGCTGGCCGCTGCGCTGGCGGCTGAACTGGCCAGGCTCTGGCCCGAACTGCGCATCGTCGCCCAGTTGGCCGACGGCCTGAGCGCGGCGCGCCAGGCGTTGGCGCTGCAACCCGATGTCTGCTTTTTCGACATCCGGATGCCCGACGCCAGCGGGCTGGACGCGGCGCAGGCGCTGGCCGAAGAATGGCCGGACAGCGTGCCTTTCCCCTTGCTGGTCTTCGTCACGACCCACGACCAGTACGCGTTGCAGGCCTTCGAGGCCCAGGCGGTGGACTACCTTGTCAAGCCGGTGGACTCGCCGCGACTGGCGGCCTGCGCCGCGCGGCTCAAGTACAGGCTGGCCGACCGTGCCGGCGCCGCC
>JBILYN010000129.1:0-12137 GCA_044377715.1 Aquabacterium sp.
TCGACACCACCCGCATTCCACTCTCGGCCTACCTCGGTGCTGTCGGCATGCCGGGTGTCACGGCCTGGTATGGCTTGGTCAAGATCATCCATCCCAAGGCCGGTGAGACGGTGGTGGTCTCAGCCGCCAGCGGCGCGGTTGGCAGCGTGGTCGGCCAATTGGCCAAGGCGCGCGGCGCTCGTGTGGTCGGCATCGCCGGCGGCGCTGACAAGTGCCGCTATGTGGTCGATGACCTGGGCTTCGACGCCTGCATCGACTACAAGGCCCACCCGGACCTGAAGTCGCTGTTGCAAGCGCTGAAACAAGCCTGCCCAGCAGGCATCGATGGCCATTTCGAGAATGTCGGCGGCCTGATCCTCGATGCGGTGATGCAGTTGGCGAACCCGTTCAGCCGCATCGCCGTCTGCGGCATGATCAGCGGCTACAACGGCGAGCCGATTCCGATGGCAGCGCCGCAGCTGATCCTGGTCAACCGCATGAAAATCGAAGGCTTCATCGTCAGCGAGCACATGGAGTTCTGGCCCGAGGCGCTCAAGGAGTTGGGCGAGGGTGTCGCGAGTGGCCAGATCAAGTACCGCGAGACGGTGGCGCAAGGCCTGGATGCAGCGCCCGAGGCCTTCTTGGGGCTGCTCAAGGGCAAGAACTTCGGCAAGCAACTGGTCAAGCTGGTCTGACGATGCACCCCGAGACGCCTTCGGCGCCGTTGCCAGAAGGGTTCGCCTCGGGGCAAATATTGTCCTGGACCTGGCAGCGATTTGCCGAACTTGGCGCAGACGGTGTCTACGACATGCTTGCGCTGCGCGCCAAGGTTTTTATCCTGGAGCAAGGGCCATTCCTCGACCCCGACGGGCTGGACCGACACAGCGGCCACTTGCTGGGTCGTGATGAGGAGGGCGCGCTTCGCGCTTACCTGCGGGTGGTCGACCCTGGGGTCAAGTACGACGAGCCTTCGATCGGCCGCGTGGTGCTGGACAAACCGCTGCGCGGCAGCGGGCTGGCTGACCTGCTGGTGGCCCTTGGCGTGCGGCACTGCGTCACTGCCTGGGGGCCAACCGGCATCAGCATCAGCGCACAGGCTCATCTGCAGGGCTTCTACGGCCGACACGGGTTCATGCCGGTGGGGCAGGGGTATTTGGAGGACGGCATCCCGCATGTCGAGATGTGGCGCCCGCCTGAGCGCGGTAGCAACGCTGCCTAGCCATCGCCGACCTGACCCTGCAGCACAGCCCCAACTCGCTTTTCTCCGGGCATGTCTGGCGGATCTTTGGCCAGAATTTCTCGCTGTCTGAGGCAAATCCAGGCGCTGACAGGCGCTGTGGCACACTCGCTCGCTTCGTCGTTTGGGGGCCTGCGGGCCAGGTGATTTGGACAAGATTCTTCTGCAGATAGCGACCGAGCTGAAGGTCGCGCCGCGTCAGATCGAGGCCGCGGTCGAATTGCTCGATGGCGGCGCAACCGTGCCCTTCATCGCCCGCTACCGCAAGGAGGCCACCGACGGCCTGGACGACATCCAACTGCGCGAGCTCGAGGCCAGGCTGGGCTATCTGCGTGAGCTCGAGGACCGCCGTGCAGCGGTGCTCAAGAGCATCGCCGAGCAGGGCAAGCTCACGCCCGATTTGCATGCAGCCGTGCTGGGCGCTGCCACCAAGCAAGACCTCGAAGACCTCTACCTGCCCTACAAGCAAAAGCGCCGCACCAAAGGCATGATCGCGCGTGAAGCCGGTCTGGAGCCGCTGGCCGACCGGCTCTTCGCCGACCCGACGCTGGAACCGCAGGCCGAGGCCACGGCGCTGATCGAAGGCTATCCCGGTGGCGCGAAAGCGCTGGCCGACGCTGGTTTTGCCGATACTTTCGCGGTGCTCGACGGTGTTCGTGATCTGCTTTCAGAGCGCTGGGCCGAAGACGCCGCCTTGGTCGGCAAGCTGCGCGAGTGGCTGTGGACCGAGGCCTTGCTGCGCAGCAAGCTGTGCGATGGCAAGGACGGCGAGCAGCCCGACAACGCCAAGTTCAGGGACTACTTCGACTACGACGAGCCGATCCGCAACGTGCCGTCGCACCGCGCCTTGGCCGTGTTCCGAGGCCGCACGCTGGAGGTTCTCGACGCCAAGCTCGCGCTCGACGAGGAGACCGTGCCCGGCAAGCCCGGGCAGGCCGAAGGCCGGATCGCGATTCACTTGGGCTGGAGCCATGCCAAGCGGCCGGCCGACGAGCTGATCCGCAAAACAGTGGCCTGGACCTGGAAGGTCAAGCTCTCGCTCAGCCTGGAGCGTGACCTGTTCACCCGCTTGCGCGAGGCCGCCGAGGCCACCGCGATCAAGGTCTTCGCCGAGAACCTGCGCGACCTGCTGCTGGCAGCGCCGGCGGGCAAGCGCGTGGTGATGGGCCTGGACCCCGGCATCCGCACTGGCGTGAAGGTGGCTGTGGTCAGCGATACCGGCAAGGTGCTCGCGACCACCGCTGTCTTTCCGCACGAACCCAAGCGCGATTGGGAGGGATCGCTGCACGCGCTGGGCAAGCTCTGCGCGCTGCACGGCGTCAACCTGATCGCGATCGGCAACGGCACCGCCAGCCGCGAGACCGACAAGCTCGCTGGCGACCTGATCAAGCGGTTGAGCGCGATCGCACCCGATCGCAAGATCGAGAAAGCCGTGGTCAGCGAGTCTGGCGCCTCGATCTATTCGGCCAGCGAGTTCGCCAGCAAGGAGCTGCCCGACCTCGACGTGACGCTGCGAGGCGCGGTGTCGATCGCCCGCCGCTTGCAGGACCCCTTGGCCGAACTGGTCAAGATCGACCCCAAGAGCATCGGTGTGGGCCAGTACCAGCACGACGTCAACCAGGCTGAGCTGGCACGGATGCTGGGCACGGTGGTCGAGGATTGCGTCAACAAGGTCGGGGTCGACCTCAACACGGCGTCGGCGCCGTTGCTCGCGCGGGTGGCCGGGTTGTCGGCGACCGTGGCTGCGTCCATCGTGCGCTGGCGCGATGCCAACGGTGCTTTCCGCAACCGCCAGCAGCTGCTCGATGTCACGGGCCTGGGGCCCAAGACTTTCGAGCAGGCAGCCGGTTTCCTGCGCATCCGCGGTGGCGACAATCCGCTCGACGTGACAGGCGTTCACCCCGAAACCTATCCAGTGGTGCAGCGCCTGTTGGACAAGCTGCAACGGCCAGTCCACGAGTTGATGGGCAAGGCGGACGTTTTCCGTGCGCTCAAGCCCGATGCCTTCGCCGACGAGCGATTTGGCGCGATCACTGTCAAGGACTTGTTCGCCGAGCTGGAAAAGCCAGGCCGCGACCCGCGACCCGATTTCAAGGTCGCTCGCCTGACCGATGGTGTCGAGGCGATCAAGGATCTGGCGGTCGACATGGTGCTGGAGGGAACGGTCAGCAACGTTGCGCAGTTCGGTGCGTTTGTCGACCTGGGCGTTCACCAGGACGGGCTGATCCATGTCAGCCAGCTGGCGCACAAATTTGTCAACGACGCGCGTGAGGTCGTCAAGACCGGTGACATCGTCAAGGTCAAGGTGCTCGAGATTGACCTGGCGCGTGGCCGCATCTCGCTGACGATGAAGCTCGACGCCAAGGCGGGCGCCAGCGGCCAGGGTCGGGGCGACAACGGCTTCAAGCCTGCCGCGCGCGGTGAGCGCGCCGGCGGAGGCGCGTCACCCCAGCCAACAGCCGGCGGTGCGATGGCCGCGGCATTCGCCAAGCTGCAGACCAAGCGCTGAGCCTGGGCGGGATCCTGGCTCGGCGCCGTCGCTCAAGTTCCTGTGGCAACGGACGGATGGCCCGAGACGGGCCTGAAAATCCGGGACGGCCCACCGCTACAATCCTAGATAGTTCAATTAGCCGGCAGGAGAGCAGGGCACCATGGTTTCGACACCGCGAACTATCTTGTTCACCCCCGACACCTAGTCGGCCGCGTTGTTGCCGCTGTTCGCCGCTTTCCACCCTCCGAACATGCCAAGCGCGGTCACCACCGCGCTTTTTTGTTGCCCGAAACGCTTGCCCGCCCTCTGGAGCCCCCGATGATCACGATCACGCTACCCGACGCCTCGAAACGCGAATTTGCCCAGCCAGTCACCGTGGCCGAGGTGGCGGCTTCTATCGGTGCCGGCCTGGCCAAGGCGGCGCTGGGTGGTCGGGTGGGGCAGGGCGATTCGGCTCGGCTGGTCGACACCAGTTTTTCGATCGACGCCGACACGACCTTGGCCATCATCACCGACAAGGATCCTGCCGGGCTGGAACTGATCCGTCACTCCACCGCCCACCTGCTGGCCTATGCGGTCAAGGACTTGTTCCCGGAGGCGCAAGTCACGATCGGCCCGGTGATTGACAACGGGTTTTACTACGACTTTGCTTGCAAGCGGCCTTTCACGCCGGAGGACCTGATCGCGATCGAGGCCCGGATGACAGCGCTGGCCAAGATGGATGAGCCGGTCATTCGCCGCGTGCTGCCGCGCGACGAAGCGGTGGCTTATTTCAAGAGCCTGGGCGAGCATTACAAGGCGGAGATCATCGCCAGCATCCCGGCTGGGCAGGATGTGTCGCTGTACCGCGAAGGCGGTTTCGAGGACTTGTGCCGCGGCCCGCATGTGCCCAACACCGGCAAGCTCAAGCACTTTAAGCTGATGAAAGTCGCCGGTGCCTATTGGCGCGGCGACCAGAAGAACGAGCAGCTGCAGCGCATCTACGGCACGGCCTGGGCCAGCAAGGATGAGCTCGCGGCCTACCTGCGCATGCTCGAGGAGGCTGAAAAGCGCGACCACCGCCGCTTGGGCAAGGACTTGGACTTGTTCCACATCGACGAGCATGCGCCCGGCGTGGTGTTCTGGCATCCCAAGGGTTGGACGATCTGGCAAGGCGTCGAGCAGTACATGCGCCAGGTCTACCGCGACAACGGCTACCTCGAGGTCAAGGGTCCGCAACTGCTGGACCGCACGCTGTGGGAGAAGACCGGTCACTGGGATAAGTACCGCGACAACATGTTCACGACCGAGAGCGAGAAGCGTGATTACGCGCTCAAGCCGATGAACTGCCCAGGCCACATCCTGATCTTCAAGCAAGGCATCAAGAGCTACCGCGACCTGCCATTGCGCTACGGCGAGTTCGGCCAGTGCCACCGCAACGAGCCCACCGGCGGCCTGCACGGCATCATGCGGGTGCGTGGTTTCACCCAGGATGACGGCCACATTTTTTGCACCGAGGACATGATCCTCGACGAATGCGTGGCCTACACCACGCTGCTGCAAAAGGTCTACGCCGACTTCGGCTTCAGCGACATCCTGTACAAGGTCGCGACCCGACCGGCCCAGCGCATCGGCTCGGACGAGACCTGGGACAAGGCCGAGAGCGCGTTGATCGAGAGCTTGCGCCGCTCGGGTTGCGACTTCGTGATCGCGCCTGGCGACGGTGCTTTCTACGGCCCGAAGATCGAGTACACGCTCAAGGATGCGATCGGCAGGCAATGGCAGTGCGGCACGATGCAGGTCGATTTCTCGATGGCCGAGCGGCTTGGCGCCGAGTACGTGGGCGAGGACAGCGCCCGCCACACCCCGGTGATGTTGCACCGCGCCATCGTCGGCAGCCTGGAGCGATTCATAGGCATCTTGATCGAACAACACGCTGGCGCGCTGCCTGTCTGGCTCGCGCCCGTGCAGGTGGTCTTGGCCAACATCACCGATGCACAGGGCGAATACGTCGCTCAAATCGCGAAAGAGCTGCAAAAACAAGGGCTTAGGGTTCAAATCGATTTGCGCAATGAAAAAATCACGTATAAAATACGTGAGCATTCGTTGCAGAAAGTTCCGTATATCCTCGTCGCAGGCGACAAGGAGAAGGCAAGCGGGACTGTTGCCGTGCGCGCCCGAGGCAATCTCGACCTTGGCGTGATGCCGCTGGACGACTTCATCCGCAAGATCGTCGACGCCATCGCCCTCAAGGTCTGAGCCAGGTCCTTTGGTGCGCATGTTTGTTTTTGCTGCCGTTCGGTTTGGACCCATTGCTTGCCTTGGGGTCTGAGCCTGGAATGGTTTGAAGGGGTTTGCACCATCGCTACTTTTCTTGATCGCCGGACGCCCAACGTAGAGCGCAAGCATCGACTCAACCGTGAAATCATGGCGCCCAGCGTGCGTCTGAACGGTCTTGACAACGAGCCCCTGGGCATCGTCACGCTGATGGAGGCGCTTAGGCTCTCCGGCGAGGCAGATGTCGATCTGGTCGAGATTGCGCCCACAGCCGAGCCGCCGGTCTGCCGTCTGATGGACTACGGCAAGTTCAAGTACCAAGAGCAGAAGAAGGCCGCCGAAGCCAAGTCCAAGCAGAAGATCATCGAGGTCAAGGAAGTCAAGTTCCGGCCTGGCACCGATGACGGCGACTACAACATCAAGATGCGCAATCTGCGGCGTTTTATCTCCGAGGACGGCGACAAGGGCAAGATCACGCTGCGCTTTCGCGGCCGCGAGATCACGCACCAGGACATCGGCATGCGCATGCTTGAGCGCATCCGTGACGAGTTGTCCGACGTGGCACTGGTCGAGCAGTTTCCCAAGCTCGAAGGCCGCCAGATGATCATGGTGTTGGCACCCAAGAAGAAGCAGTGAGGCTGGCCTGCCGAACGGCAGGGCAGTCTGTAAGCCAGGTTTTGAGGTTTTTTGAAAGTCACGCGCTGCAGTTTGGTCACTGCGGCGATGTGAAACAAGCTGCTGCAGGCCCCACAAGTGTTGCGACAAGCCGTCGCGGCCGCCTGCAGATGGCAACCTAGAAGGAGCAGTCATGCCCAAAATGAAGACCAAGAGCGGCGCTAAAAAGCGATTCCGTGTCCGTCCGGGAGGCACCGTCAAGCGGGGCCAGGCGTTCAAGCGCCACATCCTGACCAAGAAGACCACCAAGAACAAGCGCCACCTGCGTGGCACGGTGACTGTTCATGAGACCGACATGGGTCACATGAAACAGATGTTGCCGTTTGCTGGTCTCTGATTCACTGACGGACAAAGAAGGAGTTACCTATGCCTCGCGTCAAACGTGGTGTTACCGCCCGCGCTCGTCACAAGAAGATCCTGGCTCTGGCCAAGGGTTACCGCGGCCGCCGCAAGAACGTCTTCCGCATCGCCAAACAGGCGGTGATGAAGGCGGGCCAATATGCCTACCGTGACCGCCGTACCCGCAAGCGCGTGTTCCGCGCTTTGTGGATTGCCCGTATCAACGCCGCAGCGCGTGGTCTGGGCATCACTTACAGCAAGTTCATGGCCGGCATGAAGAAGGCCTCGATCGACATCGACCGCAAGATGTTGGCTGAACTCGCGGTCAACGATCCGGCCGCTTTCGGCAGCATCGTTGCCAAGGTGAAGGCCCAGCTCGCTTGATCCGTGCCGCGTCAGTCCGCAAGGGCTGGCGCAGTTGCCGAACAAGGCCAACGTGCTTTGTTCAGCAGAGATCAACGCATTCGAAGGTCGTCACCCGTGGGCGACCTTTTTTGTTTCTGCCCCGACATGAACGATCTTGATCAACTGGTGAGCGCGGCGCTCGCCGAATTCACCGCAGCGCCCACCCCCGCCGAGCTGGAGAACGCCAAGGCCCGCTTCATGGGCAAGTCTGGCCGCGTCACCGAACTGCTCAAAGGCTTGGCGGCGCTGTCGCACGACGAGAAGAAGACTCGCGGCGCCGAGATCAACCAGACCAAGCAGCGCATCGAGGCGGCACTCGCTGCTCGGCGCCAGGCGATGGCGGCTGAACAGCTCGACGCACAGCTCAAGGCCGAGGCGCTGGATGTCAGCTTGCCGGGCCGCCAGCGTGGCGTCGGCGGCCTGCACCCGGTGTCGCGCACCATCGAGCGGATCGAGGAAATCTTCGGATCGATGGGCTTTGATGTCGCTGAAGGGCCCGAGATCGAGACCGATTGGATGAGCTTCACGGCGCTGAACAACCCCGAGAATCACCCCGCGCGCTCGATGCAGGACACCTTCTACGTCGACATGAAAGACGAGCAGGGTCAATGGCTCAATCTCAGGCCACACACCTCGCCGATGCAGGTTCGCTACGCCCGCGCCCACGCAGCTCGTTACGCCAGCGAGCTGGCCAATGGCCAGCCCATGCCTGAGATCCGCGTCATCGCACCTGGCCGCACCTACCGGGTAGACAGTGATGCCACCCATTCGCCTATGTTTCACCAGTGCGAAGGTCTGTGGATAGGCGAGAACGTCAGCTTCAAGGACTTGAAGGTGGTGTTCACCGATTTTTGCCGCAAGTTCTTTGAGAGCGACGAGTTGCAGCTGCGATTCCGGCCATCGTTCTTCCCATTCACCGAACCCTCGGCCGAGATCGACATCGCATTCGCCAGCGGCCCGCTCAAAGGCCAATGGTTGGAGGTGGCGGGTTCGGGCCAAGTCCATCCGAACGTGGTGCGCAACTACGGCCTCGACCCCGAGCGCCACATCGGCTTTGCCTTCGGCATGGGACCGGATCGGCTGACGATGCTGCGCTACGGCGTCAACGACCTTCGGCAGTTCTTCGACGGCGACCTGCGCTTTCTGCAGCAGTTCCGTTGAGACGGCGCGCAGGAACCTGCTGCGCAATCCGCGATCGCGATACCACTTCCTTTCAAGACCATGCAATTCCCTGAATCCTGGCTGCGCGAGTTTTGCAACCCACCGCTGTCGACGACCGAGTTGGCACACTTGTTGACCATGGCAGGCCTCGAGGTCGAGTCCTTGCGGCCCGCCGCGCCGCCATTCACCGGTGTGGTGGTGGCCGAGATCGTCGAAGCCGAGCAGCATCCCAACGCTGACCGCTTGCGGGTGTGCAAGGTCGATGCCGGCGCGCATTCGGCGGCTGGACTGCTGCAGATCGTCTGTGGTGCGCCCAATGCCAGGGTTGGCATCAAGGTGCCACTGGCGTTGGTGGGCGCGCAACTGCCGCCAGCCGAAGGTCAGGTGCCTGAGGCACAGGCTTTCGAAATCAAGCTCGGCATGCTGCGAGGGGTCCAAAGCGAGGGCATGCTGTGCTCGGCGCGCGAGCTCAAGCTCAGCGAAGACCACGGCGGCCTGCTCGAGCTGGCGCCGGACGCCAAGCCTGGCGCCGACATTCGTGAATGGCTGGCGCTGGATGACACCTTGTTCACGCTCAAGCTCACGCCCAATCTTGCACATGGTCTGAGTGTCTACGGCATCGCCCGCGAGGTCTCGGCGCTCACAGGCACGCCGCTGAAGACACCCGGCATCGCGCCAGTGGTGGTGCGGCATGATGCCAAACTGCCGGTCCGCATCGAGGCGCCCGACCTGTGCGGCCGCTTCTCGGGCCGTATCGTCAGCAAGGTCGACACCAAAGCCAAGACGCCGGCCTGGATGGTCGACCGGCTGGCACGCTGCGGCCAGCGCTCGGTCACGGCGTTGGTAGACATCTCCAACTACGTGATGTTCGAGTTCGGACAGCCCTCGCACATCTTCGATCTCGACAAGATCCATGACCATCTGGTGGTGCGATGGGCAAAGGCTGGCGAGACGCTCAAGCTGCTCAACGGCAACACGGTCGAGCTTGATGCGCAGGTCGGTGTGATCGCTGATGCTGGTGGCGTTGAGTCGCTGGCCGGCATCATGGGCGGCGACGCCACTGCGGTGTCTGACGATACGCGCAACGTCTATGTCGAAGCGGCATTCTGGTGGCCCGAAGCCGTCGCCGGCCGTTCGCGCCGCTTCAACTTCAACACCGATGCCGGCCATCGCTTTGAGCGTGGCGTGGATCCGGCTCGAACTGTCGAGCAGATCGAGCGCATCACTGGGCTGATCATCGCGATCTGCGGCGGCGAGGCCGGACCGGTCGACGACCAGCAGGTCAATGTCCCGGAGCGAGCGGCGGTTGCGCTACGTATCGATCGCGCCGCCAAAGTGATCGGCATGCCGGTCACGCAAGATCAATGTGCCGAGGTCTTTACCCGTCTGGGTCTGGGCTTCATCCAGCAGCCTGGCCGCTTGCTGGTGACGCCGCCGAGTTGGCGCTTCGATCTGTCGATCGAGGAAGACTTGATCGAAGAAGTGATACGGGTCATAGGCTACGACCAGCTGCCCGATACCGCGCCGCTGGCGCCGGTCACCCCGCACATCCGACTCGAATCCCAGCGCAGCAGTTTCGCGGTGCGCCATGCTTTGGCCGCACTCGATTACCAAGAAACCATCAGCTTCAGCTTTGTCGAGACGCGCTGGGAGCATGAACTGCATGGCAACGCCGACCCGATCATGGTGTTGAACCCGATCGCTGCACCACTGGCGGCGATGCGGTCTAGCCTGATCGGCAGCCTGATCCAGGTGCTGCGCCACAACCTGGCACGCAAGACCGGCCGAGTGCGGGTGTTCGAGCTCGGCCGGGTGGCGATGCGCGATGCCACTGTTCTGGCCGGTGACAGCACGGTGGCAGGCATAGACCAGCCGATGCGCGTGGCTGGCTTGGCCTATGGTGCTGCGGTCCCTTCTCAGTGGGGTGCCGCTGAGTGTGATGTCGACTTCTATGACGTCAAGGGTGATGTCGAGGCCTTGCTGGCGCCGCTCAAGCCGGTGTTCGAGCGCGTACAGCACCCTGCGTTGCACCCGGGTCGCAGCGCTCGCGTGATCGTCGATGGAATTTCCGTCGGCGTGCTCGGCGAACTCCATCCGCGTTGGTGCCAAGGCTACGAATTGCCACAGGCGCCGGTCGTGTTCGAGTTCGACCTGTCAGCCGTGTTGTTGCGGCCTGTGCCGGCGTTCAAGCCTATTGCGCGGCATCAGAGTGCCTGGCGCGATCTGGCGTTGGTGGTGCCGGAAACTGCAACCCACGATGGCTTGATCAATGCGCTGCGCGCAGACCCCAGCGGCTTGGTGCAGTCGGCCACGCTGTTCGACGTTTACAAGCCGGCCGAGGCCAGCACCGATGTTGGTGTTGGAGAAAGAAGCATGGCCGTGCGGTTGGAATTGCTCGACACCAGTGCTACATTGACCGACGATAAGATCGACGCAGCGGTTGCATTGGCCTTGGGTCGAGCGGCGCATGCCCAAGGTGCCAGGCTTCGCGGCTGATGCCGTCCCACTCCCAATCGAGCACAACATGAGCACCGAGGACACAGTCGCCGATCGGACAATACTGCCGTCGCTGGAGACGCCCACGCTGACCAAGGCCGAGCTGGCCGATATGTTGTTCGAGCGGCTTGGCTTGAACAAGCGCGAATCGAAGGACATGGTCGAAGCATTCTTCGAGTTGGTTCACAGCACCTTGGTCCAGGGTGAGGACGTCAAGCTGTCGGGCTTTGGCAATTTCAACATCCGCCGCAAGGCGCCGCGCCCTGGTCGAAATCCGCGAACCGGCGAGTCGATCCCGATCAATGCGCGCAACGTCGTGACCTTCCATGCAAGCCACAAGCTCAAGGCGATTGTTCAGGGCGACGCCCCGCCTGCGCAAGACTTGACGTAGAGTCTGAGCTTCCATCCTTAGCGCACTGATCCTCATGGAGAACTTGCTGCCAGCGATTCCAGCCAAACGCTACTTCACGATCGGTGAGGTCAGCGAGTTGTGCGGGGTCAAGCCCTATGTGTTGCGCTACTGGGAACAAGAATTCAGCCAACTCAAGCCGATGAAGCGCCGCGGCAACCGCCGCTACTACCAGCACCATGAAGTGCTGCTGATCAGGCGGATTCGCGACCTGCTTCATGAGCAAGGCTTCACCATCAGCGGAGCACGTAACCAGTTGGGTGACAACGGCGGTGGTCGCGGTGGCGCTGCGGTCCATGAACTTGTGAGCGAGCAGTCGATCATGTTCAATGAAAGCGACATGCTGGACGCTGACGGTTTGCCACCGTATGCGCCTGAAGCCGCGAGCCCCACGACGCAAAGACCGGAACTGGCAGCCGAGCAATTGCGCGCTGAACTTTTATCGATACGAAATCTGCTGAAAGTCTGAATCGGTGGCATTTCCACCTATAATCTAAGGCTCAGTCGGGGCGTAGCGCAGCCTGGTAGCGCACTTGCATGGGGTGCAAGGGGTCGCGAGTTCGAATCCCGCCGTCCCGACCATATAAATCAATGGGTTAGCTCTCACAAGGGGCTAGCCCATTTGGCTTTTTGGGGCTCAATACGCCAAATATGGCAATTTGGTGGCAACTCGGCGAGCGGTAGGCCGG
>JBILYN010000410.1:0-4104 GCA_044377715.1 Aquabacterium sp.
CTACGCGTTCGAGTCGGCGTATCGGCTGCTAGAGGACTTCTTCGCAGAGGTGGATCGTGCTATCAAGGAAGCACAGCAATGAAGGCCATCGTCGTCGGCGTGATGCCGCAAGAGCAAATCCGGGCGATCGCTATCGCCAAAGGCGAGTACAAGCCCAAGCCGGGCGAGCCCAAGATCTGGTTCAGCTCCATGAAGTCGGTGGCCGAAGTGCTGAGCGATCAGAACCGCGCGCTGCTGAAGGTGATCCGGGAGACCAAGCCCGATTCCATGGCTGTGCTGGCCAGGGCCACCGGACGACAAGCTGGCAATCTGTCGCGCACCTTGAAGACGATGTCACGCTACGGGCTGGTGGACCTTCAACGTGAGGAGACTCACGTCAGGCCGGTTGTGACCGCGACCGAGTTTCGAATCCTGGCAGCGGCTTGAGATCGTTCGCCGAGGCTTGCGCGAGTCGAGGGATCTCTAAGCTCACTTTCAGCCGAATCGCCCGCAACTCCCGCGTCAATGGGGGATGAGAGTGGCTCAACACGATCGAGCCTGCACGGGTGACGCTACGACAAGGCGTCGGCGTACCGACGCGCTCGATTCAGCCTGGATCTGGCTAGAGAACCAGCCCGCTTTCGTCGTCGATCAGGTGCATGTCTTGCAGTTTGGCATTCAACTGAATCGACTGGCCTGGCGACAAACTGATATCGGGGCTCGCTTTACCGCAGATGGTCATGCCCTGCAGCTGGAAATAGACCAGCGTCTCCATGCCCATGGGTTCGCTGACCTCAATGGGCACAGAAAAAGTCTGTCCGCTTGGCTGTCCCGCCGTCGCCGTGTCGGTCAGATGCTCAGGCCGCAGTCCGAGCAGCAGCTTTGTCTTGCCGGCAAATTGGCGGTAGTGCGCTGCGCGGTCGGGCGGTACCAGCAGGTTCACGCCGGCACCGAGGGCTAGGTGCAGACCGTCAGCGGACTCGTGCAACGCGACCGGCATCATGTTCATCGCAGGTGACCCGATGAAGCCGGCCACGAACTTGGTCCGCGGATGGTGATAGAGCTCCTGCGGTGTTCCCACTTGCTCGATGACACCATGGTTCATCACGACCACGCGGTCGGCCAAGGTCATCGCCTCGACCTGGTCATGCGTCACATACACCGTGGTGGTCCGGACCTTCTGGTGCACCTTCTTGATCTCGGTACGCATCTGCACCCGCAGCTTGGCGTCTAGGTTCGACAGCGGCTCGTCGAACAGAAACACCGCCGGATCTCGAACGATGGCGCGACCCATCGCGACCCGTTGCCGCTGCCCGCCAGAGAGCTGCCTGGGCTTGCGGTCTAGCAGTGGCACGATGTCCAGGATGTGCGCTGCTTCTTGAACCCTGCGATGGATCTCTTTCTTGTCGACTTTTTTGAGTTTCAGTCCGAAGGACATGTTGTCGTAGACCGACATGTGCGGGTAGAGCGCATAGTTCTGGAACACCATCGCGATGTTGCGGTCCTTCGGCGGCACATCGTTGACCACGTCGTCGCCGATCAGGATCTCGCCGTCAGAAATTTCCTCGAGGCCGGCAATCATCCGCAAGGTGGTGGTCTTGCCGCAGCCTGAAGGGCCAACCAACACCAGAAATTCCTTGTCGGCAATTTCCAAGTCGATGCCGCGAACGGCCAGCGTGTCATCGTAGTACTTCACGACCTTCTTAAGCGTCACAACGGCCATGTCATCTGTCTCCAGTTCTGTACTGATCAAAGGTGCTGTCGTCTTGCCAAACGTCTTGCCAAACCAGGTCGAGCTTCATCAGCCCTTGGTCGCCCCAGCAGTCAGACCGGCGATGTAATAGTCCATCAGGAACGCATAGATCACGAGTGGCGGCGCAGCACCCAGCAGTGCACCGGCCATGATCTGACCCCAGTTGAAAACGTCGCCCTTGATCAAGGTGGTGATGATGCCGACCGGCAGCACGAGTTGATCGGCCGAGGTCGTGAAAGCCAGCGGATACAGAAACTGAGCCCAGGACACGGTGAAGGCGAAGATGGTCGCTGCGATGATGCCGGGGACTGCCACTGGAATGAAGATCTGGAACAGCGTCTGGAACCAGGTCGCACCATCGATCAATGCCGCCTCGTCTAGCTCTTTCGGGATGCTGGCGAAGTAGCCGATCATGATCCAGGTGCAAAAAGGCACGGTGAGCGTCGGGTAGAGAATCACCAGCACCCACCACTGGTTGATCAGTTCGATGCCCATGGTCTCGTTCATCCACGCGAACATCTTGAACAACGGGATGAACAGCAGCGTGTCGGGCACCAGGTAAGTCAAGAAGACGCCGGTTGCCAAGGTCGCGGAGCCCCAGAACTTCATTCGTGCCAGCGCGAATGCTGCAAACACGCTGACGATCATCGTGATCGTGACAACCAGTATCGAGACGATCGCCGAATTCCAGAAGAAACGGATGAACTTCGAGTCGGTCAGCAAGCCGTAGAAGTTGGAAAGGGTTGGTGATTGCACGATCCAGGGACTGACGCCCGCCGAAATCTCGGCGCTGGACTTCAGCGACGTGATCAGCATGTAGATCGGCGGGGTCAGGAAGAAGATCGCGAAGACCACCAGGAAGAAGTAAGACCAGAACAGCGCGCGGCGGCGATCGCGCGACACGCTGCCGTAGTGGAACAGCCTAGGGGCTGCTGGTAGGGTATGGGCATGCGCCATGTCAGGCCTCGTTTCCACGTTTGTTGATGTCGCGAAGAATGAAGATCGCTGCGATGCCCAGGATTGGCACCATGAACAACGAAACGGTGGCTCCTAGCGGGATGTCGCCGCTGACGATGCCTCGCTCGAAAGCCCAGGTCGCGAAGACATGGGTCGAGTCCAGCGGGCCGCCAGAGGTCAGCACCCGCACGATGTCGAAGTTTGCGAAGGTGACGATCAACGAGAACAGGATGGTGATCGAGATGATGTTGCGCATCATCGGCAGCGTGATGTACCAGATCCGCTGCCACCAGTTGGCGCCGTCGATCGATGCCGCCTCGAACAGTTGTTCGGGCACCGACTTGAGTGCTGCCAAGTACATGATCATGAAGAACGGCGCACCCACCCAGATGTTGACCAGGATGACCGAGAACCTGGCCCAGTCGGCGTCACCGGTCCACGGCACTGCGGCTATGCCGATCTCCTTGAGAATCCAGTTGAACGCGCTGTAGGACGGGTCGAACAGCCACAGCCAAGCCAAGGTGCTCATCGCCGGCGGTATGACCCAGGGCACCAGCAGCATGCCGCGCCATTTGCGCTGTCCCTTGGCGGGAATGTTGTGGACGAAATGGGCGACGACAAAACCGATGATGGACTTGAAGATCACCGCGGTGACCGCAAACAGCACCGACTGTCTGACCACCATCCAGAAAGTGTCGCGCCCGAACAGGAATAAGAAATTGTCAAAGCCGACGAAGTGATCCATGCCCTTGTTGAGCATGGACAGGTAGACCGCATAACCTGCCGGGTAAGCAACCAAGCCAAAGATGACCAGCATCAGCGGCAAGGCCATCAAAAAAGCGATGGTCGACTTGCGCTGGAAAAAGCGCTCAAGCGTTTTTGGGCGGCGCTTGGGCAGCTTGATCGATCCGACTAATTCACTCAAATCCATCTCCTGTGAATGCAGGCAAGGGCGCGCCTACGCTCAAGTCCGACAGGCGGCTTGATGTTAGAAACTGAGGCCGCGGGTGGTGACAAACCACCCGGTCACTGCGAGGCTCACCCGTGTTTGAAACCGGCCGCGGATCGGCCGGTGTTGCAGCGGCACTAGGCCTTCACAGGCCCAGAGCCGCCGCGACTTCAGACCCGCATGAAGCCTTCGAGTTCCTTGGCTGCCCAGGCGATGGTCTTCTCGACCGATTCGCCCTGGGCGTGACGCACGGCCATCTTCGTCATCACGCCCTGGTTGTAGATCTGGTTGGCGATCTTCGGCGGCGCGGGCGCAGCCCCGATCGACAGGGTCTGGTGGTTGTGCGGGTTCGGGTAATGGTAGAGCGTGCCCTTGGGCGGCCCAGCCTCGGCCCAGGTCGGCAGCGTCGTCAGGTTGGCGAACGCAGGCAAGTCATAACCGGCGCTGGCGTCGACCATTTTCGCAA
>JBILYN010000411.1:0-4101 GCA_044377715.1 Aquabacterium sp.
GGCCGGCGTGGCCGGGCGCAGCCGGCAACCCAGCGGCTGGGCCCGTGCTGCCTCCCAGCGCAGGCCCAGGTCGACCAGCGCGGCGTCGCTGCCGCCCGGCGCGATGAAGGTCACGCCAAAGGGCAGTCCGCTGGCGCTGACGCCGCTGGGCAGCGCCAGCGCGGCCTGGCCCAGCAGGTTGACGAAGTTGGTGAAGCGGCCCAGCTCCGAATTGCGTAGCACCGGCTCCGCCGCCACCGCCGCGCGCGTCGGGCAGGTGGGCGTGGTGGGCACCATCAGCACGTCGATCTGCTGCCACAGCGACACCAACTGCCGGCGCAGGTCTTCCAGCGCGTAGCGGGCGCGGAAGGCCGAGGCCGCATCGAAGTCGCCGGCCCGCGCGATGACCCGGCGCACCGTGGCGTCCAGCGCCTCGGGTTGGTGCTCGAACAGCGCCTGCACCACCGCATAGCGCTCTGCGACCCAGGGGCCGTCGTAAAGCAGCCGGGCGACCTCGAACAACAGGCTCATGTCGACCGGCTGCGGCACCAGGCCCCAGGCGCGCAACTGCGCGACGGCCTCGTCGAAAGCCTGGTCGTAGCCCAGCGCGGCGTCGCAGCCGGGGACCATCGGCACCCCCACGCGCAGCGCGGTACCGGTGCGACCCAGCCAAGCCGGCTGGAGTGGCCAGGACTGGAACGAAGCCTCGTCGTCCGCGCCTTCGATCACCGCCATCACCTGGGCCGCGTCGGCCACCGTCAGCGCCAGCACCGACACCACGTCTAGCGTGCGGCAGGCCGGCAGCACGCCCGCCATCGGCACCCGGCCCGGCGTGGGCTTCAAGCCGACCAGGTTGTTCAGCCCCGCCGGCACGCGGCCCGACCCTGCCGTGTCGGTGCCGAGCGCGAACGCAACCCAGCCGCGCGCGACCACCGAGGCCGAGCCCGAGCTGCTGCCGCCACTGACGTACTGGGCATCGAAGCTATTGGGCACCTCACCGTAGGGCGAACGGGTGCCCACCAGCCCGGTGGCGAACTGGTCCAGGTTGGTCTTGCCGACCAGCACCGCGCCGGCCGCCAGCAGGCGCTGAACCACCGTCGCGCTGCGCGCCGCGACATGGGCAAACGCCGGGCAGGCGGCGGTGGTGGGCAGGCCGGCGACGTCGATGTTGTCCTTGACCGCGAACGGCACGCCGTACAGCGGCAGCGTGGCGCGGTCACGCCCGGCCAGCTGCGCCAGTTGCGCGGCGATGAAGTCCGGCGCGCAGCGGTGGATCCAGGCCGGGTCGGCGGCGGCGGCCTCGCCGTGCAGCCGGGCCAACAGCGGGGCGAGCAAGTCGACGGGTTCAGCGCCTGCGGCGTAAGCGGCGCGCCAATCGGCCAGGGTCAGCAAGGTATTGGTCATGGGGTACGGGTGGGCAGCGGGGCGTCAGTGGGCCTCAATGGGCGTCATCGGGCGTGATTAGGAGAAAGCAGACAGCCGCCATCAAGCGGGTTCCGTCGGAACAGGCAGCACAGCGGCATCCAACAGCGCGGCCAACACCACGGCGGCCGGCGCCACCCAACCGACGATGCCGCCCTGGGCGGTGATCATCGCCAGCGTGGCAGCCTTGAACGCAGGGAAGTAGCTGTCGGTCGCGTCCTCGACCAGCAGGCAGTCGTAGCCGCGGTCGTTGGCCTCGCGCATCGTCGTCTGCACGCAGACCTCGGTGGTCACGCCCATCAGCACCAGTTGGCGGATGCCGCGCTGCTGCAGTTCGGCCTGCAGCGACGTGGCGTAGAACGCGCCCTTGCCGGGCTTGTCGATCACGAGTTCGCCGGGCAACGGCGCCAGCGCCGGCACGATGGCGTGGCCGGGCTCGCCGATCACCAGCACCCGGCCCATCGGGCCCAGGTCGCCGATGCGCAGGCTGGGCTTGCCGCGTGACAGTTTGGCAGGCGGGCAGTCGGACAGGTCGGGCCGGTGGCCCTCGCGGGTGTGCACCACGCAGCCGCCAGCCGCGCGCCAGGCCGCCAGCACCGCAGCGCAAGTGGGCACGATGGCCTGCAGCGGGCTCACGTCGTTGCCCAAGGTCGCGCCGAAGCCGCCGGGTTCGACGAAATCGCGCTGCATGTCGATGATGACCAGCGCGCAGCGCGCCAGATCGAACGGGAATGCAAAAGGCTGGGCTGGCAACGCGGTCATGCGGCCTCCGGGATCAAACCAACAGGGATTGGCGCTTCGACATGGGCCTTGCCGCCCATGAACGCACCCAGCTCGCGCCGGTCGGCCTGCCGGGCGGGCACGTCGAAGACGATGCGGCCTTCGCTCATCACGACGATGCGGTCGGCCAGCAGCAGCAACTCGTCCAGGTCCTCGCTGACCAGCAGCACCGCAGCGCCCCGGTTGCGCGCGGCCATCAAGCGGCCGTGGATCTCGGCCACTGCGGCAAAGTCCAGCCCGAAAACCGGGTTGCTGACCAGCAGCAGCGCAGCCTCGCCGGCGAGCTCGCGCGCCAGCACGGCGCGTTGCACGTTGCCACCCGACAGGCTGCGCATCGCCGCGCGCTCGCCTTGGGTCTTGACGCCGTACTCGGCGATCCAGTCGCGCGCGCGCTGACGCAGCCGGCCCCAGCGCACCCAGCCACCGGTGAGGGCCGCGCTGGCGAACGGCGCCTCGTCGAACTGGCGCAAAGCCATGTTCTGGGCCACGCTGAGCTCAGCGACACAGGCGTTGAGCAGCGGCTCCTCGGGCAGCGCGCGCACCTTCAGCTCGCGGTTCTGGCGCCGGGTGGCGGCATAGGGCTGGCCGGCCACCCGCACGCTGCCGGCGGCGCGCCGGCGCTGGCCGGTCAGCGCCTGCATCAGCTCGCGCTGGCCGTTGCCCGAGACGCCGGCAACGCCGACGATCTCGCCGGCCCGCACCGCCAGGTCCAGGCCTTGCACCGCCAGTTCGCCGCGGTCGCCCATCACCTGCAGGCCGGCCACCGCCAACTGCACCGCGCCGATGTCGCGTACTTTTCGGGTCAGCGGCAAAGCCACCGCACGGCTGTCGCCCACCATCGCCTGCGCCAGGTGCTGCGGCGTGGTGGCAGCCACCGCCAGGCTCTCGACCAACGCGCCGCGCCGCAGCACCGACACATCGTCGGCAAAAGCCAGCACCTCGCGGAACTTATGGGTGATCAGGATCACCGAGCAATCCCCCGCATGGGCTCGCTCGCGCAGTGCGCCCAACACCTCGTCGGCCTCTTGCGGTGTCAGCACCGAGGTCGGCTCGTCGAGGATCAACAGCCTGGGCTTCAGGAACAGCTGCTTGAGGATCTCCAGCTTCTGCTTCTCGCCAGCCGACAGGTCTAACGGCGTGGCGTCGAGGTCGAGTTGAAACGGCGCGGTGGCCAGGAAAGCCGACAGCTCGGCGCGCGCCGCCGGCCAGTCGATCAGCGCCGGTATCCGGCCGCGCGCCAGCAGCAGGTTCTCGGCCACCGTCATGCCCGGCACGACCGTGAAGTGCTGGTAGACCATGCCTATGCCGAGGTCGCGCGCGACGGTGGGCGAGTGGATGTCGCACTCGCGGCCATCGACCAGCACCGCGCCGTCGTCGGGCCGGTAATAGCCGACCACAGATTTGACGAAAGTGCTCTTGCCCGCGCCGTTCTCGCCCAGCAGCGCGTGCACCGTGCCGGGCCGCACTTTGAGCGACACACCGTCAAGCGCGGTGAACGCGCCGAAGCGCTTGGTCAGCTTGAAGGTCTCGATCGTCAGGGCGTGCATCGCGCTGTGCCGGTCAGAACAGAGCGAGTGCGGCGATCAGCGCCGCCGAGTCGGCCACTGCGCCAAACACGCCACCCTGCATCTGGATCATCTTCAGCGCCGCGGCGTGGTTGCCGGCATCGGTGGCGCCGGTGCAATCGGCGAGCAACACGCATTCGTAGCCGCGGTCGTTGGCGTCGCGCATCGTCGTGTGAACGCACACATCTGTCGTAATGCCGGTGAGGACCAGGTTGCGGATACCGCGGGTGCGCAGCAGCAGGTCCAAGTCAGTGGCGTAGAAACTGCCTTTGCCGGGCTTGTCGATGATGGGCTCGCCGGCAATGGGGTAAAGCTCGGGGATGATGTCCCAGCCGGGCTCACCGCGCACCAGGAT
>JBILYN010000010.1:0-35728 GCA_044377715.1 Aquabacterium sp.
CGCGAGGTTGCGGAACGAATTGCCACCGCGAATGAAATCCTCGACCCGATAGGCCATCAGATTGGCACCCGCGCTCTCGACCAGTTGCACGAATGGCAGCTTGTTCTCCAGCGCCAGCTCCTGAACCCTCAGCACTTTGTCCAGCCCCATGGGTTGCATTGCGCCGGCGTCGATGCCCGAGTCCGACGCCATCACCATGCAGCGCCGACCCGAGACAAAGCCGATGCCGGCGATCACACCGCCGCCTGGCACGCTCTTGTCGAGATCCGGCGTGTCAAGACCCAGGCCCGCCAGCGAGCACAACTCCAGGAACGGCGCGCCCGGGTCGAGCAGCAGCGACAAGCGCTCTCGCGGCAGCAGTTGTTGGCGCTTCTCGAAACGCCCGCGTGAGGCGGCCGACTTGGCCAGTGTGCGACGCTCGTACTCGCGAACGCGGTCGATCAGCGCGAGCATGTGCTCGCGGTTGGCGCGATAGGCTTGGCTGCCGGGGGACAAGGTCGATTCGATGTGGGCCATGGGATGCGGTGAACTACGGAGTGAGGCGCAGCGTAGGCCCGGCGCGCGCCAGCGTCTTGCGCCGAGTGGCTGATGACGGCGCGGGCCGCCAGGCCACGCCTCTAGAATTGACCCCGGTTGTCGCAACCGCGGCAACGCCTTGAACACAACACGGGAAATCCCATGGCAACCACAAAGAAGACAACATCCGCTGCCCCTGCCAAAACAGCGCCCCGGGTACCCGCGAAGAAAGCGGTGACCCTGCTGGCCAAAGCGCCTGTCAAGGCCGTGGCCAAGCCGGCTCTCAAGCCCGCAGCCAAAGCAGTTGCCAAAGCGCCCGCCAAAACTGTTGCCAAGTCAGACGTCAAAAAAGCAGCACCTGTGAAGGCGGCAGCGACGGTCATGACCGTGGCCGCCAAGCCAGTGACCGCGTTGAAGCCGATCAAGACCGCTTTCACGAAGACATCGCTCAACGCGCACCTGGCCGAGCAATCAGGGGTCGATGCCAAGGCCACCAAAGCCGTGCTCGCCGCACTCGAGGCCACCGTGCTGGCGTCGGTGCACAAGAAAGGTCTGGGTGCGTTCACGCTGCCAGGGCTGCTCAAGATCAGCGCGCACCATGTCCCATCCAAGAAGAAGCGCCTCGGCAAGGACCCGTTCAGCGGCGCTTTGAGAACCTTCGCCGCCAAGCCTGCGTCGACCAAGATCAAGACACGCGCGCTGAAGAAGCTCAAGGACGCTGCGCTTTAATCAATGAGGCCTTGGCGGTGCGGGTCGTCGAACGACCCGGCCGCAGTTTGACCTGACTCAACCCTGGCGGCGCCAGGGCCACCGAGCATGACCCCGGTGCAAGCTGCCACAGGGGCGAGGGTCATGCTTCAGATCAGGATTCACGGTCGCGGCGGTCAGGGCGTGGTGACCGCCGCAGAACTGCTGTCCATCGCGGCCTTCGCGCAAGGTCGTCATGCGCAGGCGTTCCCGAGCTTCGGCTCCGAGCGCACTGGCGCGCCGGTGGTGGCGTTTTGCCGCATCGCCGACCGCGAGATCCGGCTGCGCGAACCGATCCTGGCGCCCGACGTGTTGATCGTGCAGGACCCGACGCTGCTGCACCAGGTCGATGTCTTCCAGGGCTTGCAGCCCGAGGGCTATGTGCTGATCAACAGTCAGCGCGATTTCCATGCACTGGGCTTGGCCGATATCGCGCAGCAAAATGCGCGCCGGTGCAGCGTGCCAGCGACCGAGATCGCGATCAGGCACCTCGGCCGCCCGCTGCCCAACGCAGTGATGCTGGGTGGCTTTGCAGCGCTGTCGAGCTTGATCACGCTGGCGGCAGTGGCGCATGCGATCCGCCACAAGTTCAGCGCCAAGGTCGCCGAGGCCAATGTCGCTGCAGCGACCGAGGCCTTCGAGTTCGTCCGCCAACAGACGCAGGCAACGGCCGATGCTTAAACAGACTGAAGGCTCACAAGCCGTTGCCGAGGCGGTGGCCATGTGCCGCCCCGAGGTGATCTGCGCCTACCCGATCTCACCCCAGACCCACATCGTCGAAGCACTTGGTGAGCGGGTCAAACGCGGTGACCTGCAACCCTGCGAGTTCATCAACGTCGAGAGCGAGTTCGCGGCGATGAGTGTGGCCATTGGCGCAAGCGCCGCCGGCGCACGCGCCTACACCGCCACCGCCAGCCAAGGTCTGCTGTTCATGGCCGAGGCGGTCTACAACGCATCGGGCCTGGGCCTGCCAATCGTGATGACGGTGGCCAACCGCGCGATCGGCGCACCGATCAACATCTGGAACGACCACAGCGACAGCATGAGCCAGCGCGACTGCGGCTGGATCCAACTCTTCGCCGAGAGCAACCAGGAAGCGCTGGACCTGCACATCCAGGCTTTCAAGCTGGCCGAAGAGTTGTCGATGCCGGTGATGGTCTGCATGGACGGCTTCATCTTGACCCATGCCTACGAGCGGGTCGACATGCCGACCCAGGCCGATGTCGATGCCTTCTTGCCGCCTTACGAGCCACGCCAGTTGCTAGACCCTGCCGATCCGGTCTCGATAGGCGCGATGGTCGGGCCCGAGGCCTTCATGGAGGTGCGTTACCTGGCGCACGCCAAACAGCTCTCGGCCCTGGAGGTGATCCCTCGCATCGCAGACGAGTTCGAGTCACGATTCGGCCGTCGCTCAGGCGGACTGGTGCGGCCCTACCGCACCGAAGGCGCCGACACCATCGTCGTCGCACTCGGTTCAGTGCTCGGCACCTTGAAGGACACGATCGACGAGATGCGCGACGACGGCCTGAAGATCGGCGTGCTGGGCATCCAGTCCTTCCGTCCTTTCCCGTTGGCAGCGGTGCGTGAAGCGCTGCAGGCCGCGCGGCGCGTGGTGGTGCTGGAAAAGAGCTTCTCAGTCGGCCTGGGCGGCGTGGTCTCGACCGACGTCCGGCTTGCGCTGCATCGCCTGGGCCAGCATGGCTACACAGTGGTCGCCGGGCTGGGTGGACGGGCCATCACCAAGGCCTCGCTACACCGCACGCTGCGCGAAGCCATTGCTGACCAGTTGGCGCCACTGACCTTCATGGACCTGGACTGGCGCATCGTCAACCGCCAGCTCGAGCGAGAGGCCGCGGTACGCCGCAGCGGGCCGATCGCCGAGAACCTGTTGCGCGACATCGGCACGGTCGCGTCGAAAGTCAATTAGATGAACCAGCCCGTGAAGTTCTACCAGACTGGCACTTTCACGGTCGGCAACCGCCTGCTCGCGCCCGAGCAGCGCAGCGTGCAGTCGTCGGCCGACCGCAGCAATTCATTGAACTCAGGCCACCGTGCCTGCCAGGGTTGCGGAGAGGCGCTGGGCGCGCGCTATGCGGTCGACGCCGCGATGCGTGCCACAGGCAATCAGCTGATCGCAGCCAACGCCACCGGCTGCCTGGAGGTGTTCTCGACGCCCTACCCCGAGACCTCTTGGCAGCTGCCCTGGATCCATTCACTGTTTGGAAACGCTGCCGCCGTGGGCACGGGCATCGCCGCTGCGCTCAAGGTCAAAGCGTCCAAGTTGGCAAGCGCAGCGGGACAAGCACGCAGCGCGGTTCGGGTCATCGCGCAGGGCGGCGATGGCGGCACCACCGACATCGGCTTCGGCTGTTTGTCGGGCATGTTCGAGCGCAACGACGACGTGCTCTACATCTGCTACGACAACGAAGCCTACATGAACACCGGCGTGCAGCGCAGCTCGGCCACACCAGCGGGCGCTCGCACCGCCACGACGATGGCGCTGGGTCCGCAACCCGGCGCCGAATTTGGCCAGGGCAAGAACCTGCCGCGGATCGCAATGGCGCACGAAATCCCCTATGTGGCCACCGCCACCGTGGCCGACCTGCGCGACCTGGAAGCCAAGGTCGAGAAAGCGATGAGCCTGCACGGCGCTCGCTACCTGCACGTGTTGGTGCCTTGTCCGCTGGGCTGGGGGTCGGCCAGCCATGACACCATCCGCCTGGCCAGGCTGGCCTGTGAGACCGGACTTTTTCCGGTCTTCGAGGCCGAGAACGGCGAGCTGACCCATGTCAGCAAGATTCGCCATCAGCTACCGGTCGAGGACTATCTGCGACCGCAAAAGCGCTTCGCACACCTGTTCGGCGCCCAAGTTCAGCAAATGATGATCGACCGCATCCAGGCCACAGCCGACGCCAACATCAGCCGTTACCAGTTGCTCGACGCAGCGCCGCAGCAAGGAGACTGAAGCGTGGAAAAGCCTTTTGCGATCACGCTTGACCCCGGCTCATCGCTGGCCAACAAGACCGGCAGTTGGCGCACCGAGCGCCCGGTCTATGTCGACCGGATGCCGCCATGCAATGCCCAATGCCCTGCCGGCGAAGACATTCAGGGCTGGCTCTACCAAGCCGAGTCGGGCAACTATGAGGCCGCTTGGCATCACCTGACCCGCGACAATCCCCTCCCTGCAGTGATGGGGCGGGTCTGCTACCACAGCTGCGAAGGCGTCTGTAATCGCGGCAAGCTCGACGCTGCGGTCGGCATCAACTCGGTCGAGCGCTTTCTCGGCGACGAGGCCATCAAGCGCGGCTGGGCTTTGCCGGCAGCCGGCCCCGACAGCGGCAAGCGGGTGCTGGTGGTCGGCGGTGGCCCATCGGGGCTGTCGGCCGCTTACCAACTGCGCCGGCTGGGCCACGCCGTCACATTGGTCGAGGCCGGTCCGATGTTGGGCGGCATGATGCGATTCGGCATCCCCAAATACCGGCTGCCTCGCGATGTGCTCGACGCCGAGATCGCCCGCATCGTCGCGATGGGGATCACGCTCAAACTCGAGACCAAGGTCAGCGACGTGTCGAAGACGATGGCCCAGGGGCATTTCGACGCGAGTTTCCTGGCCGTGGGCGCGCACATCGCCAAGCGGGCGTACATCCCCGCCAAGGACTCGTCTCGCATCCTCGACGCGCTGGCCTTGCTGCGATCGATGGAAGGCCAGGAACAGCCGATGCTGGGTCGTCGGGTCGTCGTCTACGGTGGTGGCAACACCGCGGTCGACGTTGCCCGCACCGCCAAGCGATTGGGGGCGACCGAGGCCATCATCGTCTACCGGCGCAACCGGGAGCGCATGCCGGCCCACGACAGCGAAGTCGAAGAGGCGTTGCAGGAAGGGGTGCTGGTCAAGTGGCTGTCGACCATCAAGCAGGCCGGCGACGGGGCGCTCAAGATCGAAAAAATGCGGCTGGACAGCCAAGGTGTGCCGCAACCTACCGGGGAGTTCGAAACCCTGGCGGCCGACTCGCTGGTGCTGGCATTAGGCCAGGAAGTCGACTTGTCGCTGCTCGACAGCGTGCCCGACCTGCTGATCCACAACGGCGTGGTCCAGGTCGATCCGGCGACGATGATGACCGGCTACCCAGGCCTGTTCGCCGGTGGTGACATGGTGCCGGCTGAGCGCAACGTGACGGTGGCCATAGGCCATGGCAAGAAAGCTGCGCGTCACATCGACGCCTGGCTGCGCGGCACCCAGCTGGCGGCGGCGGCGCCTCATGTACCGGCGCTGTTCGAGCACCTCAACCCTTGGTATTACAGCGACGCGCCCAAGAAGATTCGTCCGCAACTCGACCTCGCACGCCGCACCAGCAGTTTCGATGAGGTGCAGGGTGGATTGACCGAGGACAACGCGTTGTTCGAAGCCAGGCGCTGTCTGAGCTGCGGCAATTGCTTCGAATGCGACAACTGCTACGGGGTCTGCCCGGACAACGCAGTGATCAAGCTAGGTCCTGGCAAGCGCTTCGAGTTCAAGCTCGACTACTGCAAAGGTTGCGGCATCTGCGCCGCCGAATGCCCTTGCGGAGCGATCGAGATGCGGCCCGAGATTGTCTGATTGCTTGACAGGCCATTCAATGTGCCCGCAATTGATGTAGCCCAAGCGTGAAAACACGCGACAACGAAGAATCGAACGCATACAGCAGGAGTTGATATGTCCAGCGCCAAAACGAGAGTCCCCCGTCCAGCCCGGCCCGCCGTCCCGCCACTGCCTTCCTTCGAGTCGCTTGACCTGACCCATCGCCAGGTCATGCAGGCGTTGGCGCAGTTGTCGACGCTGGAGACCCACCTCGAAGCAAATGGCGTCGATGAAACAGCCCGCCGAATAGCCGGCGAAATCAGCCGCTTCTTCGATGGCACAGCACAAGCCCATCACTTGGCCGAAGAGTCGTTCGTTTTTCCGCGGCTCCTGAACGGCAGCGATGAATTGCTGATACACCATGTTCACCGCCTGCAACAAGACCATGGCTGGCTGGAGGAAGACTGGCTCGAACTGTCGCCACAGCTCAAAGCGATTTCCGAAGGCTATAGCTGGTACGACCTCGACATGCTGCGATCGGCGATCCCGGTTTTCACCGAACTCTACCGAGAGCACATCGCACTCGAGGAATCGGTCGTCTACCCGGCCAGTCGCCGCGAGCCGGGCTGAACTCCTCATGGACGGGCGCTCAGACCGGCCCATCCAGGATCCTGTCGGTGAAGCCATCGCTGAAGTCTTGCGGGCGGAACAAGCCGCGCTGCTGGCGATCGACGAAGCGCGCAACGAGGCGGCTCTGATCGTCGATGCTGCCCATGACCGCGCCAAGCGACTGACCGAGCGGACTGAACGTCGCATCCGCAGCTTGGTCATCGCCTTCGATCGCGACTTGGCCCAGCGCCTGGCGGAGATCGAAGCCCAGTCCGCAGCATTCAACGTACCGAAACCGCTCACTGAAGTCGATGTCAAAACACTGGATAAAACCCTGCGCGAGGCGGTGCGCGCGATGATCGGTGCGCCCCGTGATTGATTGCGGCAGCCTCGAATTCACCCACGCCCGGCTGTACGCGCGACACGGCCAGCGCGCTGACGAATCGATCTGGCAGCGGCTCGAGACAGTGCGCGAGCTCGCCGCGCTGCTGGAGACTGCGCGTGGCACCTCGCTACAACCCTGGGTGCTAGGCATCACCGCGACGGCCAGCGCGCGCCAGATCGAGGCGGCGATGCTGAGGCAATGGCGCAAGACGGTGGCCGAGGTCGTCGGCTGGATGCCAGCGCGATGGCAGGCCGCGCTGGCCTGGTGCGCAGTGCTGCCCGACTTGCCGCTGCTACAGCACCTGGCTTGCGGCGGCGAGGTCGGCGCTGCGATGCTCGATGACCCCGAACACCACGCGCTATGCGACGCACCCAGCGGCGCACGCCTCGCCGTGTTGTCGGCTGGCCACCTTGCCGCATTGGCGATGGCCTGGTCGGCGCAACAGACCTCGGCCGGCGCACAGCCTTCGGCCTGGCTCTGCGCTTGGCACGCTGAATGGCGGCGCAGGTTGCCGCGGCGGTCCAGCGAAACGGACGACAAGCTTGCATGGGTCGAGGCCGCGCTGCGCGCCCATGCTTCGGCGTTTGCTGCCGCGCCACCTGGCTCAGGCCGCTTGTTGCGGCGGTCCTTGGGGACGCGACTGTCGCAGTTGCTGCGCCGGGCCGCGCTGGATCCAGCAGCAGCCTTCATCCACATCGGGCTGTGCGGGCTCGATCTGGAGCGACTTCGGGGTGAACTGCTGCTGCGTGCGCTGTTTACCGGTGTGCCAAGCACCCGGGCCACCTGATGCTGCGCCCAAGCCCCGCTCGCTGGTTCGAGGTGCTTGCTGCGCGCGACGACGCCACGCTGGTCTTGGAGGCGCTCGCCAGCACTGGCGCGGTCGAGCTCGAATCTCGCGCAGGGAGTGACGGCGTGAGCGATCTGGTCCCAGTGATGGCGCTGCTGGCGCAGTTTCTCGAACTCAAGGCGCGCTACCACGCTTATTGGCCAGCACCACAGGATTGCCGACCTTCCGCCACTCCAGAGGCTCCCGGAGCAACGATGCAGCGCTGCTTGGGCGCGCTTAAGGCCTGGGCGCAGGACGCCGAACCGGTGATCCGTCGCCTGCAGCGTTGTCAAGCCGAAATCTCTGAATTGCAGCGCTGGCAGCGCGTACTCGAAGCGCTGGCGACATCGGGACTGGATCTCAGCCGTCTGGCTGCCGCCGGCCCGCTGCTGTCGGTGCAGTTGTTCGTGCTGCCGGTCGGCACTGACACCGAAATGCTGCCTGACTTGGTGGCCGCAGGCACGAAGGCTCTGACCACGGTGCTGTCGATCGACGAACAGCCCCACTTGTTGGCCACAGGGTCGCCTACGGCGTTGCAAACGATGGCGCAGCACGTGAGCAGCCTCAAGGGCAGCGGCCATCTGGTGCCGATCGGGCTGGGCGCCGATGCTGCGGCCAACCGTGCCCACATCGCGCAGACTCTGACCGCAATTGGCGCCGAACAAGCCTCGCAGCAGACCGCGCTATTGACCATCAGCCAGCGCCACTCGCTGCCACGCATGCTCGGCGATGCCTATCGGTTGGACTGGCTGTTGAACAACGTCCAATCCTTGGAAGCAGGCGCTCTGTTTTGTTGGATCACGGGCTGGTCGAGCCACGCCGATGCTGACACGCTGGCAAAGGCGCTGCAAGCCTGCTCGGCTCGAGCGCTGCTTCACTACGCGCAGCCACCTGCTGGCCTGCAAGCGCCGCTGCTGCTGCGCAACCCGCCTTGGGCGAGACCGTTCGAGATTTTCAGCCGGGCGTTGGGCATGCCTTCGGCCAGCGAGGCCGATCCAACGCCGCTGCTCGCGGTCATCGTACCGCTGATGTTTGGCTACATGTTCGGTGACGTCGGCCAGGGCTTGCTGCTGGCGAGCGCAGCATGGTGGTTTCGCGATCGCTTCCCAGTCGCCCGCCTGTTGATGGTCGGTGGCCTGTCCGCTGCCTTCTTCGGGCTGCTGTTTGGCAGCGTTTTTGGCCTGCATCAGCTGCTGCCAGCCTGGTGGTTGCACCCCTTGAGCTCACCGCTGCCGGTGCTGCTGGCACCGCTGGCCGGTGGCGCTTTGCTGCTGACCCTTGGGCTGGCGTTGGACGCGTTGGCCGCTTGGTGGCGTGGCGCAATGCAGCGTTGGCTGATGACCGATGCCTGGCTGATCGTCGTCTACATCGGGTTGCTCTCTGCCTTCTTCACACCGGCTGGTTGGGTGTTGGCGGCTGTCGGCACGATGGCGTTCTGCGGCGGGCACGCGATTTCGAGCCACCGCTTGAAAGCGATGCCGAAAGCGCTGGGCGAACTGGTTGAGAAAACGCTGCAGTTGCTGATCAACACTTTGTCGTTCGCCCGCGTCGGGGCTTTCGCGCTGGCTCATGCCGGGTTGTCGTCAGCGATCGTCGCGTTGGTGGATGCCGCCGACAGTCTGGTCGCCAAGGTCGTGGTGATGGTGTTGGGCAACGCGGTCGTGATCGTGCTGGAGGTGATGGTGGTGGCGATCCAGACCACCAGGCTGGTGTTGTTCGAATTTTTCACGCGCTTCATGCAAGGTCAGGGCCGGGCATTCCATCGCCTGCCGGCACCGCCTTTCACCCCATCGGAGAAAACACCATGAAAGACCGCACCGGCGACCTCAAAACACATGGTTTGCCCATCGCACTGATGGTTGCGACCCTGATGCTGGGGCTTGCTGCCAGCGCATTGCTGCTTTGGGCGCCAAGCGCCCATGCTGCAACGGACGCAGTGGCAGGCAACGCCAGCAGGCTAGACAACAGTTGGATTTTTCTGGGCGCCGCATTGGCCACAGGCATGTCCTCGTTGGGTGCCGGACTGGCCGTTGCAAAAGTGGGCACAGCGGCGGTCGGTGCGTTGGCTGAGAGACCCGAGCTGTTCGGCCGCTTGATGATCTTCATCGGGTTGGCCGAGGGGATCGCGATTTATGGCTTGATCGTCTCGATCCTGATGCTCAACCGGTTGGCGTGATGCGAGTTCGCCGCACCGGTCCGCCGCAACCACCCTTTTACGCTGCACCGACAACGCGAAACGCCTCATGAAACCACCCGTCTACCTGGGTGACGAGGTCAGTGCCGCCGGCTACCGACTGGCGGGCGCCACAGTGCGCATCCCGCAAGCCGGCGACGAAACCGCGGCGCTGGCCTGGGCAAGGACACAAGCGCCACTGGTACTGCTGTCGAACTCGGTTGCGGCAGGCGTCGATGCCCTCGCCTTGCGCGCGGCGCTGTCGGCGTTGGCGCCGTTGGCGCTGGTTGTGCCCGACTTGCTCGGCGAGTCGGCATTGCCTGAACTTGCCACCAGAATCCGCAGACAGCTGGGTCTGGAAGCATGAGCAACACCTCGGAAAAGACTCGATGAATGTCGAGCAACAGACCGGCGCGCTGATGGCCCTTGTCGAAGCCGACCGCGAGTGCCAGTGCGCGCAAATCCTGGCGCCCGCTCAAGCGCAGGCCGAATCATTGTGGTCACGCGCAAGGGCCGATGCCTTGACGCAATTGCGCGAGGTGTTTGCACAGCAGCGGTCGAGACGGCACGATGCCCTTGCCGCGGCGCAGGCCAAGCTGGCCACCCAGCGCCGGTTGAACGAACAGCAGCGCACAACCAGCCTGCTGCAACAGGCCTGGGTGCGGCTGCCGGATGAACTGCTGGCAGCTTGGATACAGCCGGATTCGCGCGCTGCCTGGGTTGCCAATGTGGTGACAGCGGCACGTGCTCACCTGCCGCCAGGTGATTGGGGCGTCGTGCACGCGCCCGACTGGCCGGCTGCCGAACAACAGGCCACAGCGAGTTCATTGACCGCGTCGGCAGTTGGCGCGCCGTGGCTGAAGGCCGACGCCGCGATCCGTGCTGGCATCAAGATCGTTTCAGGTGGCAATGTGATCGACGGCACGCTGACAGGGCTGCTGACCGACCGTGGCGAGTTCGAATCCCAGCTGCTGCGATTGCTGGAGGCAGCCGAATGAGTGCTGAATCTGCGCTGCGAATGAGATCGAGCAATCTTGGAAGGCCGCACAGCAGGGCTTGGGGCGCCTCATGAGCCTGGCCACCGTGCGTTGGATTGCAGGGCCTGTGCTGCACGCGCGAAAGCTTGGCCCGTTCTCGCTGCGCGAATCGGTGCGGGTCGGGCCCCAGTCGCTGCTGGGCGAGGTGGTGCGAATCCACGACGACGAGATCGTGGTCCAGGTCTACGAAGACACCACCGGCCTGCGCCCAGGCACAGCGGTGTATGGCGACGGTGCGCCGCTGGCCATCCGGCTCGGCCCTGGCCTGCTGGGCCATATCTTCGACGGCCTGCTGCGGCCGCTGTCGGACCAGGCTTCGGCCTTCGTGCAACCCGGCATGCGCAGCGCCGCCGCCAGCCGCCGGCATTTCGAGCCCGCCATCGTCGCCGGGGCCTTGCTCGCGCCTGGCGCGGTGATCGGCCAGGCCGGCACGGTGGCGGGTGCCGCCGGTCGAAGCCAGCGCTGCCTGGCACCACCCGACGCCAGCGGCGTGGTCGAATCGGTGGTGGCCGCCGGTGACCTGGCCGACGATGCGACTGTCTGCACGGTACGCCAGGCCGACGGCAGCCTGCGCGAGTTGGCGATGAGCCATGTCTGGCCGGTGCGCCAGCCTCGGCCGGTGCGCAGGCGCCTGCCAGCCCACGCGCCGCTGGTCACCGGCCAGCGCATCCTCGACTGCCTCTTTCCGGTGGCCCAGGGCGGCAAGGCAGCGATCCCCGGCGGCTTCGGCACCGGCAAGACGGTGCTGCTCGAGGCGCTCGCCAAGGGCTGCAACGCCGACGTGATCGTCTACCTGGGCTGCGGCGAGCGCGGCAACGAGATGGCCGGCGTGCTCGACGAGTTTCCGACACTGACCGATCCGCGCAGCGGCCGACCGCTGATGGAGCGCACGGTGATCATCGCCAACACCTCCAACATGCCGGTGGCCGCGCGCGAGGCCAGCATCTACTGCGCGATCACGGTGGCCGAGTACTTCCGAGACCAAGGCCTGCAGGTGGCGCTGATGGCCGACTCGACCAGTCGCTGGGCCGAGGCGCTGCGCGAGGTCTCGGGCCGATTCGGCGAGCTGCCCGGCGAAGGCGGCTACCCGGCTTACCTGTCAAGCCGGCTGGCCGATTTCTACGAGCGCGCCGCGCTGGTCGAGACCCTGGCCGGCGACAGCGGATCGGTGACGGTGATGGGCGCGATCAGCCCGCCCTCGGGTGACTTCTCCGAACCGGTGACGAGCCACACCAAGCGCTATGTCAAGGCCTTCTGGGCGCTCGATGTCAAGCGCGCGCAAGCGCGCTTCTACCCGGCCATCCACCCGCTGCAGAGCTATGCCGAGGACGCCGGCGAGTTCGCACCCTGGTGGACAAGCCAAGGCAACCCACGGTGGCTGGTGCTGCGCCGGCGCTTCTTGTCGCTGCTCGACGAGCAAGCACAGCTCGAACGCATGGCACGCATCATCGGCCGCGACGCGCTGCCGGCGCGCCAGCAGCTCACCTTGCTGTGTGCCGAACTGGTCAATGAGGCCTTTCTGCGGCAGTCGGCCTTCTCAGAGATCGACCGCGTCTGCAGCCCGGCTCGCCAGGGCGCGATGATGCGACTGCTGGGTCGCTTCATAGACTTGGCCGAAGCGGCGCTGGCGGCCGGCACAAGCCCTGAGCGCATGGCGTCCATGGCCTGCCTGCGACCGCTGCAACGCATGGGCGAGGAGATCGCCGACGACGCGCTGCCGCGCTTTGCCGAGCTCGAAGCGCGTGTCGAGCGCGAGTTCGCGGCATTGACACCGGTCCCGCCCTCCCCACCGGACAACCCTGTCAATGAAGGCCGCGATGCTGCTGACGGTTGAAGGCGCCGCCACGCGGCTGGAAGGCCCGCTGTTGTTCCTGCGGCGAACCTTGGATGTCGGCCTGAACGACGCGGTGGAAGTGCGCGGCGTCGACGGCCGGCCCCGGCTCGGCCGCATTGCGGCCATCGACGAGCAGTTCATGACGATCGAGGTGCTGGAATCGACCGCCGGTCTGTCGCTGGAGGGAACGGTGGTGCGCTTCAACGGCGAGGCGCTGAGCTTCGGCCTTGGGCCCGGCATCCTGGGCCGGGTCTTCAATGGCGTCGGCCAGGTGATCGACGGCGGTCCGCCGGTGGCAGCGCACCGCAAGGTGGCGATCGAGGGCCTGCCGATGAACCCGGTGGCGCGCGCGCTGCCGCGCGACTTCATCGAGACTGGCATCAGCACGCTGGACCTGATGAACAGCCTGGTGCGCGGCCAGAAGCTGCCGCTGTTCTCGGGCGGCGGCCTGCCGCACGACCGGCTGGCGGTTGAGATCGCCAGCCATGCTCGGCTGCGCGATGACTCAGAACCCTTCGTCATCGTCTTCGCCGGCATCGGCGTGCCTTACGACAGCGCCGAGTACTTCCGCCGCAGCCTGGAGCAAAGCGGCGCGCTGGAACGCACGGCGCTGTTCCTGAACCTGGCCAGCGACTCCAGCACCCAGCGCCTGCTGACACCGCGCTTCGCGCTCAGCGCGGCCGAGTACCTGGCCTTCGACCAGGGCAAGCATGTGCTGGTGATATTGACCGACATGACCAACTACTGCGAAGCGCTGCGCGAGGTGTCGTCGAGCAAAGGCGAGATCCCGGCGCGCAAGGGCTTTCCGGGTTACATGTACTCGGACCTGGCCACGCTGTTCGAGCGCGCGGGTTGCCTGCGTGGCAGCGCGGGCACGTTGACCCAGCTGTCGATCCTGACGATGCCGGCCGACGACATCGGCCACCCTATCCCCGATCTGACCGGCTACATCACCGAGGGTCAGATCGTGTTGTCGCGCGAACTGGACCGGCGCGGCGTCTACCCGCCGATCAACGTGCTGCCCAGCCTGTCGCGGCTGATGAAGGACGGCACCGGCGCGAAATACACCCACCCCGATCACCCGGCACTGGCCAGCCAGCTCTACGCGGCCTATGCCCGCGCCGCCCAAGCCCGGGTGCTGGCCAGCGTGGTGGGCGTCGAAGGGTTGGCCGCAAGCGACCAAAGCTACCTGCGATTCGGCATCGACTTCGAAACCACGCTGGTCAGCCAGACCGAGCCGCGCACGCTGGCGCAGAGCATGGCGATAGGCTGGTCGCTGCTGGCCGGTCTGCCGCGGCGTGAACTGACACGGCTGTCCGATGCACAGATCGCAGCGCACCTCGTGGAGCGCCAGTGAACGATGTCAGCCCAACCCGCAGTGCTGTCATCGAGCTCAAGGATGAGCGTCGAGGCATGCACGAGGGCTACGTGTTTCTCGACGAAAAGTGCCTGCTGCTGGCGGGCGAGATCCTGCGAGAACTGGCCCGTCACGGCCAGCTGCAACGTGAAATGCTGCAAGCTCAACACAACGCGGTGGATGCCCTGCAAGCTGCGGTTGCACGCCACGGCCTGCAGGGATTGCAGGCCTACCCCAAAGGCGATCTGGCGCAAACGACGTTGCGAATTGCCGCACGCTCGCTGATGGGTGTGCCCTTACAGCAGGCCGAGTGGGTCGCGGGCATCGACCACAGGCCGGAAGCTGTTCAACCTTCGCCTGAAGCCGAAGCCTGCAGACAGACCTACACGACATTGCTGACCCAGGTTGCAGCGCTCGCGGCGCTGGCAGGCAACCTTGAGCGCCTTTCGATCGAGTACCAACGCTCGGTGCGCCGCGCCCGAGCGCTACAGGACGTGATACTGCCCGAACTCGACCGATCGATCACCGACATCGAGGGTCGGCTTGAAGAACTGGAACAGGAGGACGCGATCTGGATGCGCCGAGGCCTCGCCGTTTGACGAGTCCCCGCGCCGGCGCCGGATGCGCGCTCAGCGTCAGGCGGGGCGGGTGACCAAGGCCTCAGCCACCAACTCGGCGATGTCGCGCGACTGCGTTGCGCCACCGGGTTGGGCAACGGCCAAACCGTCGGCCATCATCACCGCGCAATAAGGACAGGCGGTGGCGATCGTGAGCGGCGCCGTGGCCAAAGCCTGCTCGACGCGAACGATGTTGATGCGCTTGCCCTTTGTCTCCTCCTGCCACATGCGGCCGCCACCGGCGCCGCAACACATCGCTTTTTCGCGCGACAAGTCCATCTCCAGCGGTGTGTCGCTGCACAACCGGGCCAGGATAGCCCGCGGCGCATCGAACTCGCCGTTGTGTCGACCCAGGTAGCAGGGGTCGTGATAGACCACCTGCTGCAGCGACGCATTGACCTGGACTCTGCTTTGCGCCAGCAGATCGGCAATCAACTCGGTGTGGTGGACCAACTGATAGTGGCCGCCGAACTCGGGATATTCATTGCGCAGAGAATTCAACGCGTGGGGGTCGCAAGTGACGATGCGCGTAGCGCCCAACTCGCCCAGCGTGCCCACCAGCGCACCAGCCAGTTGCTGGAACAGCATCTCGTTGCCGACCCGCCGCACGCATTCGCCGGTCGAGCCTTCTCGCGGACCGAGGATGCCGAAGCGAACGCCAGCGGCCTGCAGGATCGACACGAAGGCGCGCGCGATCTTCTGGCCTCGCGGGTCGAACGACATGGCCGATCCAACATAGAACAGGTAATCCAGGCCCACCATGTCCGCTGGCGAGCGGATCACCAGCACGCCCAGTCCCTGGGCCCAGTCGCCGCGCTGGTCGGCCTGCAGGCCCCATGGGTTGCCCTGGGATTCGTAGGCCTCGAAGACCTTTTTCAACTCGTGCGGGAACTCGCCGGCAATCATCACCTGATGCTGGCGCATGCGGAAGAACTTGCCCAGGTGCTCAAGCTCGATAGGGCATGCCGCCTCGCAATAGCCGCAGGTGGTGCAGGCCCACAGCGCTTCCTCGCTGATCACCGGGCCGACCAGGGCTGGCAACACCTGCCCAGGGTCGCCTGTGACGATCGCCGCTCGATGCTCGAGCAGGTGCTTCTTCAGGCTGTCGTTGACTGCCTTGAGCGACAAGGGCTTGCCCGTCAAATGGGTCGGGCAAGCGTCCTTGCAGCGGCCACACTCGGTGCAGCTGAAGGCATCGAGTCCGTCTTTCCAGACCAGGTCGGTCGCGCTGCGAATCCCCGCACGCATGTCGACCTCATCAGTGGCTTCCATCAGCTTTTCGATGTCGACACTGGGCACCTGGTTGCCGGGCCGGCCTCGGCGCAAGAACAGTGCTGGCAACGCGGTCACGATGTGAAAGTGCTCACCCACCGGCAGCAAGACCAAAAAGCAGAACACGACCACCATCTGGGTCCAGTACGCCAGGCGATAACCCATTGCCAGGACCTCGGGCGACCAACCCGAAAACAGGCTGGCCACGAGACCACCCACGAAGGCAAAGTCGCGCTCGTGCGCCACACCGGGAACGCTGTCAGACAGCATCACGAAGCGCAAGCCGTCGAAAGTGAAATCGGTGACCATGATCGCGAGGATCAGCGTCAACACCAGCAGCGCTTCGCCGTTGGGCTCGAGCCGCGCGGGTCGGATGACGAGGCGTCGGTAGAAGGCGTAGAGCACGGCCAAGGTCACCGCGACCTCTACGCCATCCTTGAAGGCTGCGAAAGGGCCGCCAAACGCATCAGGAAAAACCAAAGAGGCTTGATAACCAATGCCGATCAGCTGCAACTTGCGCAGCAGCAAGGACATGAACCCGAGGAAAATCAGCGCATGCATCAACCCTGGCCGCCATTCGCGCTGAACCATGCGTCGCTGCATCAAGCCATTGACCAGCACGGTTCGCAGGCGTTGCCAAGGATGGTCCCAACGCGGTTCTGGCTGCAAGGCCAGCACGATCTGCAGCTTGCGCCAGCAAAGCCACCCGAAACTGGCAAAGGCCAGCGCCATCAGCAAGCTCATTCCAACAGGACTCATGGACCTCTTCCGTCAATCTTCCGGTGCCAAACCTCGAGGCAGCGCCGCCGCTGACGGACCACCAGCGTCTGTTCCTGGCAGACTCTAGGGACGGCGGTCGCCGCACCGAATGATCCAGGTCAAGACCGGCAGCGAGGCCAGGCCTGGGACCGCAGATCTCCTGGGCCCAAGGCTGTCGAACTGCATCTCAAGCAAGCGCAGCAGCCTCTTGAATGACCCGCGAACCGCCCATTCAAGCCACTGCCAGATGCCTTAAGACCGTAAAAGTGAAACCTGAATCAAGGCCAATGGCCTCGAATCAGTACCGGCCATGCTGCTTGAAAATGTAGTTCGTCAGCTCAGAGGTTTGCATCGCGAGTCGGGTCTGGACCCGATGCACCGTTCGGACGATCGCACACATCACCCGGTAGAGGGTTTGGGGTTGCCGCTCGATCAGGCTCTCCAACTTGTCACGCTCGAGAACCAACACACGAGCATGGGTCCCGGCAACCAGCGAGGCGTAACGCACGCTGCCGTCGAGAAAACCGAGTTCGTGCGCGAAGTCACCTGCCGTCAGCGTCGCGATCAAGGTTTCCTGCGCTGTGCCCAGCGACCTGATGACGCTCAATGAGCCATCGACGACGATGTAGAGCCTGCTGTCGGTGGTGGCTTCACGCGCCAGCACCTGGCCGGCCTGAACAGACTCGAGTACCAGCAGGCCAGCCAACAGCGCCGTTTGCGCAGGATCGAGATCCACAGCGAGCGGGCACGCCCGCACAGCGTCGTACAGGTCGGTATCGGATGAGTTCACGGAAATCTCCCTACAGTTGATGACGGTGGACACTGCTGCGACAACAGGAATGGACGAGCAAAAGGATTGGACATCAGTGCTCTTGAGCGCCCCAAGGCCGGCCGACGCCGGCCGCCCCCCGTGGGGATCAAGCAAAGTGGCAAAGCCACATTTGCTTGAGAGATCACTGGTTCCCAAAGTTTCGTCGGCGCGCTTGACGAAGGCATCGACCATCGCACGCGAGACCCGATCTACCGCCGTGGCCGCCACCTTGTCGAGCAGGCTGTTGGATATCTCGTAAGAAAGCTCGAAGCTGATCCTGCAACCCAAGCCGCCCAACGGTGTCAGGCGCCAATCCGCTTGAAAGTGTCGGAATGGCCCGTCGACCATTCGAACCTGCAACCATTCAGGCCGGCGCTTTGGATTGCGTGTTTCGAAACCGAAACGCAGTTGGCGGTAGCTGAACTCGATCCGAGCCGCCACCCACTCGTCGCTGCGTTCAAGCACACGAGCGCCGCTGCACCAGGGCAGAAATTGAGGGTAAGCCTCGGCCTGCTCAATCAGATCGAACATGCTCTCCACCGAATGCGGCACCAGCACTGACCGTCTTATCTCCAAGCCGTCAACCCTATGAGTTTCTAGCAAAAGTGTAGCGGCGCCGATCGGGGCTCTGGCACTGTACATCGTGCAAGTTGACCTGCATCAGACAGGCGGGCAGCGAAACAGACAGACTGCAATGCGTCGATGGTGAGCGACTGGCCTCGCCCACCCAATCCCAACAAGCCAGGGGACGCCCAATGACCGAGACTTTCTACGAAGTGATGCGCCGGCAGGGGATCACCCGCCGCAGCTACTTGAAGTTCTGCAGCCTGACCGCTGCATCCTTGGGCATGGCGCCAGCATTCGCGACAACCATCGCCCATGCGCTCGAAACCAAGCCTCGAACGCCGGTGCTGTGGCTGCATGGCTTGGAGTGCACTTGCTGTACCGAATCGTTCATCCGGTCAGCGCACCCGCTGGCCAAGGACGTGATCTTGTCGATGATCTCGCTCGACTACGACGACACCATCATGGCAGCCGCCGGGCATCAGGCCGAGGCCGCACTCGAGCAAGTGATGAAAGAGTACAAGGGCAACTACATCCTCGCCGTCGAGGGCAACCCGCCGCTCGGCGAGGACGGCATGTTCTGCATGCCCGGTGGCAAACCCTTCGTCGAAAAGCTCAAACACGTGGCCAAGGATGCCAAGGCAGTGATCGCTTGGGGCTCCTGCGCGTCGTGGGGCTGCGTCCAGGCCGCCAAGCCGAATCCGACCACTGCGGTGCCGATCAACAAGGTGATCACCGACAAGCCCATCGTCAAGGTGCCTGGCTGCCCGCCGATCGCCGAGGTGATGACCGCCGTGGTCACCTACATCGCCACCTTCGACCGCATCCCCGAACTCGACCGCCAGGGCCGGCCCAAGATGTTTTACAGCCAGCGCATCCACGACAAGTGCTATCGGCGGCCTCACTTCGATGCCGGACAGTTCGTCGAGCAATGGGACGACGAGGGCGCCAAGGCCGGCTACTGCCTCTACAAGATGGGCTGCAAGGGGCCAACCACTTACAACGCCTGCTCGACCACCCGTTGGAACGAGGGCGTCTCGTTCCCGATCGCGTCAGGCCACGGTTGTATCGGCTGCAGTGAAGACGGTTTCTGGGACAAGGGCTCGTTCTACGACCGGCTCACCAACATCAACCAATTCGGCATTGAGGCCAATGCCGACAAGATCGGTCTGGTCACCGCGGGCGTTGCCGGCGCCGCGGTGGTGGCACATGCTGCGGTCAGCGCAATCCAGCGCGCTGCCAACCGGGGCAAGACCCAAGCGCAGACCCAGGCAGATAACAGCAATACCGTGGAGAACTGATCATGGCCGTCATCGAGACCCAGGGCTTCAAGCTCGACAACGGTGGCAAGCGCATCGTCGTCGACCCGGTCACACGTATCGAGGGGCATCTACGTGTCGAGGTCAATCTCGACGACAAGAACGTCATCCGCAACGCCGTGTCTACCGGCACGATGTGGCGCGGACTCGAGGTGATTCTCAAGGGCCGCGACCCACGCGACGCTTGGGCGTTTGTGGAGCGCATCTGCGGCGTCTGCACCGGAACCCATGCACTGGTGTCGGTGCGTGCGGTCGAAGATGCGCTGAAGATCAAGATCCCCGACAACGCCAACATCATCCGCAACCTGATGCATTCGACGCTCTATGCGCACGATCATTTGGTGCACTTTTACCACCTGCATGCGCTCGACTGGGTCGACGTGGTCAGCGCGCTCAAAGCCGACCCGAAGCGCACCTCGGAGTTGGCGCAGTCGATCAGCCCTTGGCCGAAATCGTCACCGGGCTACTTCCGCGACCTGCAGAACCGGTTGAAGAAGTTCGTCGAATCGGGCCAACTCGGCCCCTTCCGCAACGGCTACTGGGGCCACCCGGCCTACAAGCTGCCGGCCGAGGCCAACCTGATGGCGGTGGCGCATTACCTTGAGGCGCTCGATTTCCAGAAAGAGATTGTCAAGATCCAGACCATCTTCGGCGGCAAGAACCCGCACCCGAATTGGCTGGTCGGCGGCGTTCCCTGTTCGATCAACCTCGAGGCCACTGGGGCGGTCGGCGCGATCAACATGGAGCGCCTGAACATGGTGTCCAAGATCATCGATGACACCATCACCTTCATAGACCAGGTCTACATTCCTGACCTGCTGGCGATCGCCTCGTTCTACAAGGACTGGGGCGCGATCGGCGGCGGACTGTCGGGGCAGAACCTGCTGTCCTACGGCGAGTTTCCTGACATCGCCAACGACGATTCGAACAAGAGCCTGCTGATGCCGCGCGGCGCGATCATCAACGGCAAGCTCGGCGAGGTCTTGCCGGTCGACCTGAACGACCCGGCCCAGGTCCAGGAGTTCGTCAACCACAGCTGGTACAAATACGCCGACGAGTCCAAGGGTCTGCACCCCTTCGACGGTGTCACTGATCCGAGCTTCGTGCTTGGCAAGGGCACCAAAGGCACCAAGACCAACATCGAGTCTATCGACGAGAGCGCAAAGTACTCGTGGATCAAGTCGCCGCGCTGGCGTGGCCACGCAATGGAAGTCGGCCCGCTGGCGCGCTACGTGATCGGCTACGCACTGGGAAATCCCGAGTTCAAGGAGCCCGTCGACATGGTGCTCAAGACCCTGGACGTGCCGCTGCCAGCACTGTTCTCCACACTGGGTCGTACTGCGGCTCGAGGGCTGGAGGCGTCGTGGGCCGCGCACAAGATGCGCTACTTCTTCGACAAGCTGCTGGGCAACCTGAAGGCCGGCAACTTCGCCACCGCCAACATCGACAGCTGGGAGCCTCGCACCTGGCCGGCCATGGCACAAGGCGCTGGCTATTGCGAAGCGCCGCGCGGTGCGTTGGGCCACTGGATCAAGATCAAGGACACCAAGATCGACAACTACCAGTGCGTCGTGCCCACCACCTGGAATGCCGGCCCGCGTGACACCAAAAACCAGATCGGTGCCTACGAGGCCGCGCTGATGAACACACCGATGGCCAAGCCCGACGAGCCGCTGGAGATCCTACGCACGATCCACAGCTTCGACCCCTGCCTGGCCTGCTCGACCCACGTGATCTCGCCGCAAGGCGTCGAGATCACGCAGGTGACCATCCGCTGATCCGCCGGAGGCAAACATGAGCGCACAAGTCAGGGAAGTCTTTCCGCTGTACGTCTGGGAAGTCCCGGTGCGGATCTGGCACTGGTTGATGGCCGGCTGCATGGTCGTGCTGGCGATCACCGGTTACCTGATCGGATCGCCGCTGCCCTCGGTGGGCGGTGAGGCGAGCGCGCATTTCGGCTTCGGCTACATCCGCTTCGCACACTTCGCGGCGGCCTACATCTTCACCATCACCTTTGCGGTGCGGCTGATCTGGGCTTTTTTTGGCAACAGCTATTCACGCGAGATTTTCTTGGTGCCGTTGAAGATGTTCGATCCGGCGTGGCTTCGCGGCATGTTCGATCAGGTGCTGCACTACGCCTTCATCAAGCGTGAGGTGCGGCCATGGGCCGGGCACAACCCGTTGGCGATGTCGGGCATGTTCTTCATGTTTGTGTTGGGCACGGTCTTCATGATCTTCACTGGCTTCGCGCTTTATGGCGAAGGGCTGGGCAGGGAAAGCTGGGCTTTCAAGCTTTTTTCATCCTGGGTGCTGCCCTTGTTCTCGAACAGCCAGAATGCCCACACGCTTCACCACCTCGGCATGTGGTACCTGCTGCTGTTCACGATCGTTCACCTCTACATGGTGGTGCGCGAGGACATCTGCTCGGGAGAGACCGTGATCAGCACAATGGTCAACGGCTGGCGGGTGTCCAAGAAGTGAGCGGATCCACCAGTTTGGATCCGGCGACGGATCAGATGATCAGGTCGACCATCGCCGACTGCGTGTTGGTTCTGGGTGTCGGCAACCTGCTGTGGGCAGACGAAGGATTCGGCGTGCGCGCCGTCGAGTTGCTGCACCAGCGCTTTGAACTGCCAGACAAGGTGTCAGTCGTCGACGGTGGCACCCAGGGCCTGTACCTGCTCGACCATGTCTGTGCTGCCGACCATGTGTTGGTGTTCGACGCGATCGACTACCAGTTGGCGCCCGGCACCTTGCGCGTGCTGCGCGACCGAGAGGTGCCGGTGTACTCCGACACGGTGATGAGCCTGCACCAAGCCACCTTCCAGGAGTTGCTCTCGCTGGCCCGGTTGCGTGGCCATTTCCCAGACCGGATCACCGTGATCGGCGTGCAGCCCGATGTGCTGGACGATCTCGGCGGCAGCCTGAGCGCGCTGGTGCGGGCCCGCCTGGACGAAGCGGTGGCGCTGGCGGTGGCTGAGTTGGCGGTCTGGGGCATCACCGCCGTCGCGCGAATCGAGCCTCCTGCCGAGCCGCTAAGCCCTGGCGCGCTGGCGCTACAGGCTTATGAGGCCGGTCGGCCGTCGGCGGCCGATGCCTGCCGCATCGGCGATGCCCGTTTCCTGAACTCGGCACCGCACGCGGAGGCCGACTGATGTGCATAGGCGTGCCGCTGCAGGTGGTCGAGATCGAGGGCAGCTTCGCCTGGTGCGCTGACGGCCACGATCGTGAGCGCCTGGACATGCGACTGATCGGCGAACAGGCCGTCGGCACCTGGGTACTGGGCTTTGCCGGCGCCGCCCGCCAGGTGATGAGCACGCTAGAGGCTGCCCAGGCCCGCGCCGCGCGCCAGGCGCTGGCCGCGGTGCTGAGCGGCGATGCCGACGCCGGCGCAAGCCTGGACCGATTCTTTGCCGACCTGATCGACCGTCAACCCACCCTGCCCGCCCACCTGAGAAAGGCCATCGGATGAACCCCTCGCTCGCTGACCCGGCGCTGAATTCGACACTGAGCCCCGCACTGCATCCACTGCTCACGCGGTTGGTGGCTGAGACCGGCGCCGCAGTGCTCGACCCGTCGACCTTCGACAGCTGGGCGCAGCAGTCCGGCGCGGCGATGGTCGTGTTCGCCGAGGACCCGGACCGCTTCAAGGAAACCCTGGACCTGGCCGTCATCGTGCCAGAGCTGTTCGCCGCCGCGCACCGCGGGTTTCGCGTCGCGCTGCTGCCACCGGCCGCGTCGCGGATGCTGGCCTCGCGCTACGGCTTCGCACGCTGGCCGGCCTTCGTGATGCTGCGCGACGGCCGCTACCTGGGCGCTGTCGACGGCATTCGCGACTGGGATGTCTACCTCGCCGAGTTGACCCGGCTGCTGACGGCCGAGGCCAGCCGGCCGCCGACGGTCGGCATTCCGGTGCTGGCGGCCGGAGCTTCCGCTGAGCCACCCTGCCATTGACGCCCCCAGGAGACTGCGCATGAACCCCGCCAACGGTCGCACGCCCTTCCCCATCCCCATCCGCAGCCTGATGACAGAGCTCGCCGAGGCGGTCGAGTTCATGGCGATGCCGCGCGAGATGAGCACCTTCGAGATGCCGCAGCTGCCCGAGCCCGGCCCGGGCACCGACCTGGCCGGAGCCCATGAGGTGCTGCAGGCGTTCTTGCCGCATGTCGACGCCTGGCTGGCGGCAGGCGGCGAACCGCCCCGGCTCGACCTGGTCGGACTGCCGCTAGACACGCTGCGGGTGCTCAACGAGACCCTGGGCGAAGGCGAGGTGGCGGCAATCGTCAACGCCGGCGCCACGGCCGAGATCGAGATCCGGGTCCAGGAGACCGTGTTCTCCGGCATCTGGCGTGAGCAGCATCTCGCCGCCGACGGCGCGCTGCTGCACGACTACTTGCTGGCCGCGCCCATCCCACCACTGGTGGCCACCCTGGCGCAGGCCCAGGCCAGCACGGTGTTGCGCACGCTCGCGCTGCCGCCGGGTGCGATGAACGTGCCAGCGCTGGTGCACGAACTGCAGGAGGCGGTCGACCGCAGCGGCCCCGGCGTGCCGGCCCATGTGATCAACCTGACGCTGCTGCCGCTGTCGCCCGAGGACGCGGCCCACCTCGACGCCCTGCTCGACGGCGGCACAGTGGTGATCCTGTCGCGCGGCTTCGGCAACTGCCGCATCAGCAGCACGGCCGTACGCAATGTCTGGCGTGTGCAGTATTTCAACAACATGCAGACGCTGATCCTGAACACGATCGAGGTCGTCGAGATGCCCGAAGTGGCCATCGCCGCGCAAGAGGATCTGCTCGAGACCCGCGGCCGGCTGGCCGACCTGGTGTCGTGGATGGGTGAATCGCTGGCCCCCGCCTGAATCGATGAACCAGCCCAAGCGCCCCATTGGCCCAGGCACGGATCGCCTGTCCGGCCTGGCTGCCACGACACGGCTGGAATGCGGCATCTGCTGGGCGGTATACGACCCGGCACTCGGCGACGATGTCTGGCAGATCCCGCCAGGCACTGCATTTGCCGACCTGCCGCCGCACTGGACTTGCCCCAACTGCGCGGCTGAAATGACTGGCTTCCTGCGACTCGACGACTGAATGACCGAAGCCGATCGGCCCTCGCCGGCCAGCGCACTGGAACAGCGCTTTCGGGCGATCTGGCAACAGCAGATGCAGGATGTGCCCATCGTCAACAGCGCGCTGGCGGTAGAGGCCTTGGGCTTTCGGTGCTGGCGCGAACACTGGTTGGGCATCTTGATCACGCCCTGGTTCATGAACCTGTGGTTGATGCCGCGTGTGGTCGCTGGCTGGTCGACGATTGCCGAGCGCGAGAGCCGCCACCATGTGTTTCCGGCCGGTGTCTTCGAATTCATCGGTGGGCGCGACGCGGTGCTGGGCGACTACCAGGCCTGCTCGCTGTTCTCGCCGATGTTTGACTTCGTTGATAACCAATCCGCCCGCGAGATCGCGTTGGCGTCGCTCGATGCGCTGTTCGACGTCGCCAGCCGTGAACTGGGCGATACCGGTCGCGGGACGACCTTGACGCCCACCCCGCCAACCCCGTCAACCTCGGAAACCGATGTGACCGCGCCGACGCTGAGCAAGCGCGGTTTCCTGTTCGGATCGGGCACCGTCCGTGGGCCTTGAAGGCGCGTTGCAGGTCACGCTGCGCGTGGCCGATGAACGTATTCGCAGCGCCCGTGTCAGTTCGACCCGGCCCGACTTGGCCCGCAAGTTGCTGCAAGGTCGCAGCCGTGCCGAGGTCGCCAAGTCCTTGCCGCGACTGTTTTCGATCTGCGCCCGCTCGCAGGCCGCTGCCGGTGAACTGGCCTGTATTGCTGCGGCCGGCGAGTTGCCCAGCGCCGCGACCCTGGCACGCCACCGCGACGCCGTGGGCGCCGAGATCGTGCGCGAAGGCGCCTGGCGCACGCTGCTGGACTGGCCGGTCCGAATCAGCGAGGCACCTAGCGAGGCAGCCGTCGACGCGGCACGCGGCTCGCTGGCTCTGATCGACCTGGCCCCAGATCAGGCCGGCATGCAAGCCATTGCGATGGCCGCGTTCGGCATGCCGGCCGACGACTGGTTGGCGTTGGACACGCCGGCCGCACTCGAGCGCTGGACCGCTGCCGGCACCAGCGCCGTGGCACGCTTCATCCGTCAGGTGTGCGCTGCCGACGAGGCCCTGGTCTCGCCTCTGTCGACGACCGACGACCCGCCGCTGTTGATCGCCCGCCCTGACAACGCCACGATGCTTGCACTGTCCCAGGCCTGCGACGATGACTTGGAATTTTCCCGCCATCCCACCTGGCGCGGCGCAGCGGCAGAGACCGGCGCGCTCGCCCGCTGGCAGGCCGATCCGCTGCTGATCGCGCTGCGCCAGCGATCCAGGTCTCGCCTGCCAGTCCGCTTCGTCGCCCGACTGCGGAGCTTGGCGCACTTGCTGGCTGGCCGCGTCAACGCCGAGGCCGGCGCGGTCGCCTTGCCCTCGGGCGGTGGCATCGCCTGGGTCGAGAACGCGCGCGGCCTGCTGGTGCACCAGGTGCGGTTGGACGCCGACCAGATCACCTGTTACCGCATCGTTGCGCCAACCGAATGGAACTTCCATCCCGACGGCCCGCTGGCCTCGGCGCTGATCGGCGCCCCCGCGCCCGACTTGACCACCGTCAAGCGTTACACCGAACAACTGGTCCATTCTCTGGACCCTTGTGTGGCCTGCCATGTCGAGATCGACGATGCATGAGATGTCCCTGGCTGAAAGCGTGCGTGAGATCGTCGACGAGACCGCCCGTGACCAAGGCGCTCGCCGCGTGACCCGGGTGCGACTTGAGATTGGTCGGTTGGCTCAAGTCGAGTTGCAGGCCATGCGCTTTGCCTTCGACGTGGTCAAGCACGGATCGTTGGCCGAGGGCGCCAGTCTCGAGATCATCGAGGTCGACGGCAGTGCTTGGTGCATGGGCTGTTCGCAGCCGACGGTGATCGCCCAACGCGGCCAAGCCTGCCTCCATTGCGGCAGCTTCCAGTTGCAGGTCAGCGGTGGCGACCGCATGCGGGTGATGGACATCGAAATCGAATGAAACCAGGAGACCGATCATGTGCTTGACCTGCGGCTGCGGCACCGGCGAAACCCATGTCGAGGGCGACAAGACTGCCAATTCGCACCGTCATGCCGATGGCACGACGCACAGCCATGGACATCAACACGCGCACGATGGGCATGGCCACGATCACCTCCATGCCGACGGCGCAGTCCACGCGCATGACCACGGGCATGACCACGGGCATAAACAGGGTCACGCTGCCGATCACCTGCATTACGGTACCGGCGCCGCTGGCACCTCTGCACCGGGCATGACGCAGTCGCGCCTGGTGCAGATCGAGCGCGACATCCTGGCCAAAAACGACGCGATCGCGAAGCGCAACCGTGAGCGGTTGAGACAGCGAGGCATCCTCGCGCTCAACCTGATGTCCAGCCCCGGCTCGGGCAAAACGACGCTGCTGGTGCGCACGATCAAGGCATTGGCTGGCTGGTTACCGGTGGCGGTGATCGAAGGTGACCAGCAGACCAGCGTCGACGCTGACCGCATCCGCGCCACTGGGGCCGCCGCGATACAGATCAACACCGGCAAAGGCTGCCATCTCGATGCCGCGATGATCGAAACCGCACTGGAGCGACTTGCACCAGAGGTGGATTCGGTGCTGATGGTCGAAAACGTCGGCAACCTTGTGTGCCCAGCCGGATTTGACCTGGGCGAGGCGCACAAGGTGGTGGTGTTGTCGGTGACCGAAGGCGAAGACAAACCACTTAAATACCCTGAAATGTTTGCAGCCTCATCGCTGATGCTGCTCAACAAGATAGACCTGTTGCCACACCTGGACTTCGATGTCGCGGCCTGCTTGGCCAATGCTCGCCGCGTCAACCCGACCATCACCATCATCGAGATATCGGCCAACAGCGGCTTGGGGATGGACCGCTGGCTGGACTGGATCGCGCAAGAAGCCCATGCGGCGCGTGCGCAGCGGCTGAGCCAGGTGGCCAGCCTGCAAGGCCGGGTGGCGGAATTGGAGGCTCAGATTGCGCGGCTGCACTTGTCCTGAACTGCGGCAGCAGCGGCCTGGGCTCGTCTCAAGCCTCGCACCGCGGTCACCGTCATGCTGACCCTGGCAGACGCCACCGTCGAGCGCCGTGCGATTCGCGTTCGGGGCGCCGTGCAAGGCGTGGGCTTTCGGCCATTCGTCTACCGCCTCGCCCAAGAGCTGGGATTGGCGGGCTGGGTCCTCAACGACGCCGACGGCGTGGCCATCGAAGTACAGGGGGCGACCGCTGAACTGGCGAACTTCGAGCATCGGCTCGCATCAGATGCGCCCCCGCTGGCAAGGGTAGAAAGGCTCGAAGCCGCAGCGCGCGCGCCAATCGACGGCAGCGAAGACTTTCGAATCCTGGCCAGCCGTGCAGGGGCAGTGACGACATCGATCCCACCCGATACCGCCACCTGCGGCGACTGCCTGGCCGAGTTGTTCGACCCGGCCGACCGGCGCTACCGTCATGCCTTCATCAACTGCACCCAGTGCGGCCCACGCTTCACGCTGACGCGTGCCCTGCCCTACGATCGGGCCCAGACCAGCATGGCAGCGTTTGCGCAGTGCGCGCTGTGCCTGACCGAGTACCGAGATCCGGCAAGCCGGCGCTTCCATGCTGAACCCAACGCGTGTCCGGACTGCGGGCCAAAGCTCGCGCTCGTCGACGCACAGGCCCAGCCCATCAGCGGCGATCCAATCGCGGCGACCTTGATGCTGTTGCGTGCTGGCAAGCTCGTCGCCATCAAGGGTCTGGGCGGATTCCATCTGGCCTGCGATGCCCGCAACAGCAGCGCGGTGGCATTGCTGCGCGAACGAAAGCAGCGCGAGGAAAAGCCGTTCGCCGTGATGGTGGCCAATCTAGCGTCAGCCACAAGCTGGGCCAACACCAATGTCGCCGAGCGAGCCCTGCTGCAATCGCCGGCCCGGCCGGTGGTCCTGCTCGCGATGCAGGCCGACAGCGCCAACCGACTGCTCGGTGTGGCACTCGGATTGAACCGCCTGGGCCTGATGCTGCCCTGCACGCCGATTCAGTACTTGTTGTTTCACGAAGCCGCAGGCCAGCCCGCAGGCCTTGACTGGCAGGACGAAGCGCAGGAGTTGGCACTGGTGATGACCAGCGCCAACCTGGCCGGTGAAGCCTTGGTGACGACAAACCCAGAGGCTCTTCATCAGTTGAAGGGCATCGCTGACGCCTGGCTGCTGCACGACCGCGACATCGTCGCGCGCTGCGATGACAGCGTGTTGCGGGTCGTGCACGGCGGCTCACCGCAGTTCATCCGCCGTGCCCGCGGCTACACACCCAGGCCGATCAAGCTGCCGTGCGCTGGGCCCACCGTGCTGGCCGTGGGCGCATGGCTGAAGAACACCGTCTGCATCACCCGCGGCGACGAGGCCTTTCTGTCACCACATGTCGGCGATCTCGACAACGCTGAGAACTGCCGCGCACTGGTCGAGTCGGTAGACCACCTGTGCGCCTTGCTCGACGTCCAGCCGCAGGTGGTCGCGCACGACCTGCATCCCGATTTCTTCAGCACCCGCTTCGCGCTCGAGTTCGCCGCTGCGCGGTCGCTACCTGTGTATGCAGTGCAACACCACCATGCCCATGTGGCGGCGGTGGCGGCCGAGCATGGCGTGCAAGGCCCGTTGTTGGGCTTGGCGCTGGACGGCATCGGCATGGGGCTTGATGGTGGCGCCTGGGGCGGCGAGTTGCTGCGGATCGAGGACGATGAATTTCAGCGCCTGGGGCATTTGGCGACGCTGGCGATGCCCGGTGGCGATGCCGCCGCACGCGCGCCCTGGCGCATGGCCGCCGCCGCGCTGCAGCGCGCCGGCCAAGGCATCGACATCAAAGCGAGATTTCCCGGCCAGCCCGAGGCTGAAGCGCTGACCCAGATGCTGGCGCGCGGCCTGCGTTGCCCACCCACCAGCAGCCTGGGCCGCTGGTTCGACGCCGCTGCCGGCCTGCTCGGCGTGCGCGAAACCAGCGCTTACGAGGGCCAGGCCGCGATGCTGCTCGAAGCATTGGCCGGCAATGGCGGCGCGCCGTTGTCGGCTGCGGCGCTGGCCGACTGGGTGCCCATAACGCCTGGCAACACGCTAGACCCCACGCCGCTGATCGCCTGGCTGGCCGACCCCGCCCGTAGCGCTGACCCGGCCCGCGCCGCGGCGCTGTTTCACCAGGCCATCGCAGACGGACTGGCGCGCTGGGTGATCGCGGCGGCCGAGGCCAACGGTCTGCGCCGCGTGGCGCTCGGTGGTGGCTGTTTTCTCAACGCACTGCTCACCAGCTTGCTGGTGCCTCGCCTGACGGCCCAGGGCCTGCAGGTGTTCGCAGCCCGCCAGGCGCCGTCCAACGACGGCGGCATTGCACTGGGCCAAGCCTGGGTGGCGATTTGCCGCCAAAACCAAGGAACTTGAACCATGTGCCTGGCCATTCCCGTACTCGTGGTTGAGTTGCTGGACGCATCTACCGCGATCGTTGACCTCGACGGCATCCGCAAGCAAGTATCCCTAGCGCTGGTCACGGGCGTCCAAGTGGGCGACTATGTGATCCTGCATGTCGGCTACGCGCTGGCCAAGCTCGACCCAGAGGAGGCCGAACGCACGCTGGCTTTGTTCGCCTCATTGCCCGCGGAGCAGGCGTCGTGAAATACATCGACGAATTCCGCGATGCGGCTCTGGCGGAAAACCTGGCCGCAGCGATCGCTGCCGAAGTCGACCCGGGCCGGCGCTACAACCTGATGGAATTCTGCGGCGGACATACACACGCGATCTCGCGATACGGCGTGGCCGACCTGCTGCCATCTGCCGTGCACCTGATCCACGGCCCAGGCTGCCCGGTGTGCGTTCTACCGATAGGCCGCATCGACCTGGCGATCCAGTTGGCGCTGGAGCAACGCGTGATCCTGTGCACTTACGGTGACTGCATGCGGGTGCCGGCGTCCAAGCAGCTGTCGCTGATCAAAGCCAAGGCCAGGGGCGGCGACGTGCGCATGGTTTATTCGCCGGCCGATGCACTGAAGATCGCGCTGGCCCAGCCTGACCGACAAGTGGTGTTCTTTGCCATCGGTTTCGAGACCACGACGCCGCCCACTGCGCTGGTGATCCTGGAGGCGGCGCAACTTGGACTGACCAACTTCACGGTGCTGGCCAACCATGTGCTGACACCGGCGGCGATCAGCAACATCTTGGAGTCGCCCGAGGTGCGCCAGCTCGGCACCTTGCCGCTCGACGGCTTCATCGGTCCGGCCCATGTCTCGATCATCATCGGCAGCCAGCCTTATGAGTTCTTCGCCGAGGAATACCGCAAACCGGTCGTGATTGCAGGCTTCGAGCCGCTCGACGTGATGCAAGCGGTCTTGATGCTGGTTCGCCAGATCAACCAGGATCGATCCGAGGTAGAGAACGAGTTCAGTCGCGCGGTGACCCGAGAAGGCAATGCCAAGGCGCAGGCAGTTGTGTCCGAGGTATTCGAGTTACGGCGTTCGTTCGAATGGCGTGGCCTGGGCGAGGTGCCTTACAGCGCGCTGCGAATCCGTGAGGCGTTCGCGGCATTTGACGCGGAAAGGCGCTTCGAGTTGCGCACCCACTCGGTGGCAGACAACAAGGCCTGCGAGTGCGGCGCGATCCTGCGCGGCATGAAGCATCCGCGCGACTGCAAGGTCTTCGGCACCGTCTGCACGCCCGAAAATCCGATCGGCTCATGCATGGTGTCGTCCGAAGGTGCTTGCGCGGCCTATTACAGCTACGGCAGGTTCCGCGAGTTCGCCGTGGTCGCGGTATGAACAGCGAGCCGCACAGCATTCGGCTTGGCTACATTCGCCCGCTAGACCTCAAGCACGGCCGCGTCGACATGTCGCATGGTTCGGGGGGCCGCGCGATGGCGCAGCTCGTCGAGCAAGTCTTCACCGCCGCCTTTGACAATGATTGGTTGGATCAACGCAATGACCAGGCCTTGCTGCCGCGCCCCGAAGGCCGCATCGTGATGTCCACCGACTGTCATGTGGTCTCGCCGCTGTTTTTTCCTGGCGGCGACATCGGCTGCCTGTCGGTACACGGCACGGTCAACGATGTGGCGATGTCAGGGGCGCGACCGCTCTGGCTTGCCGCAGGCTTCATTCTCGAAGAGGGCTTCCCGCTGGCCGACCTGAAGCGCATCGTCGACTCGATGGCACTTGCGGCGCGGGAAGCCGGCGTTCCCATCGTCACCGGCGACACCAAAGTGGTCGAGGCCGGCAAAGGCGATGGCGTGTTCATCACCACCACTGGCGTCGGTGTGGTGGCGCAAGGCCTGCAGATCTCGGGCGACCGGGCTCGACCTGGGGACCGCATCATCGTCTCTGGCACCATCGGCGACCACGGCACGGCGGTGATGTCGCTGCGCGAATCGCTGGCCTTCGGCACCGACTTGCGGTCAGACACAGCCGCCTTGCATGGTCTGGTGGCTGAGATGGTGACTGCCGTGCCAGGGATTCGCGTATTGCGGGACCCTACGCGCGGCGGCCTGGCCACCACGCTCAATGAGATCGCCAGCCAGTCGGGAGCAGGCATGTTGATCGACGAGGCCGCCTTGCCCGTGCGGCGTCAAGTGATCGCAGCCTGTGAGTTGCTCGGGCTTGACCCGCTGTATGTGGCCAACGAGGGCAAGCTGGTGGCGATCGTCCCGCCTGAGGATGCCAGCTTGCTGCTGTCGACCATGCTGGCGCACCCGCTGGGCAGAAATGCAGCGTTGATCGGTGAAGTGGTGGCAGATCCTCATCACTTCGTGCAGATGAGCACGCGTTTCGGCGGCAAGCGAATCGTCGACTGGCTGACCGGCGATCAACTGCCGCGCATCTGTTGAACTGCACACGCCCCTATTGACTGCAAGGGATGCGCATACTCTTCTTGACCCACAGTTTCAACAGCCTGGCGCAGCGCCTGTACCTTGAACTGAGTGCGTTGGGCCATGAAATCAGTGTCGAACTCGACATTTCTGATTCTGTGACGATCGAGGCTGTGGCGCTGTACCAGCCTGCGCTGGTGATCGCTCCCTTTCTGAAGCGCGCGATACCAGCGCAAGTCTGGCGCGAGACCTTGTGCTGGGTGGTACACCCAGGCATCGTTGGAGACCGCGGGCCGTCGTCACTCGATCACGCCATTGCCGACGGCCAGCATGAATGGGGCGTGACGGTTCTGCAGGCCGAAGAGCAGATGGATGCCGGCCCGGTCTGGGCGGCAGAGACCTTCGCGATGCGCGAAGCCACCAAGTCAAGCCTCTACCGCCGCGAGGTCACCAACGCAGCGGTACGGGCAGTGCAAAGCGCTTTGCTGCGTTTCAGCGCCGGGGTCGGGCCATTGCCACCGACGAACGGTAGCGGCCACTGGCGAGCGATGATGCGCCAAGCCGACCGCCGCATCGATTGGCAGGTCGACGACACCGCCTCGGTGCTGCGAAAGATCAGAGCCGCAGACGGTGCGCCAGGTTTGCTCGACAGCCTGTTCGGTGTCACTTGCCACCTGTTCGACGGACATGCGCAGGTGCTGTCAGTGCTCGCGATTCCTGGCAGCTTGCTCGGCCGTCACGACGAAGCCTTGCTGCGCGCAACGGTCGATGGCGCAATCTGGATCGGACACGTGCGGCGCGCCGATGCGCCGGGGCAATTCAAACTGCCAGCAACGCTGGCATTTCCTGCCGAGACTGCCGCGCTGGCCGATTGGCTGGCAGTCGGCAATGACCGCGATGCAGGATGGCGCGAGATCCGTTATGACGCGCAAGACGGCGTCGGTACGCTGCACTTCGATTTCCACAATGGCGCAATGAGCACATCGCAATGCCATCGACTGCTCGCCGCAGTGGGCCAGGCACTGGCCCAGCCCGAGCAGGTGTTGCTGCTGATGGGCGGACCGGACTTCTGGTCCAACGGGCTGCACCTGAATGTGATCGAAGCCGCAGGCAGTCCGGCTGACGAATCGATGGCCAACATCCTGGCGATGAACGACCTGACGCAGCAATTGATTCTGGCGACCGATCGCGTCGTGATTGCTGCGATGCAGGGCAATGCCGGTGCAGGCGGCGTTTTCATGGCCTTGGCAGCCGATCAAGTCTGGGCTCAACGCAGCGTGGTGCTGAACCCGCACTACAAGAACATGGGCAACCTGCACGGTTCGGAGTACTGGACCTACCTGCTGCCACGGCGCTTGACATCAAGCAGCGTGACCGAGGTGATGGGGCATCGACTGCCGATGTCGGCCCACCAAGCCGCAGAACTTGGGATGGTTGACGCAGTCCTCGACGCCGAGGCACAGGACTTTGTCGACCAGGTGCAGGCCCGTGCGGCAGCGCTGGCAGCCAGCCCGTCATTGCCAGCGTTGTTGGCGACCAAGCAGCAGAACCGCTTGCGCGACGAGTTGGCCAAGCCACTGTCGACCTACCGGGCGGAGGAACTTGCCCGAATGCGAAAGAACTTCTTCGGCTTTGACCCGAGTTACCACATCGCCAGATCAAATTTCGTCAGGCGCGTCGCGCCGTCTTGGACGCCACGCCACCTGGCCATCCATCGTTCAGCAACACATAACAAGCCGTCAGCGCCTGAAAGCCCCGCGAGCCGTGACTCAGGTCAAGCACAGAGGCATCACCTGAGGTCAAAATGAAAACACTTGATGGCAAGCACCGACGTGGCACCAAGCTTATTTTCAAGTGTGGAAATTTTTTAGCAATTAGAAATATTTTCACCAAACCTAACAAGAGGATAAAGCATGAAATTTCTTCCTGTCATCATCGCCGCACTAGGGCTCCATGGTGCGGCCTTCGCCGGATCCGCTGAAGACATCATTGCAGCAGAGAAATGCAGCAAATGCCATACAGCAAGCACCACCAAGAAAGGGCCTTCCTGGTCATCAATTGCCACAAAATACAAAGGCAATGCAGACGCACCTAACAAAATATTCTTGCAACTCAAGAATGGCGGCAAAGTGGGTGACGAAGAAGATCACAAGAAAATCACAGCGAGCGACGCTGACATCAAGGCCATCACCGCACTCGTTTTGAATTCAAAGTAGAGCGCTGGTCTGTTTTCCAGACCAGCGCTAGATCGCGCCTCTTCGCTGCCAACAGCGGTCTTGGTCCCCCTGGTCCAGATTATCGGGCATGGGTAACTATTTTACTGTAGCTTGATTCTCTCATCATGGCGAGAACGCACAGAGCACCCCAAACTCAACCAGGAGAGGCCGCATGACTGAACCAAGCAAGCCCGGGACCTTGCGCCAATTGCTGCGCTGGCTGTTTTCGCCGTCAGCCCGCTGGTCGGTGTTCGCACTGCTGACAGTTGGTCTCATTGCTGGCGCAGTGGCAGTGATCGGTACCCAGGTCGCGCTGGCGGTCACAGGCACCAACGAATTCTGTGGCAACAGTTGCCACTCGCATGAAAAGTTTGTCTATCCCGAGCACAAGCTTTCGGCACATTACAGCAACAGAACCGGTGTCCGCGCTATGTGCGTCGATTGCCATGTGCCGCACACCTATCCCGCTAAATTGATCTACAAGGCCAAGGCAGGGATCAGCGATGCATTCGCCGAAATGCGCGGCGTGATCTCCACCCGCGAAAGTTTTGACCGCGAGCGCTGGCGCATGGCTAACTTGGTATGGGACGAAATGCGAGAGAACAACTCTGCCAACTGTCGAACCTGCCATGATGATCAGGCCATGAACAGTTCAAAACAATCTGAAGACGCAGTCAAGCAACACAAGAAATTTCGTGCTGGCAAAGCCACCTGCATCGATTGCCACACTGGCGTTGCGCATCAGGAACCGGTCGAGCCCAAGGCCACTGTCAAAGCCGATTCCCCTTCGAAATAGGCCGCTTGGCCACCCTGATGGCCATCTCGCTGACGGGATGCGGCGGCGGTGATGATGAGGCGCCAGGGGGCAACGGGACCAACGGTACCAATGGCAAGGACGCCAGCACTGGAATCAACATCGGCAGCAACACGGTGGCCGCAAGCTCCGCGACATCAACCGCCCGGGGCGCGCTGTCCCCGCAAGTCAGCATCACCAGCGTGACATTCGCGAGCGCGCCGGTCGTCAAGTTCACGGTCAAGGACGCTGCAGGCAATCCCGTTCTAGGGCTTGCAAGCAAAGCCCAGAGCACCACGGCCAGGGTTCCCGGTCTGACCAACATCGCATTCACGCTGGCGAAGTTGGTGCCGGGCACCACGCTTTCCGCAAACGGAAAGACGTTGAACGCCGAGCCGAGCAAATGGGTCGGCTATCTGGTCACACGCCCGCCAACCGTTG
>JBILYN010000130.1:0-11997 GCA_044377715.1 Aquabacterium sp.
CGTCTGTCGAGCCCGATGCTTGACGAATATCTCCGAGCCTTTTCGGCTCCCGGCTTTCAGGAGATCTGACCGGTTTCGGGCGATGCATGACGCGCATCAAACGGGCTGACACAGCCAGCAGGGAGTTGAATGTTGCGCCAATTTCAGGAGGACTGCAACAGCAGCCACTGTTGCGGGCGCTTCCCCGGTTGCCCGATTGGCAGGCCCTTCGCCTCAGGGCTGCAAGCACGGCTGACAGCGCGTGCCGCAGTGGCCGAGCCAGACGGCTTACCCACCGCCGCGCCAGTCTTGCGTGAGAGGCGCCGATCGCGCGGCCGTGGATAAGCGCTTTTCGTTGCTCCCTGCGTCAAAAAGCTGGGGACACTTGGGGACACCGGGGACAAGTTGATTCATTGAGGCTTCTGGGCTAGGTCGCGTGGGGACACAGCGGGGACACATGGGGACAGACCCACCGGGACCATGTCACCGCCGCCGGCTACCACGTCATCGGTCGCAGCCTTGCCTTGGTCGTTGTCCCGCCTGTCCCCGGCCTGTCCACTGTCCCCAACACCCGAGAATGCGACAACCCGCGCCGTGGCTGGCGTCCCCGCCTATCCCCTTGACTCGAGCGCAAGTTGTGCAGCATCGGGCCGGGCCTTGTAGAGCACTTCAAAAGTTCGTGTTTTGACCAACCGGGGGTCATGGTTCATGCCCAAGTTGCGGAGATGCGTCAAGGTCTAGCTCGGTCTGGCTTGGCTCCCTTGAATCTTTCAGATGAAAAGACTTAATAAAATTCAGTCGGTTACCGTTAAACATGAACTGGATATTCACAAAAAAAATGTTGGCTGCCGGGGTGCAAAACAAGAACTCGCGCTCCACCAGATCACGCACCCCACGCTGGTAAGTCCTGGCGGGCACACCCACCTTGCCGGCGCCGAATTGCGTCAAAGTCACTTGGTCAACACCTGGGTTTTCTCGCATTTGCGCATAGACAATCTCAAACACCGCCAGGCCAGCTTTTGACAGTCCAACGGTTTGGCGTATCCCATCGAGGAACAGCTTCACGAAGCGTGTCTGATCCACTTCCTCTGTGGTCACATAGGTCGCTTGCGCCGATCCCAGGATCTCCCCTGTGGCATTGACGACCATTGCCCTCTCACCGTTGACAAGAGGGACAACCTTCGCACGAACCCTTAGCTCGCCCTTTTGGGGCACGCTCGGGTTGCGCTCATAGAACGGCATCCCGTGCCGCTCGCCATCTGGCGTTGGAAGTTGACGTATTTGCGACAATTTTGACCCCTAATTTTGTCGTTTCCGCGACATCATGCTGCCGCCAGAACGACAGTTTAGGCCATATATTTTGTCGTTAAAGCGACAAAAATCAAGTGATTTTTTGTCGTTTTGGCGACTTATTCTGTCGTTTTGGCGTCAATTTCTGTCGCATCGGGACCGCCTTTCTCATAGGTGAGAGCGGGCCTGTCTCTTCTTATAAGTAGTAGAGGAGGTGCCGGGTTGTCCACGCCCGACCGTGGCCTTCACAAGCCATCGGCGGGCGGGGGTGGGCAACCCTTGCGGCTGACCTACCAAGATCGAGAGCAGCCCAAAAGGCTGTGGATAAGTGGTCGGTGAAAACCCTCGGGTCAGTCAAAGACTCCAATCCAACCCCCTGCCCCACCTCCCTGCCGAGAGCCTCCAGCACCCTGGCAAGCCACAACAGCCAACAGCCGGCTTTTGACGATGGTGGTCTGCCACCCGCGGGCGCAATCAAAATGTCAATTTATATGTCTTGTTATAACGCATCCGAAAGCGCTACATTTGAGTCTTGCAAGCTTCGCGAGGTTCGTCATGTCCACCTCTCCTCTTCGAGCGGCTGAACGATCTGCGGACCACACTCGGTCCCTATGCCAAGAAGCGCCGCGACTCATCGTTCGCGCGTCACCCGGTGACGCGCGTCGCTCGCGGCGGCCTGCGCTGATACAACTCTCTCCCCAAAGATCCCCACACCCATAGAGGCATGCCATGAGCAACGCGATTGCACGCCGCCTGGAAGCTATCCAGACCAAGGGAGCCATGCGCTCATCCGACGTAGCCAACGTCCTGAACGTGCGCCCTGAAACTGTTTCTCGATGGAACAAGGGCAAAGCCCTGCCGCACGCCAGCACCGAGAAGCAACTTCTCGAACTCGAATTCGTCATCGACAAGCTCGCCGACATCTACGAGCCGCACGACGCACGGCTGTGGCTCTTCTCCCGCCAGCGCCTCATGGAGGATCAGATACCTGCGGAGCTGATCCAGCAGGGCCGTGTCGATGAGGTTCTTTCCTCAGTCAACCAGCTGCTCGACGGCGTACATCTGTGAGGCCCGGACAGCAGGATGATCCACGACCCTGACTTGATAGACCGGCTGGACGCGCTCCCGAAGGAGACCTTCGACGGTGAAGTTTTCCGGGGCACGCGGCAAAGCCTTGATCCGCTGGCCAGCTCGTACAGCGGCGGCCGTTGGATGCGACGCGACGGCGCCGGTGTGCTCTACACCAGCCTGGCACGCGAAGGTGCGCTGGCCGAGATTTCGTTCCATTGGGGCCAGCTCACTCCGCGCCCCACCAAGCCCGTGATGCTGCACACGCTGCGTGTGGCGGCCCACCGCACGCTGAAGCTGGTCAGAGCCGACTTTGAGTCGCTCGGCGTACCCGAAAGCGCTTACGGCGGTGTCAACATGCCACGCACGCAAGAGATCGGCGCGGCCGTCGAGTTCCTGGGCTGTGACGGGCTTATCGCGCCGTGCGCACGGTGGAGCTGCGACAACCTGATCCTGTTTCCGGATCGGATGGGCGTCGATGCGAACCTGGAGATCGTCCGAAGCGAGGCCGTCGACTGGGTCACCTGGGCGACGACACATGGGCTGATCTCCTAGCCCCGTTGGCCGGCATCAGCTGCAGGAGCCTGGCTGACACGTTTGAGCGAAGCGACATGGCAGAGATGGTGTTTTCACAAGGTGAGCTTGAGGCCATCGCGGCGGCCTTGGGTGACACGTCAGAAGGGCTGACCGGATCGGAAATCGGCCACCTGCTGGCCTCGATCAAGATGATCGACCCAACGCCGACCTCGACCAAGTGGGTACGGCTGCACAACGCCTTCGTAGAACGGCAGAACCGAGCGCAGAACCGCCGGGCTATCCTGGAGTTCATGCGCCAGTCCATGCTGCCGGCGCGTTATGTAAAGCGGCCGGAGCGGTTCGAGCCGATGCGCGCCAATCTCAACCGCGCCTTGGCTTTCTCAGGACTCGCCGTCGACGCTACCGGCGAGTTGGTTGCCACCGATCACGTCAAGACGCTTCCAGAAGCTGCCCGGTTTGCCAGACCACCGCCGAGCCTGGCCGAAAAAACGGGCCTACAAGCCACCCGCGGCAATTGGGTAAGGGGTCATGACTGCTGCGCCCTGCCCTGGCCTCAAATTCACGGGCGAGGGTTTCCACAGAAATTGGGGACAAGCCTGTGGGGATTGCCGCCTCCTGGCGCCGCCGCTCCTGCTGGGACGGTCTGGAATTTGGGCTGCTCTCGGATTGAGCATCGACCAGCGCAGCCGCTATTCGAGCCTTGGCGTCGTTTTGTTGCGCTCTACCGCCACGTTGTCGGTATGTGGATCGATGGATGCGCTGACCAAGAAGCCGCATTCCACCAGGTGCCTCAAGGCCTCCTTGAGCCTCACCCGGAACATCCCCATGTGATTGATTTCAGAAGCCATCAAGGAATGGAAAGTCGTCACCTTCATGGGGAACGGCACAAGATGGGTGATGAAGAAGGAGTGGAGCGATTTCGCCATTGGCGGCAGCGCCAATCGCATCCTCCAGTCCAACTTTGAATAGCTCCCTGGGTTAAAAAGCGAAATGATCTCTTTTTCCAGCAGGATGACCCACTGGCGCATGGGCGAGTCTGTGGCCTGCTCTTTCCAGCGAAACATACGGATCAAAGATCCGGTGAAGTTCTCCCTGCTCCCGCTGCTCTCGACGGTGACGGCAATGGAGGTCGCCGTCATCCGATCAAGGCAGTCTCGGCAAGGCGTTTGTAGCTTTTTGTGTTCCGTGACCAGCCAAGCTCAGTGATCATCGATGCCGCTGTGAACCTCACTTCGGTGCCAAGCTCCTGCATCCGACCAATGTGCAGGATTTGGAGGAAGACATCTTCATCGTCCTGGCGAAGCTGCTCGCCGGTGTAGACGATGTTGATCCCGCTCAGAGCAGCTAAAGGGTGGCGTTTCAGGAACTTTCGTGGTCCGGCCCTTAGATTGCCAACACTGAACAGCGCCGAACGGGCGAAGACGTTTGGCAGTCCGCGCAACTCTTGCGGCCACATCGGCAGCTGCTGAAAATCAACTGCGCCCGGTGCGCTCTTTTTTGTCATCTAGTCTCAGTTGTAACCGTTGGACTACATTGATCTGCTCGTGGGGTGAAGTCACTCGATGAGGAGCATTTTTGCGCCTCAACTTGAGCTTGTCTGTAGTCCAACGGTTACGTCGACGGCTGTAGTCCAACGGTTACGCCGGGAAGCAAAAGTTATCCACAGGGTGTAGTCCAACAGTTACGGAAATGTAGTCCAACGGTTACGTTGATGTAGTCCAACGGTTATGGCGTAACTGTTAAACTCATTGTGAATCATAGACTTACGAACGTTATCCACAGCGCTAATCTTCTTTTAACTTTATCTAAAAGAGGAAAGATCGTAACTGTTGGACTACACCCTGTGGATAACTTGGGCCAACGCCCCCTTCCCCCCGCCCTGCCCCTACCGAGCGCATGCCAGCACCCTGGCAAGCCGCAACAGCCAACAGCCGGCTTTTGACGATGGAGGTCTGCCAACCCGGAGCGCGAAAGCACCACCGAGCCCCAAAAACGGCCCTACAAGCCGCTCGGAGCGGGGGGGCAAGGGCTGAGTGGCGGCTGCGCCCTGCCCTGGCCTCTAATCAAGCATCAAGGTCGAGGCCGATCTGCTCGTTCACTGTTCTTCCCCCATAGCGCGCAGACTGCGGTGTCCGTTCTACCGCAGAAAACTCCGGTTGGTCGTCCGATGCTGCTTCACTTGTATTGCCGATAGACGTACAAAAATGTACTATTATGTACATACACGGAGGTGCTTATGTCCCAGGCTCAAGAACCAGTCACGATCAGCATCCGAGCCAAAGCAGGTCAGCGAGACCTCATCGATCAAGCGGCTGATCGAATCGGGCGCAGTAGGTCGGACTTCATGCTTGAAGCCGCGTGCAGGCAGGCTGAGGATGTTCTGCTGGACCAAACCTACTTTGCGCTTGATGCGAAGGGATTCGCTGCATTCCAGGACATGCTCGACAACCCGCCGGCGCCCACAGACCGCTTGCGCCGCACCCTCAAAGCCCAATCGCCGTGGGCGACGATGGCTGCAACGGCAGCCGACCGCAAGTCGCAGCGGTAAGTGATTCAGTCGATGATCTCGGCGCCTCAGCCGCTGACCGAACGGCACCAGCTCGCCAGCTTCGACTGTGGGGAGTTGTCGCTCGATGACTGGCTCAAACGGCGTGCGGCGAAGAACCAAGCCAATGGATCGTCGCGCACATACGTCGTGTGCGCCGGCGAGGCTGTGGTCGGCTACTACTGCCTCGCGGCCGGTGCCATCGGCCACGCGGACGCGCCACCTCCTATGACCCGAAATCGGCCCGACCCGATACCTGTCCTGGTTCTCGGCCGCTTGGCAATACACAAGGACCACCATTTGAAGGGCATCGGCACGGCTCTGCTGAACGACGCGATTCGCCGCGCGATTCAGGCCGCCGAGATCGCCGGCGTCACCGCGCTGCTGGTGCATGCCATCTCAGAGCAGGCCCGGCGGTTCTACCGGTCCCGAGGTTTCATCGAGTCACCTGTCAAGCCCATGACCCTTTGCCTGATGCTGGCCACGGTCGACAAGGCATTGCGCGAACCGTAGCTCGCGAGCGCGCAACTCGCAGCACTCAAACAGACCTTGAGAGATCTCAAGCAACGGGTGTCGGCGGCGGAGTCTTGCGACTCTGTCGCAAGACTGGATTACCAGGCCCGTTGCCAAGCCAACTCGCATCGAGCCGAGTTCAGGCTCGAAAGACCGCGGACACCTCAGACATATATTTTTCGTGAAAACGTTATTTCGTTAAATGTTGTACTGTGCTTCTGATAACAGCCATTCCAGGAATCATTTAATGCGCGATCTGATCACTGCTACCGACAGGCTCCCAGCCAGTCTGCTGGCCGAAGCCGAGCAGGTGCAGCGGTTCATCAAGGCCAGGCACGCAGACGCCACCAGGCGGGCCTATGCCAGCGATGTCTTGGCGTTCAAGGCCTGGGCTGACACGCACGGCCTGTCGGTGCTGCCCGCGGCGCCTGAGACGGTGGCAATGTTCATCAGCGCGCAGGCCGGCCTGGGCAAGCGACCAGCGACGATCCAGCGCAGGCTCGCAGCGGTCCGGCACTTGCACCGAGAGTCCGGCCTGCTGTCACCCACCGACACAGACTTGGTCAGCGCGGCAATGGCTGGCATCCGGCGCACCTCAGGCACTGCACAGCGACAAGTGGCACCGGCCACCGCCGACCTGGTCGAGCGGATGCTGCTCGCCTGCGACGAGGGATTGCAAGGCCGGCGTGATCGCGCACTGCTCGCGCTCGGGTTCGGTGGTGCGCTGCGGCGCTCGGAGATCGTGGCCCTGCACGTCGAGGACATCGAGGTCGGGCCTGCTGGCCTGAAAGTCCACCTGCGGCGCAGCAAGACCGATCAGGACGGCGCAGGTCAACAAGTTGCCGTGCTCGATGGCGCCAGGCTGCAGGTCAAGGTCGCGCTGGCCGATTGGCTGGCTGTGGCAGGCATCACCACCGGGCCGATATTCAGGCGCCTGGCGTCAGACCCCAAAGTGGGTGGCCGGGTGATGCCCGCAGCGCTGACTGATCGATCGGTGGCCAACATCGTCAAACGCCGCGCCGAGCAGGCCGGGCTCGACCCCCAGCTGTTCAGCGGGCATTCACTGCGCGCCGGGTTCCTGACCACAGCAGCGGCATCGGGTGCTTCGTTGTTCAAGATGATGGACGTCAGCCGGCACAAGAAGGTGGACACCGTTCGGGGCTACATCCGTCAGGCCGAGCAGTTCAAGGATCACGCTGGCGCAGGATTCATGTAGGACGAGATCGGCCGGCCAGGCACGCTGCGCCCCGGCATGAGGGCACCACCAACAGTGAAAGAAGGAGGGTTCTGGAATGAGTACCAAGGCATCAAACCTGGCGCGGCGAGTGGCGAGCGGCCAATGGTTGACATCGACGGCAGGCCAATCGACCCCCGATCAGCCATCGCCGGCCGTGCAACGGTGGATGGGAATTCTGTCGGACTCACGGACGGACAAGTCGACTCCATCATCCAGCAACTCGGAATCGACCTCCGAGGAGTCCCCGCCAAAGAAATAGGCGGCGAGGCAGGCCTAACAACAAATGAAAGGGGCAGTCATTGGCCAAGTCTGATTTTCGCCGGGTGATCGCGCTGGTGGCTACCAAAGGTGGCGCCGGCAAGACCACCATCGCAGCCTGCTTGGCTGGCGAGTGGGGTCACCGCGGCCAGGATGTTGCGCTGCTCGATGCAGATCCGCAGCGAACCTTGTCAGCCTGGCACGCCGGGGGTGGGCCGTTGGTCGACATCCCCATCGGCGCAGCCAGTGGCGCCAGCGTCGATCCTGCGCTGCAAGGCCTGATGAAGCAGCACGCGCTGGTGATCGTGGATACCGCAGGCTTTGCGAACCGTGACACGCTGGCCGTGCTGCGCTGGGCCGATGTTGCGCTGGTCCCGTTCGGGCCATCGCCTGCCGATGCGCTGGGCGCGGCTCAGACGATCAAGCTGCTGCGCGACGTCAACGCCACCGTCGAGCGACAGCGCACGCCCGTGCAGATCCTCATGGTGATGAACGGCGCCAGTCGGGGGGCGATGACGGCGCACATCCGCGGCGAGGTGGAGCGCCTGGGCATGCCGGTGCTCGCGCCTAGCGTCCACCGCCGACAGATCTACGCCGAGGCCATGCTGTCAGGCAGCGCACCGTGCTGGATGGGCTCAGGTGCCAAGGCAGCGGCAGCAGAGATCGCAGCACTGGCAGATGCGTGCTGGGTGAGTGCTGGCAGACCCAACAAATAACGATATAACGATCTCATGTTTTAACGCAACAACGAGACAACGACATGAATACAACAATACGAGTCCTCACCGCTGCTGCGCTCTGCCTGGTGATGCAGAGCGCTTTGAGCCAAACAACCTTTGGACGGCCCGACTGCGGCGCGTGGGTCAAAACCCCAAGGGCTCCCGACAAAGCTTGGCTGCTTGGTCATCTGTCTGGGATTAATGTTCTTTGGGACTATTTAGATAAAAAACCTTCAGACCCTCTCGACGCCCTCGAATCCGCCCAACAGGCCTACCTGTGGATGGACAACTTCTGCCAAAAAAACCCGCTTAATAACGTTGGTTTCGGTGGCGTAGATTTGTTTTTAGAGTTGGTCGCAAAAAAGCAGGCGAAGTGACATGAAAAAACAACTCAAGAGCCTTAGCCTAGACGACATGATGGCCGCAAGCGTGCCGACAACGGCCGAGTCTGCACCGCCAGCACCCCAGGCCGCGACCGGGATCGAGCAGCAGCAGCTGGTGGTCATCCTGCCGGCCGTGACGATCAGAGCGCTCAAGCAGGCCGCCCTCGATGGCAACACCACCGTGCGCGTCAAGCTGCTGCACGCGCTCGAGCAGGCCGGCTACCCGGTGCCAGCAGGCCAGGCGGTGGACTTTCGGAAGGTGGCGCGGGTGTGACGATGGCCAAGATCACGCCCGCTGTCGAGCAGCTCATCAGCGAAGCGCTGGCCATCGAGGCCGAGAGTGCGCAGGATGCTGGTGCGCTGGGGTTCATGGCCAGGGCGATGGTTCAGGCCACGCTGCCGCACAGGAAGGTCGCAGGAAGCCATTTCCAGCGCCGCAATGGCAATTTCACCCTGACACTGCTGGCCCCGCCAGAGCCGGGCTTGCCTTACGGGTCGGTGCCGCGCCTGCTGCTGGCCTGGTTGACCACCGAGGCCGTCCGCACCAAACAGCGTGAACTGGAACTGGGCGACAGTCTCAGCGGCTTCATGCGCGAGCTGGACCTGGTGCCGACCGGCGGGCGCTGGGGGTCGATCACCAGACTGAAGGACCAAACACGGCGCCTGTTCAGCAGCACGGTGAACGCGATCTACGAGGACGGTGACAAGACGGCCATCCTGAACCAGTCGATCGCCGACAAGTCCCTGCTCTGGTGGGACGCCAAAGACCCTGCACAGGCTGCGCTCTGGAAATCCACGGTGACCTTGTCGGAGCAGTTCTTCCGGGAGGTCATCGAGCACCCGATCCCGGTGGACATGCGCGCCATCAAAGCGCTGAAGCGGTCGCCCTTGGCGTTGGACATCTACTGCTGGCTGACCTACCGGGCGAGCTACGCCAAGAAGCCGAGCACGATCCCCTGGGCGGCGCTGGCCATGCAGTTCGGCAGCGACTACGCCCGACTGCGCGCTTTCAAGGAGGCTTTCCTGGCCGAGTTGCGCAAGGTGGCCACCGTCTACGCCGGGGCGAACTTCGAGATCGCCGACGCCGGCCTGATCGTCAAGCCGAGCCTGCCGCACATCAACCGAAAGAGTGTCACCTGATGGTGGGCACCTCAAAGACGGGGAGGTCGCGGGTAGGGTCTCGGGCACGCAGAAACGGTGACGCACTACGCATTAACGGTCCCGCTCCCGGCTGATTCGGCCTGTGGACAAGTCAAGTTGTCCACGCATAAACGGTGGCGCCTGGCGAGGTTGTCTACGCATAAACGGTGGCGCTTTCACGCATAAACGGTGGCGCTCCTATATAGATCCTGTATTCACCTGTAGCTAAGACTCCTGTAGTTCAAGCGGCGCAGTCCGTGGACAACCTTGCAGGTTGACCACCGCCAGCCCCCCGACAACCCTGTTGATCCTCCCCATCAAAGCAAAGACGCAATGGCCAAAACAATCGGCGTGATCCAGGTCAAGGGCGGCGCCGGTCGTTCCACCCTGGCCACCAACCGGGTTGGCAGGCCAGTTCGGCAGTGACTATGCAGAGCTGCGCGACTTCAAGAAGGCATTCATCGCCGAGCTGCGGAAGGTGTCCACGGTCTACGCCGGGGTAAATGTCGAGGTCACCAAAGTTGGCCTGGTCATCAAGCCGACCCTGACGCATGTTCCTGCGCCGGCAGGAAATTGACTGTGTTCTGTGTCTGGGCACTGGCGGGTGGCCTAGCCATGTTCCTCGAGCCTTGACTCTCTGCAAAGTCTGCCATGAGGATGGAGTCGCCCGAAATGCCCAGACACCGCTGGACGGCCGTGGGTAACAAAAGTTGTCCGCTCAGAAACGGTCCCGGTTTCGCGCATTAACGGTCGCGCTCATGGCCGATCCAGCCTGTGAACAAGTCAAGTTGTCCACGCATTAACGGTCCCGCCTAGCGAGGTTGTTTCCCAATCTGGGTCATATTTATTGCTGCAGTAGAGGGTGTCTCGGGCATTTTGGCGACGCATCCAGGCCTGGCCCATGTGTCGGGTAGCCTGTTGTGAAGCAGCCCGGCCGCCAGGTCGAGCACCGCGCTCGCGATCGCGTTGGATCGGCATAGCTGCCGTCGTGGTTTCGGTGGCACGGTTGCTTCAGCTCGTGGTTCATATCGCACATTTGCTGCCTCGTTGTTTTTTCTCCTCTCGTCTGTCGGTTGCCCAGGTGTATCCGCTCTTGTCGCTGGTGTATTTAGGTCAGGTAAGTGTTTCTGTCCGTCCCGAACGCCTGAGCGCTGCGGGAACCACGAGGGACGCGGGACACCACTCCCGCCTTGTGCCGATTTCTTGCTGCTGGCCGCCGCGGCACGCGGCATTGGCCTCGATGACGCTTGCTGCTGCAAGTCGGTTCATCGGGTCGAGCCATTGCCCCAAGGCTCTGTGGGTGCGCCAGGTGGCGCCATGGCTGACATGACCCGCTGGGAGCGGGCTGGAGCAGATCGCGTTGCACGGTCTGCAGTTCTGACGCGCGTTGAGCTCGTCTTATGAGCTCGTTGAATGAGCTCGTCACTTGAGCCCGTCACTTGCGGCAGGCTGTGGTTCTGCCCTGTTTTGCTGGGGCAGCATGTGCGTCGTCACTACTGGCTAGCGCCGCGTAGTGACGACGCGGTTGGTACAGGTCATTTTCTTGCGCCAATTGCTTGGCGCACAGCGCTGGCGAGATTGCAGCAGCGTGATGACTGCCTTCGCCGCTTCGGTCGACTGACTGACCGCTGTACTGCGGTCGGCTGGCAGAGACGGCAAGAATGCCGTTTAAGGGCAAGGTGGGCGTCTGTCGAGCCCGATGCCTGACGAATATCTCCGAGCCTTTTCGGCTCCCGGCTTTCAGGAGATCTGACCGGTTTCGGGCGATGCATGACGCGCATCAAACGGGCTGACACAGCCAGCAGGGAATTGAATGTTGCGCCAATTTCAGGAGGACTGCAACAGCAGCCACTGTTGCGGGCGCTTCCGGGTGCCCGATTGGCGGGCCCTTCGCCTCAGGGCTGCCAGCACGGCTGACAGCGCGTGCCGCAGTGGCCGAGCCAGACGGCTTACCCACCGCCGCGCGAGTCTTGCGTGAGAGGCGCCGATCGCGTGTCCGTGGATAAGCGCTTTCGATCGCCGATCTGCTGTGCGTCGGCAGCATCCTTGTTCGGTAAATCTGGAAAACTCTCCACCGCCACCTTCTTCGCCGCCGGCTTGCTGGCCGCTGCGGTCGTGCTCGATTTCCGCGCCATGTCGATGTCCTTGGTTGGCTTTACGCCGCCAGTCCGAGCAGCGCACGCGCCGCCGCTTCGGCATCGGCCCGCGTCATGCCACCGTCGAATTTCATGATCGCGGCTCGTTTCTTGAGGGCTTCGTGCTCAAAGTCGTCATTCGCTGCATCCTGCTTCAAAAAGCTGGGGACACGCGGGGACACGGGGGACACGT
>JBILYN010000131.1:0-11964 GCA_044377715.1 Aquabacterium sp.
TGCGGGATCAGCTGACCCTGCACGGCCGTCCAAAGCGCTGAGTGCCATTCACCTTGGATTTCTATGGGAACAGTAATCGAGTTGCGATATGAGACACGGATGTCCGCGCGTTTGTCATTGACGTAGTCGAACTCCGGTTGACTATCAATACCAAGCGGTTCGAGGTGGCCTCTCAGCATGGCAAGGAGTGCGTCCCTGCAGCTGTTTTCAGACTTGTGCTTGTTCTCAGCGCCTTCTGTCCAAAATTGGCGGAATAGATCGCTGTCGCTGGCTCGAATATCTGTTGCAATTTGATCCAAATGGTCCAACACAATGGCCTGCAGATCAGCAGGACCTATTGGAGACTTGTTACTCAGGATCGTAGCTACGTTGGTCAGGTTCGGGTGACAGAACGTGTTTTCCCGCAGCCGCTGAATGACCTCGTGTTTACTGCTGAGCAGATGCCGTTTGATTTTCTCAAGCGTAGTGAGCTCTAGAAGTCGGTTGATCTCTTCCAGGCTGTCCGAGGTACCTAAGGCGGTAAGCTTGCCGATGAGTCCTTTGACATGGTCGCCTAGGTTCATAGCTTGGCTGACTGATCCACCACCCATTGGCCAATCGACTTCTGCGAACGGCGTTTGAATTTCAATGAGCTTCCCAAACGTATTGGCACTCAAAGTGAAATCCATGGGCAAGTCACTTAGACGGCTGCCTAGGAAGTCGGAGAGGTGCTGTATGCGTTGCCAAGATTCACCAACGAAGTCCCAGAGCTTTTGCTCGTACTGTTCTGGATCTATGAGCATCCCCGTGAGGAGGAAATACACCCTCTGGGCCGGGTCAAGGGATTTGAGCTTGAGCTTCTTTGCAACGATGGCTGAGAGCTCGGGCATCTCATACTTGAGTGCAGACCTCAGCAATGAATTGAGCTGATTGAGCTGATTGGACTTGTTTCGAGTCGGGAAGCTGATAAGCAAAACTGGTACAGAAAGGCGGGCGACCTTCGCGTACGCCGCATTCCTGGTCAACGGATAGATCCCGTCAACGTATTCCTTCTGAGCTTTGAAGCTTTCACTTGCGTAGGTGATCAGCACCTTTGACACGAGCTCGGGCATATTGCTGACCAAATGCAAGAACCACTCAGGGGGCGTTTCAGTGCCATCGGTCAGTCGGAAGCAGACCATTTTCTCTAGTGTGCTGCTATCCAATAAATCGATGGCACTTGGATTCTCCGTCCAGCTCAGCTCCATACCAAGAAGGCATGCAGCTCGAATCCAGTGAGATTGCTGTTTCAGATTTAGATCGATGATTTCCTTGACTGAAGGAAGATCGCTGCGCTTGATGCAGTCTGGCATTCCAGCTTTCGCAGCCTCATACACATCGACATAGTTGTCGCAATAGGTCTTGAACCGATCGAGCGGTGTCTCGCCACGGGTGTCTGAGTAACGGTTCAACCAAACCCCAGCCAATTGGCTCATCAGTGCAGCGTTTGCTTGCCCTGATCGAATTTCAGAAAGCTTGGTCGCCAGGTTGACGCTTCGTTCACTTTTGATGTCAGCTTGCTCGCGCTGACGCTGCTGATTTGAATGATTCCGAGCCTTCCGCCACTCTGGAATTTCCCAGGTGAGTAGAGGTTCTAACCAACTATTTTTGACTGGGTCATCGCTCACCCATTGAAGCACCATGTCAAAAGTTAGCCCTGGTGCGGGTTGATCGGACCATATGGAACGCATGGCTTCAGCCAAGTGTTCCTTTGCCAAAGTCTCGTTTGTGGTGCAGTTGATGTTCTGGAAATGCCATAGACCTATGTCTGCAGGAGCTGGTATCCCACGAAGGACCTGCGAGTCGTTGAACAAGCCTTGGAGTGGCGAGGGGCTCGCTTCATTCCGTTCAAAGCAAACACGTAGGAGACCCTTGTATCGCTCCGGTCTATCGATCAGCCAATGGGTGATGGTGTTATGGAACTCCGGCTCATGTCGCCGTTCGCCGTATTCATCTGTACCAATGCGCAGCCAGGTAAAGAGTTGTGTGTCTGGGATTCGGTCGCCATGAACTTGAACACCGCGAGCAACCAGTGCGGCCAATGTGCGCGAAAGGTGAAACTCTACCCAGTTTAACGACTTCAAATCGCTGCGCTTTGCCAATTGGTCCAGTACGAAAGGCAAATCGTCTTCAGGAACTGTCTTGGGAAATTCATAGGCCCAAAAGTGCTGGTACATCCCCAAGATCTTGCTTTTGGGGTGGTGAAGGTAGCTCAGGACCTGTGAGGCAGAGGCGGCTCTGGGAAAGAGCTCGCCTAACAAGATCCCAGCGAGCTCTTCATCTGGATCGGCAATCTTGCCTTGGTTCAGGTGATCCAGGAATTCGATGGCTTGACTATCCGTTACGCCGCACTCAAGCCAAGCCTCCAGAGCATGCCGCCGTACTCGCTCCCAGCGAGTTCCATCTGCAGCAACCTCTCGCAGTTCGTTGGTCAGCTGCGTCTGAGCGGCTGATTGCTTGAGCACCTTGAGGATGAAAACCACATAGGTCTGTGTGGAGTCATCTCGTTTGGGGTCCTGCAGTGCCGCCAAGTACTCATCTCGAAGTTCTTCTTGGAAGAGCGCAGAAAGATTTTCTGCACCTCGCAGATCCCAGAGTACCGACGGGTTGGCATGAGTCTGGAAATAGATTTCCTGCAAAAGCAGCCTCTTCGCTTCCACATCCATTGGGTAGGGATCACTGTAGAGTGCAACGGTCAGTGGATCATTTTTGATCAACCCATGTTGTGCCTTGAGACTCTTCAGTGCCAGCCAGCCGTAAAGGCCACGCAGCCCTGCTACTGCTTTGCCGTCAAATCCAAGCATGAGATTGAGCACTCTTTTTAGCGGAAGCCCGCGTGAGTCGATCTGTTTGCCCAGCCAATCGGCTGCTAAATATTCGGCAACACTTCTGTGTGTTGGCTCTAGTCGCTGATCATTCGAAGTGGATTGCACGAAGAGGGCGGTGCCCAACGTCATAGCCGCTTGTTCAGGTGAGCTTGGCTCAAGATCGTTCAGTGCAGGGAATCGGTCGTCTTGAGCTGACGGGTCCAATGCAACACCTGACTTATCTGCCAACAGTAAAGTGGCGAAGACCTGGCCAGCGGCCTCCAAGAGTGCGCCCTTGAGCACCGGCTGAAAACGGATTTGGTCGCGGTGCTTACGGTTTTCCTCTTGGACGAGAGCTTCGCATGCAAGCCGGTATGTCTCATCTCGACTGCTTGGCCAAGTCTGTCCTCCCAGTGCTTTGACGGTCAGTCCAAGCGTTTGGGGGTTACTCAGCAGGGCGTTGATCCCGTGAGCTTTTGCCTGCGCGATGAAATTCTCAGCGTCAGGTCTGTTGAAGTTGTCTTCCAGAATCCGCTTGATGTCTGCGGTCGTCAGAGGCTCCAGGGTGTAAGTCGGGAGCTTTCCATTTGGCGAAGCTCCAATGATCTCTTCAAGATCCGATTGCCCGTACCAGTCTGCTGCACGGCAAGCGATCCGAAAATTGGGCAGTCCCAGTTTCCTGAGTTTGGATTTGACCTGAACCAGGATGGATGCAGTCGTAGCACTGGCACGAACTTCATCCAAACCATCGAGGAACAGGCACTTGTCTCTCCATGCCTCATCGATATCGCTGTAAACGAACTCAGCAATCGTCAAGCGAAGGCCTTTGTCGGATTGCGCCTCGGATTTGAAGGCCTCACTTTTCCCTGCGCCAGGCTCTCCCAGCAAAACCCATGCTGGGACTGACCTCAACGAATCCAAGCCCACCGCTTCGGTGTCTGATCCACCGTCGGGCAATTTGGAGAGCTGCTTGACGCTACGGGGGACAAAGACCATTTACTTCATCCAGCTTTCAACTGGTTGCAACAGGAAGTCGGAAATGGCAACGCCATCGGCTCCCACCACCACCGGGGTGACATTTTTGAATTTGTCAGCAAAGACCTGCAGGCCTTTGGGAGCAGCGTAGTCATCCCCGCTCTTGACCTCGATGGCGAGCAGTTTTTCGCCATAGGTCAGAACGAAGTCCACTTCACTGGGGCTCTCTCGCCAGTAATACAAGCTGGAGTTTTCGGGCTTGTTGTTGATCAGATGTGTGCCAACAGCACTTTCAACTAGGCGTCCCCAGTATGTGCGGTCGTTTTTAGCCTGCTCAAACGTGTACTTGGCCTGAGCTGAAATCAAGGCCGTGTTGTGGGCATTGAATTTGGGTGGTGAGGCTCGCCTGCGCAGCTCTTGCCCCGCGTACTTCTGCAGGCCCGTCAGCAAGCCTGCCTGTGAGAGCAAGTCCAAGTAGTGGGCCAGGGTGACCGTGTTGCCTGCATCCTGGAGTTGGCCGAGCAATTTAGTCAAGGAGATCAGTTGACCAGAGTAGGCTCCGCAGCCCAGTTCAAACAGGTTCTTCAAGAGCGCAGGTTTTTCAACCCGGGTCATCTGCAGGATGTCGCTATCGATGTTGGGTTTGATCAGGGCATCACGGACATACTGTCTCCAGCGGGTTTCGTCGCGGATCAGGCTGGCTGACCCCGGGTAGCCCCCGAAATAGATGTACTCGTCCAGTGAAAAGTCGAAAGCCTCCTGCATCTCGCTGTAGGACCAGTGCGACATGTGGATGGGCTCATAGCGTCCAGCCAGGCTTTCAGTCAGACCCTTCTGCATAAGCCACGGCGAAGACCCCAGAAGCACAACGTGCAAGGGAACTTGCTCAGCCCGGTCTGCGTCCCAAAGCCCCTTGACGACTTCTGACCATCTGGGAATTTTCTGAATCTCATCAATGGCCAGGACATGGCATTGCCCCGGGGGCAGCGATCGGGCTTTGGCGCGTGCCTGTGTCCACTTGTCGACGATCCATTTCTCGGTTGCTTTTGCCCCTGGCTCTCCCTGTATGGTGCTGGCGGCGTCATTGAATGGGTCAACAGTTACTGTGGCTGACTGATCCGTGGCTTCGAAGCTGGAAGGGCGCCCGGCCAGAGCCTGGCGGACCATGGTCGACTTGCCAATTTGACGCGGTCCGGCTACAACAATCATGAACTTGGGAGGTTCATTGAGTCGAGCCAGGAGCGTCTTCAGGTGAGGGCGGCTATACGGCATTTGTATATCACTGAGTAAATTTACTTTGTAGTATACAATTTATGTCGTTGACTTGCAACAGCGTACTTCCTGGCGGGGCATGTGTAATGGGTAAAGCCTTCAAGAGCGGTCTATGCCCCTATCGCGGCGTGGCTGGCTCCACCACCGCAGATCACGTCATTGCACGTGGCTTCTTCCCTCTGGACCTACGAGCGAACCTGCCAAAGGTGGGCGCATGCCAGGAGTGCAACCACAAGAAATCGAAGTTGGAACACGCGTTGACGGCAGTAATGCCTTTTGGTGCGCAGCATGGACGAGCAAAGGAAGCGCTCTTGCCTGGCGAACGCCAGGGCCTCCGCGCCCTGGCAGCCGGTGATCGAGAAGATCCTCACGCACTAGGGCTTGCAGGCCCGGGCGCCGCCCCGCGCGCCTACCCGTGGCCAGGCGCTGCAAGCAGCCTGACGCTGCCCAACCGTGACCGTTCAGACGACCTGGCGACCGGGGTTGCTGGAGTCGGCTGCGTCCGAGTGTTTGCGGGACCAATGGAAGCGGCCAAGTGACAAGCGATAACCCCAAGACGGTGCCCGAGAACGACGGTTTGGAGCGGCGCGGCCAAAGCTCAGCAGTTCTCAGCCACCTTCAAAGACACCTTCAAAGACCGATTCACACGCGTCGAGGGCCGTGTTCGGGGCGCCATGGGGAAGGAAAAGGGCGTTTGAAAAACCTATCCTCAACGCCGTTGAGTACCGACGCGTTCAGACTGACTTCGCTTCGCGTTGCGACGCATCCATGGCCGAGTATGAGCGCACAGGGGTGTCCATCCCTGCTGCCCAGGTCATCGCCAAGCTTGAATCCAAACTGGCTAAGCGCCGCAAGCAACTGGGCGGATGAGCTACGCCGTCGAATTCACGCAAGGCGCTGAAGACGATCTGGTGCGGCTCTACGACTTCCTGCTCAGTCGCGCACAAACGCTCTGGGAACTCGATGTGGCCGACGAAGCGGTCAAGGCCATCCGACAAGCCGCATTGAGCCAACTGGCGACAACGCCTTAGAGCTACCGCAAGGTTGGAGCCCGGTCGACGCTGCGCGAACTCATCATCCCGTTTGGCACCACGGGCTACATCCTGCGCTTCGACATCCGCTCGCCCGAGTTGGTGCTCGTGATCGGCGCACGCCAGCAGCGCGAGGAAGACTTCTATTGACCTTTCCAGGTAGGCCGCAGGTAGGCACCGGATGGCAGGCGGCACGCAAAAGGACAGAGAGCGTTTGAGAACACTGCGCTTCGCCAGATCCGTCAGCAGTTCTGAGTCGCGTGGGGACGACCAAACGAGGGAGTCGACGGGGGCATCGACTCGGACGGTACAGGCTTAGCAACTGCGGTGAGTTAGAAGCCACATTTGTCGCCGATGGGGTCGTGAAACACCCCTCGACGTGCCGCCCGACAGCAGACTGCCGCTCTCGCGCAGGTGCCGGCATCACGCTATCGCTCCGCCGTTCGTTTCGTCCCAGGCGGGCTTGCGGTCTCGCTGGTAGCCGCTGCGCAGCTTGATCGATCAATACAGAAAAGAGCGGCGGACTTCCGCTTCTCCAAGACCACCGTCAATGGTGTGGCACCGCTCGTGATGTCGTTCAGCACCACGGGCGGCAAGGCAGGCCACCCAGCGTAGGAACAGTTGTCGACTCCGCTTTCAAGCGGTCGATTCGCACCGAAGCGACCACACCAGCGGTTCAATCCAAGGCGGTTTTGCCCCACTCAGGACCCGATCACTTGCGCGTCGGCCGGAGTGCCCAGCATTTGGCGCACTTGGTGCGCCAGTGAGCCGAAAATTTTGCCCGCCAGGCTGGGCTGCTCGGGGCCAAAGACGATGCGGTCGCAGCCGTGCTCGTGTGCGACGGCCACGATGGTGTTGGCGCTGCGCCCCACCAGCACCGTGCTTGTGTAGGGCACGCCGGCGGCGTCAAGCAGGCTTTGCGCCAGTTGCAGGTCTTCGGCGCCCGCGTATTGCTGCAGCTCGCGCAACTCGCCGCTGCCGAAGAACATCGCCACGTGGCCAGATACATGGGGCTGCACCCGCAGCAGGCGCACGGTAGCAGGCTCTTCGCGGTACAGACGCACCACTTGGTCGACAGCCGCACGGGTGCGTGCCGGCTGGGCCGGGTCAATGGGAACCAGAATGTGTCTCATGCGCTGACCCTCAGCCAGCGGGCTGGTTGGCGGCTTGCAGCTGCTGGCGGCCGGTCAGCCACTTGCCGACCACGACCACCGCGACGGCACCGAAGATGGGCACCAAGGTGTGCAGGGCATGCTGCTTGACCGCCCAGTCGGCAATGGCGGGGTCGCTCATCGCCATCTCGCCCGCCACCCAGCCCAGCAGTGCGGCGCCGACGGTGATGATGATCGGGAAGCGCCCCATAAGCTTCAAGATCAAAGTGCTACCGAAGATGATGAGCGGAATGCTGATCACCAGGCCGAACACCAGCAGCGGCACGTTGCCCTTGGCCGCAGCGGCCACGCCGATGACGTTGTCCAGACTCATCACGAGGTCGGCCACGATGATGGTCTTGATGGCCGCACCCAAGCTGGAGTGGCCCTCCAAATGCCCTTCGCCGTCGTCAGCCTTCAGCAGGCCGATGCCAATCCACAGCAGCAGCGCCGCACCCACTAGCTTCAAATAGGGCTGGCTCAGCAGGTAGACAGCAAAGAAGGTGAGCACCACACGCAGCACAATGGCGCCGATGCTGCCGAACAAGATGGCCTTCTTTTGCTGCGCCGGTGGCAGCGACCGCGAAGCCAAGGCGATGACAACCGCGTTGTCGCCGCTGAGCACGATGTTGATGAGAATGATCTGCGACAGCGCGATCCAGAATTCCGAACTCGTCAAAAAAGACATCAAAGCCCCTCGAAATGGACGCGGAACCACCGAGGTTCCACTGTCATCGAGGCTAGAGACTCGCGCTGTCACCTTGCTGCCGCTGTGCTGTCAGCGGTGTGACGGCCAGCTGTCAGCCAGCTGTCAATCGGCCCCCTGAGTTCAGGCCGGCAGCATGGGAAAAAACACACTGAAGGTATTGCCGATGCCGTCGCTGTCTTCTTCCAGCGTGATGCGCGCGCCGTGCAGCGTGGCAATCTCGCTGACGATGGCCAGGCCCAGGCCGCTGCCGTCTTCCTGCGTGCCCAGCAGACGGTGAAAACGTTCGAAGATGCGTTGGCGCTCCTGCACCGGGATGCTGGGACCGTCGTCGCTGATGGCCAGCTGGCACTGGCCTGTGTTGGCCAGCCGCACACGCACGGTGACGCTGCCGTTGGCCTGGCTGTAGCGGATGGCGTTGTCGATGAGGTTGTTGATGAGGTCACGCAAACGGTCGCGGTCGGCGCCGATCATCAGCGTCTGCTCGGCACCTTCGAATCCAAGGTCGATACTGCGCTGCAAGGCTTGGGGAACCCACTCCATGGTCACTTCCAGCGCGTAGGCGTTGAGGTCCAGCGGCTGCAGTTGCATCGAACCCAGGGCCCCGGGTTCATTGCGCGCCAGCGACAACAGCTGCCGCACCAGACGCGACAGCCGGTCGGCGCTGATGTACAGCTGGGCCAGCGAATGGCGTACCCGTTCGAGGTCGGTTTCGCGCAGCGCCAGTTCAATCTGCGCCTTCAGGCCGCTGACCGGCGTCTTGAGCTGGTGCGCGGCATCGGTGACGAAACGGTTTTGGAAATCGAAGGTGCGGCCCAGGCGCGACATCAGCTGATTGACTTCGTCCACCAGCGGCCGCACTTCGCCCGGCACGTCGTGCACGTCGATGGGGCTGAGGTCCAGATGCGAGCGGTCAGACACCGCATGCCGCAGCCGCTGCAGCGGCGCCAGCCCGCGCGACACGCCGAACCAGACCACGGCGGTGGCCATCACGATCAGCAGCACCTGGGGCAGGACCACGTTGGCCACCATCTCCCAGGCAAATCGACTGCGCTTGACGAGTGTCTCGGCCACCTGCACCTGCACAACGTCGCCGCCGGTACTCAAGGGCAGCCAAGCCAGCATCATGCGCACCGGCTGGCCACGCAGTTCCGCGCCGTAGAAGAGCGGCTTGGCGGCTGGTGGCAGCGGCGGTGGCGGTGGCAGGCCCACATCGCCGCCCAGCAGCGTGCCGTCAGCGCCCAGCACGCGGTAGAAGAGCAGGTCTTCCGGGTCCAGCAACAAGATGTTGCCTGCAGCTTCCGAGAGTTCCAGCCGTGGCCGCGTGCCGTCCAAACGCACGTGCAACACAATTTCGCGTCCGATCTCATGCAGCGCGCGGTCGTAGGCCAGGTTGGAAAAGCGCAGCGAATTCCAGTAGGCGATACCGGTGTCGATCACCAGCAGCACGGCCAGCGGCCCCAGCAGCCAGGCCAGCAATTTGGATTGCAGCCGCAGCTCAGGCCCCCGCATCGCTGCGGTCCATCAGGTAGCCCATGCCGCGCACGGTGCGGATCTCGCAGCCGAAAGGCTCCAGCTTCTTGCGCAGCCGATAGACGTTGACCTCGATGGCGTTGTCGCCGACCTCGTCGTCCCAGCCATAGAGGTGGTTGACCAGTTGCTCCTTGCTGACCACGCGGCCGGCACGCATCAACAAGAGCTCCAGCACTGCCAGCTCGCGCGGCGACAGCTCCAGCGGCCGCTGGTCGTAAAACACACGCCGGCCCACCGTGTCAAAGCGCAGCAGCCCATGTTCGAGGTAGGGCGTGGAATTGGTGCCGCGGCGCAGCAGCGCGCGCACGCGGGCTTCCAACTCGGGCAGGTCAAAGGGCTTGGCCAGGTAGTCGTCGGCACCCAGGTCGAGGCCGCGCACGCGGTCAGCAAGGGCGTCCAGCGCAGTCAACATCAGCACCGGCAACGTGGACTTGCGTCCTCGCAGGCGCCGCAACACGTCCAGTCCACTGAGCCCGGGCAAGCCGATGTCCAGCACGGCCAGGTCGTAGATGCCCAACGCGAGCGCATTGTCAGCGCCCTCGCCCGTGGCGACGATGTCTACAGCGTGGGCCGACTGCACCAGTGCCCGCGAAAGCGCGTCGGCCAGCACCTTGTCGTCTTCGACCAGCAGTATCCGCATGGGTGGGCCAGTCGCAGGGCGCTTGCTGTGCCATGGTGGGTTTCGATCACGGCATCGTAACCGCCTTGGGTGGATTGCGCATTTCGGCGAACGTGACCGGTGATTTCGGGAACGTGATCGGTTTACGGTCGGATGCTGAGTTACGTCGGGAAGATTGTAGGGATGGGGTTTTTTTGGGCTGGTTTTACTGGCTCCTGAAGCGCGACGCAGAGGGTTTGGTGCGCGATCAGCTCATAGGGTCTTGCCTTGCTTCTTTGGTCGAATCCTGTGCTGCAGCCAGATCGGCTGGTGGCTGTGCGCCGGCCAACTTGTCGGGCCGTAATGACTTGCCCTTGAGCGCCAAGCGCTGGCTGCGCGACAGCAGTCTGTCTAGGATGGCGTCAGCGATCGTGGCGTCACCGATCCACGCATGCCAGTGCTCGACGGGCAGCTGGCTTGTCACGATGGTGGCCCGGGTGCCGGCGCGGTCGTCAATGATTTCAAGCAGATCTGAGCGCGTGGGGCCATCGAGCGTTGCCAGTCCCCAGTCGTCGAGGACCAAGACGTCAGTGCGCGCCACCGCGCCCAGCCAGCGTGCGAAGCCGCCATTGCCATGCTGGATGCGCAACTCGTCGGCTAGGCGCGGCGCGCGCAAGTACAGCGCCGACTGGCCGCGCCGGCAGGCGTACTGCGCCAACGCGCATGCTAGCCACGACTTGCCCGAACCAGCAGGGCCGGTGATCAGGATCGCAGTGCCGTCCTCGACCCAGCGCGACAGCGCCAGGCTCATCAGCATCGGCCGCTCGAAGCCGCGCCCGGCCCGCCCGTCGACATCCTCATTGCGGGCGTGGCAGGCCACGCGCTGGCCTCGGTGCAGCACCTCTACCAGGGCGTCGGTGATGCGCTCCTCCATCTCAAGGCCGACCAGCGGGTGGTGCACGCTGTAGCGGTGGGCCTCGACCTCGACGTGGTAGTCGATGTGCACGGTCACCTTCTTGAAGGTGGCCCACTGCCAGGGCTGCATCGGCAACGGCGAGAGCGCCGGCGAATCGAGCGAGGCAAACAGGCTGGCGCGGCTGCCGTCGAGCTTCTGGAAGGCGCGATTGTTCAGCGACGGCATCAGCGCGGCGATGGCCGCATCGGCGGCATGCACGTCGGCCAGCACGGTGTGGCGCAACTGTGCAAGGACCCAGCGGGTTACGACTTGAACGGCCGATTCTGCGGTGGCCTTATCCCTAGGCGAATACGGGCGTGCCGGGAGAATCGAGACGCTGTAATGCCGACCGCGCATTCGGCATCCTGCGCGCGGAGGATTGGTTTGCGACGCTCAAGCGCTTTGCCCCCTGGGCGACGGGTGGGATGCGCTGGCCAGCCATCAAGGGTTCTCACGCTGGCTGTGCTGGCGCCGGCTGGCATGATGGCGCCTGCGAATCTGCTGCTGGCTTGAGGCCTTGCGTCAGCCCTTCACTCCATGCGCGGCGGGTTCAGCGCCTGGTGCAAGCGGCGCAGGTTGAAGGCCAGTGTCGTCAACCAATCGGCGGCTCCATCGCTGTTCGTTCCTGCCTTGACCTCGGTGCGCTGGCTGGCCAACGGTCTGGCAAATGCCCGCCAAGGTGAACCCTGTGTCCATGAGTTTGAGGTCTATTCCCGATTTTCGGCGGCTGCTGTGGGTCGGCTTTGTGGCGTCGACCGTGCGCTGGCTCGAGATGCTGGCGATGGCCTTGTTCGCTTACAAAGCCACCGACTCAGCCTTGGTGGTGGTCATGCTGAGCATGCTGCGGGTGCTGCCGATGGGTTTGTTTGGGGCGTTTCTGGGCGCCGCCGCCGACCGGTTCGAGCTGCGCAGCGCCTT